>CAMQSU010000005.1 GCA_947037025.1 uncultured Clostridia bacterium | reverse complement strand
GATGCGCCCCCTTGAAGTAATAGCACGTCGTAATTATCGCCAACATTAAGAAGCTGCTTGATAGGATTATATTTCTGTGCTATTGCTTAGCGATTACTTTCCACAACAGTTTTTAAACTTTCTGCCACTGCCGCAGCTGCATGGGTCATTGCGACCTACTTTGCCCGCATCTTTTTGCACTGTGCCTGTTACAGCCGCTTCGTTAGTTGATGACTCACGCACAACTTTTGCCTGCTCCACTTTCCTCTCAACGGTTGCTTTGCAGATAACTGTTACTGTGTCACGGTTGATTGCATCAATCATCTCGTCAAACATGTACAAACCTTCTTTCTTGTAAACTAGTACTGGATCTCTTTGTGCATAAGACACTAGTCCAATTCCCTGCTTTAGTCTGTGCATATTATCGATATGATCCATCCATTTGTTATCTACATTTCGTAGTAGTACTACTTTCTCAATTTCAGAATAATCAATGCCTGCTTCTTTTCCGTTTGCAACTTTTTCTTTATACTGGCGGAAAACTTCAGCCTGTATTACATCGCGAATTTTATTGTAGTTGTATAGCTTAACAAGCTCTGGTGTTACTATTTTTGTTCCGTCAGCAAGCACTCTTTGCTCTAGTGCATTGTTGAAACCTTCAACATCCCAACTTATATATCCTGCAGAGAAATCCATGTAGTTCTCACAAATTATTTCCACTTGATCAATCATCATTTTCTCGATTTCTTTGCTTATGTTTTCGTCATTGATTACTTTGTTTCTCTCGCCGTAGATAATGTTTCTTTGTACGTTCATTACATCATCAAATGCAAGTACGCTTTTACGGATAGAGAAATCTCTGCTCTCAATCTTTGCTTGAGCTCCCTCAATTTGTCTTGTAACTATTCTTTGCTCGATTGCTGTATCAGCGTCAAAGTTAAATCTATCCGCAACGTTCTTCATTGTTTCGCCGCCAAAAATACGTAACATATCATCTTCCATACTTAGATAGAAAACACTTGATCCCGGATCGCCCTGTCTTCCACTACGTCCACGAAGCTGATCATCAACTCGCCTTGAGTCATGTCTGCCTGTACCGATAATTCTAAGTCCGCCAAGCTCTACAACTTCTAGTTTTGCCGCGTCAGTATCTACTTTGAACTTGTCATAATATGTGTGATACTCTTCTCGTGCTTTGATAATTTCTGGATCTTCACTCGCTGCAAAAGATGTAGCACCTGCTATAATTTCATCAGAGTATCCTAACCTTGACAACTTATTAATCGCCATGTATTCTGCATTACCACCTAGCACGATATCCGTACCACGTCCCGCCATATTTGTTGCGATTGTGACCGCCGATTCTTTGCCCGCTTGTGCGATAATATCTGCCTCGTTTTTATGGTTCTTTGCATTAAGCACATTATGCTGTATTTTGTTTGCTTTTAATAACTTAGATAATTCCTCAGATTTTTCTACACTTGCTGTACCTACTAGCACCGGTTGTCCCTTCTCATAATGAGCTTTAACATCCGCAACTACTGCACGCATTTTTCCTGCAACAGAAGTGTATAATTTGTCTGTGTCATCCTTCCTTAAAATTGGCTTGTTTGTTGGCAATACTACAACGTCAAGTTTGTAGATATGATTGAACTCCTCTTCCTCAGTTTTTGCAGTACCAGTCATGCCTGATAATTTGCCGTATAATCTGAAAAAGTTTTGGAATGTTACTGTCGCAAGTGTCTTTGACTCAGACTGTACTCGTACGCTTTCTTTTGCCTCAATCGCTTGGTGCAATCCTTCGCTGTATCGTCTGCCTGCCATAAGCCTACCAGTAGACTCATCAACGATAACTATCTCGCCATCGTTAACTACATAATCAACATCCTTTTTCATAATCCAGTTTGCCCTTAATGCATTGTTTATAAAATGCGCTAAGTCCTGATTTTCTATATCTGCATAGTTATCTATGTTGAAATACTTCTCCGCTTTATCTACACCATTCTCTGACAATCTGACAGTTTTTTCTTTTTCTTCTATTATGAAATCTTCATCAGTTAGTCTTTTTGAAAAGCCATTTGCTGACTGATAAACTTCACTAGATTTAGCACCCGCTCCGCTGATAATAAGTGGCGTTCTTGCCTCATCAATAAGTATACTATCTACCTCATCAATAATCGCAAAACTTAGAGTCCTTTGCAACTTTTGACTTTTGTCTATTACCATGTTATCACGCAAATAATCAAATCCCAACTCATTGTTTGTAGCATAAATAATATCTGAGTTGTATGCAGCTTGCTTCTCTTCCGTACTCATTCCGTGAGAAATAACTCCGACAGTCATGCCTAAAAATTTATAAATTTTACCCATCCACTCAGCATCACGCTTTGCTAGGTAATCATTAACTGTAACCACGTGCATTCCGTTGCCAGTTAGTGCATTTAGGTATGCTGGCAAAGTCGCAACTAGCGTCTTTCCCTCACCTGTGCTCATCTGTGCAATTCTGCCTTGATGCAAGCAAATTCCGCCAAGTAACTGGACGTGGAAATGTCGCATGCCAAGCACTCGGTCGCCTGCCTCTCTTACTGTTGCAAACGCCTCGTATAGCAATTCGTCTAATGTTTCACCATCAGCATATCTCGCCTTTAGCTCGATAGTTTTCGCCTTTAATTGCTCGTCAGTTAATGCCTTATACTCATCAGATAATAACTCAACATTATCCGCATGCTTATTTAGCTTCTTAATCTCTTTTTCGTTAGCGCTAGTAAGTAGTTTAGAAAATAATCCCATAATAGTTCTCCTAATATAAATATTTATACATTTAACATTATACACTAATTAGCTGTTTGTGTCAATAAACTAAAAACAAGATAACTGATTAATGCAATTATATTGTCGAAAATTTATCATAGCAGCTATGTCAGCTACTGCTATCACCTTTTTTGCGTTTTGTCCACTTGTTAAATTTGCTTTTTGTTGCAGTTTCCACATCAGTTTTAATGTTATCGCATCCACTGTCATCACGTTCGCTCGACTTGTCTTGATTGATATCATTGTGCGTTTTCACAAAGGTTAAATGCTCTACCGATATATCATAGTCGCCTAAATTAGCAGTGTCAATAATTTCGTAATTGCTTAGCTGCTCTACCGGTACATTGAATTTCGGCGTTGCAAATACAATGACATATACATCTGTTGCACCTGCAATTTTAAGCTGCCTTGCAATCTCATTTGCAGTACTGCCAGTTGTTAATATATCATCTACTATTACAACTTTCTTGCCTTTTACTGGCAACTTATCCAGCAGGCTGTATGCACCTTTTACATTATCATGACGCTCCCGTCCAGTAAGCTTACTTTGCTGCTCGACATGCTTATGCTTAATAACTGTATTTGCTGCTATTGGTAAATTCAATCTGTTAGATAAGCATTTAGCAATTGCTAATGATTGGTTATATCCACGCTCTTTTTGTCGCTCTTTTGACAGTGGTGCGGGCACAATTATATCCGCATCGTACGCATTAAGAATATATGTATCAGCCATAATTTCTGCAAAATATTTTGCTAGCCATTTGCAGTTATGAAACTTTAACAGCGCGACTAGTTTTGCAGGATATCCCGTATACACTGTACTGCTTCTTGCTATATCAAAGCTCCTATGATTGTGCATACAATTCAGGCAATATTTCGCTTCGTTCTCCATAGGCATTCCGCATGTCAAACATATTTTGCGGTCATTAAATGGCATTAGCTCCATATGCGTTTTACATAGTCCATACTTGCTTGCTCGTGGGATTTCCTTGTTGCAAATTATGCAATTGCAATCATCGGGAAATATCCCTTGAACAAAACTTTTGCACCCACGTTTAACATCACTAATAAAGCTATTTTTGAAATACTCTGATATGCGTATATTCAGTTTTTGCTTAGGGATATTCTCCTTTTCACATTTCTCAATAAGCGCTATTGCTTCCGCCTCTGTCATGCTTGACAGAAGCTCCTCAACCTTCGTAATCTTGCTATGCCTAATGCTAGCTTCGCTATTAATATTTTCTCCATCCGCAACTTGATTTAGGTATGCAAGATATGACTTGCTCATAAATACATCAATCGGTCTGCTCATTTTGCGACTTGATATTTTTCGCACTTTTTCCGTGCGTTTTTTAGCAGCTTTTGCAGCTGTATTATTTGCGTTATTCTCATTAGTTTTATCAGCAATTTTTATCACTTTATCAGAGATAATTTCATTACCTTTTTCGGTTGCATTTTGCATATTATTTAGCTCAGTATTTTGCGGCACATGTTGATCAGTTTTAAGCGTCATATTGCTGCATTGAAAACAATCATTTTCAGGCGGCAAATTAGCAGCATTATCATTGATAATACCACTATTAATATCTGCTTTATTTTCCTTGTTTTTGCATGTGTTTTTATCTGCCACAAAATCTCCTAATATTTGCATGTTTTTTATTGTTTTTTTAATTAATCACTGCACTGTCTTGACATTTCCTCTCTCAACATTTCTGTTAGTAGAGTGTATCTTTTAGCAGTATAATTATTATTAACCATATACTGCATATGTCCGCCACTGCCTACAATTACGCTCATGCTTTTAGCACGTGTTACCGCAGTATACAGCAAGTTGCGGGTTAGTAATGTAGGCATTCCGCCCATAAGTACTATTACCACAACATCAAACTCACATCCTTGCGATTTGTGCACTGTTATTGCATACGCAAGCTTAATTTGATCAAAGTTTTCCCTTGTGTATGTTGCAACTCTCCCGTCTTCAAACTCTACAACAATTGTATTATCAATATTATCTACTTGCTTGATAAATCCAATATCTCCGTTATACACTCCTTGACCTACTTCGCTACCTCTCATCCAAGCTAAATCATAGTTGTTTTCCACATGAATAATTTTGTCGCCTTGACGAAAAATTATATCATGGTGCTTCATCTCTGGCTTGTTTTTACTCTCTGGATTGACTGCACTTTGCAGCTCCTTGTTCATGTTATTTACACCGCTGATTTGCTTTTTCATAGGGCATAAAACTTGTACATCATGAGGAGCTATGTTTAAGTATGCAGGGATTCTTTTAGATACCATATCAACAACCGTCTTTAATACTTCCGTCTGACCATCAACTTCGCTGAATAGGAAATCACTCTCCTTGTTTCTTATAATTGGCATTTCGCCGTTGTTTATTCTGTGTGCATTTGCAATGATTAAACTCTCCTGCTCCTGCCTGTAAATGTATGTCAATTGACTAATTGCAATGTCGCCAAAGTCGATTATATCTCCTAAAACATTGCCCGCTCCGACTGACTGCAACTGATCTTTATCTCCTACTAAAATTAACCTACTGCCTCGCCTTGTTGCAGATAGCAATGCGTTAAATACATACTCATCGCACATACTCACCTCATCAACAATGATAACATCACTTTCTATTTTGCTATCACTATTAAATGTAAACTTGCCTTTTCCGCTCTTAAAATCTAAATCAAGCAGCCTATGAATTGTCTTCGCTTCCTCGCCAGTTGACTCTGATAATCGCTTAGAAGCACGCCCTGTTGGTGCACATAAACTTACTGATAAATTTCTGTTTTTGAAGATAGATAATATACATTTTATTATAGTTGTTTTGCCCGTACCCGGCCCGCCAGTTATTATATTTACGCCGTTATCAACAGCATTCTTGACAGCATTTTTTTGTCCTTCATGCATTGTAATATTATTTAATCTCTCATACTCTTTAATGTCGCTATCTATATCTACATGTAGCTCTGAACAATTTAGCGATAAATTGACTAGTTTTGTTGCTATGTTTCTCTCAGTTAAATATAATGCTGAAAACATTACTGCCGTGTCAATATCTCTTTCTACTATTGAAATTATCCCTGTAATATCAAGAGTATCTAACGCCAATTCGCACAGCTCCATTGCAGTATTATAGTCAATGCAAAGCAAGTCATTAGCATATGCTAGCAGCATATCCTTAGGCAAATATATATGTCCTTTACTGCCCGCAACATGCTTTAATATATGAATAATACCTGCTCGAACTCTAAACTCTGAGTCCTTTGCGATACCTAATCCGCCCGCTATTTTATCTGCTGTCGTAAAGCCTATACCGTCAATATCCTCTATAAGTCTGTATGGATTAGTATTGATTGTATCTAGCGTTGCTCTGCCGTATACCTTGTATATTTTCAGTGCTAAATTGAGCGATATTTCTAAGTTTTGCAGCCCTAAAATTGCATTTTGCATATCCTTTAGACTAATAAAAGTTTCATGGATTTCCATTGCTTTTTTTGCACTAAGACCTCTTACTTTTTTAAGTTCCATTGGCTTTTTCTCTATGATTTCAAATGTCTTTTCCTCAAACTGATCTACAATGCTATCAGCTGTAACTATGCCGACTCCGCGAAACAAGCCGCTAGATAAATACTTAGCGATGCTATCTAGTCCAGTAGGTAGGCATACCACCGCTTTTTCAACGGTGAACTGCTCTCCAAATTTCTTATTTGTGCTGTACTCGCCCTCTAGCTCTAACGTTTCGCCTTCCGTAATTTGCGGCATAACGCCAACAGCAGTGACACTAATATTAGAGTCACTGACTAGTATGACAGAATATCCGTTTTCGGCATTCCTGTATATTATTTTTTCTACTGATCCTGTTATTTTCATTAAAGTGTTTTCGCAATTTGTGCGATTTCTTTTGCTTTATTTGTCGCTTCCCAGCTAAATCCATCACGGCCAAAATGTCCGTAATTAGATGTTTTTGCATATACCGGAGCTCTAAGTCCTAGATATTCAATTAGCGCAGATGGGCGAAGGTCAAAAACCTTGTCAATAATAAATTGAATTTGCTCATTATTGTACTTGCTTGTTCCAAAAGTATTTACTTGAACTGATACAGGTTTTGCAACTCCGATTGCATATGCAATATCAAGCTGACATTTATCAGCAATGCCACTTGCTACGATATTTTTGCAAACGTGTCTTGCCATGTACGCAGCTGACCTATCAACTTTTGTTGGGTCTTTTCCGCTAAACGCTCCACCGCCATGAGGGCAATATCCGCCGTAAGTATCAACAATAATCTTTCGTCCAGTAAGACCGCTATCGCCAGCAGGCCCGCCAACGACGAATCTGCCAGTAGGATTAATGTAGAATTTAGTATTTTCATCAATCAAATTAGCTGGTATAACCTGCATAATTACATGCTCTTTAATGTCGCGTCTGATAGTTTCTAAATCGACATCCTCGCTGTGCTGAGTAGATACTACTACCGCATCAACTCTGCTTGGTTTGTCATCAATATACTCAATAGTAACTTGAGTTTTGCCATCAGGACGCAAGTATGTTAACTGCTTTGACTTTCTAACTTCAGTTAGTTTTGCAGATAATTTGTGCGCTAGATAAATTGGCATTGGCATTAGTGAATCTGTTTCGTTAGTTGCATAACCAAACATCATTCCTTGATCGCCTGCACCGTTTTGATCATTTTTATCCCCGCCATCTCTAACCTCAACACTGTTATCTACACCTAGTGCGATATCAGGAGATTGCTTATCAATGCTAAGCATAACGGCGCATGTGTTGCCGTTAAATCCTACTTCGCTATTGTCATATCCGATATCACATACAGCTTTTCTAACTACATCGGCAATATCCACTACTGCTGTAGTTGATATTTCGCCCATTACCATTACAAAGCCTGTGTTGCAGCAAGTTTCGCACGCAACCCTCGCCATTTTATCTTGCGCATAGATTGCATCTAATACGCTATCTGATACTTTATCACATAATTTATCTGGGTGTCCTTCCGTAACACTCTCACTTGTAAAAAATCTTCTATTCATTTGTCTTTCTCCATTTTATATTGTCTTGTTACAAAAAGACTACCATCTTTCGATAGTAGTCTTATAGTTTATATAATCACTCTATCTTCCAAGATTTAATCTTGCGGAAATTAGCACCTCACAAAGTCGGTTGCTGTACAATTAACGGGTCCGATCCCTCCTGTAACTCACAATAGATTTATTAAATTTTGTTAACTTTTGTTTTTTGCCACATCTTTTGCAGCTACCTTTTATAACTGTTTGTTATTTCTGAAGTGCATAATATAACAATTGGTTATTAAAGCTTGTTTTAATTACTCTTTTTCTTTGTTTCCGAATGAGAATAATTCATCTAAAGAAGTAACGGCTTTTTCCTCTTCTGCAACAGTTAAACCTGCAAATGCTGAAGTTTCTATGTCGCCCATCTCTTTAATATAGCTTGCTACATCTTCTTGTGAAGTTTCGCCTTGCTCCAAATCTAGTCCCTCATAATCAATGTACTCATCAGACTCATTAATGTTAAGGTCAAGACCATCAACAAAAGTTGCATCTACATTTTGGTAACATTTCATACCAGTTCCTGCTGGGATAACTTTGCCTAGTAGTACATTCTCTTTTAGTCCTACAAGGTAATCTGTCTTGTTTTTGATAGCCGCATTCGTTAGAACCTTTGCAGTTTCCTGGAATGATGCTGCTGATAGGAATGAATCTGTAGCAAGTGATGCTTTAGTAATTCCTAGTAGTGTACGCTTAGCCGTTGCTGGCGCGCCACCAGCTACAAGAGCTTTTTCATTGTTATCCTCATATTTGAAGATATTGTATAAATCACCAGTCAACATATCAGTGTCGCCCTGAGTTTCTATACGAACTTTTCTTAGCATTTGACGAATGATAATCTCTGTATGCTTATCATTGATTTGAACACCTGATGTACGGTATGCTGACTGAACTTCCTTAATTAGGTAGTCCTGAACACCCTTAACTCCACGAGTTCTTAGCATATCTTGTGGGAATACACTACCTTTTGTAAGTGGTGTGCCCGCTTCGACCTTGTCACCATTTTCAACAGTAACTTTTTGGCCGTGATTATACTTGTATTCTTTAGTTTCGCCATTACTCATAGTAATAGTGATAACTCGTTTCTCTTTGTCATGATATACGCTACCATCAATCTCTGATAGTATTGCCTCTCCACCTGGACGGCGAACCTCAAAAAGCTCCTCGACACGTGGTAGACCTTGTGTAATATCATCAGCTGTTGCGATACCACCGGTATGGAACGTTCTCATTGTAAGCTGAGTTCCTGGCTCACCGATTGACTGTGCTGCGATTACGCCGACGGCCTCACCGATTTTAACAATGTTGTTTGATGCCATATTAGCACCATAACACTTTGCACATACGCCGTGCTTTGATCTACATGATAGCATACTTCTGATACGTACTGACTTAACGCCTGCAGCCTCAACTTCTATTGCTTCATCTTTAGTAAGCATGCTATTTGCTGGGATAATTATCTCGCCCGTTTCTGGGTGTACGATATCATCCATACATATACGACCTCTGATTCTGTCATTGATAGGCTCAAGTGGCTTGCTACTATCGGCTGCCATTATTGCAGTAACGATAAAGCCCTTTGTATCTAAACAATCTTCTTCATTAATAATACAATCTTGTGCAACGTCAACTAATCTACGTGTTAGGTATCCTGAGTTCGCTGTTTTTAGTGCTGTATCCGCAAGACCTTTTCGTCCACCATGCGAAGATGTAAAGTACTCTAGTACTGATAATCCCTCACGGTAGTTTGACTTGATTGGAAGCTCTACTGTTTTACCTGCTGTATTTGCTACTAGTCCACGCATACCACATAACTGCGCTATCTGTCTCATGCTACCACGGGCACCAGAATCCGCCATCATGTATATTGGGTTGAACTTGCCTAATGCGCCGCCTTCTAGCAGGTTATTAACCTCGTCCTTTGCCTTTGTCCATGTATCAATTACTTGATTATATCTATCATTCTCAGTTAGAAGACCACGACGGTGCTTCTTCTCGATTTCAAGAATTTTCTTCTCCGCATCAGCAACGATAACATACTTCTCATCTGGAATGTGCATATCAAATACTGATGTTGTTATTGCACCGATAGTTGAATACTTGAATCCTAATGATTTGATTTTATCTAGTACTGTTGCAGTTTCTGTAGCGCCCTTGTATTTGAAACAATTTTCAACTATTCTTGATAGCTGATTTTTGCCTACAAGGAAGTCTATCTCAAGGTCTAAGTTAAGTAGCGGATTGTTATAATCGCTGCTTGTCTCGTCCGTACAGATATCCTTATTTTGATCATATCTCTTAGTGAATGCTAAATCCTGTGGAATCGCTTCGTTAAAGATAAATCTACCTACTGTTGAGATAATATTTTTTGAATAAAGCTTGTTGATTTTTGTTCCGTATACATCAATTTCAACATTCATCTCACGACGGATTGAAACGATATCTTGAAGACCAATTTCTTTTAGCTGATATGCCATCAATGCTTCGTTAAAACTTTTGAAAGCTCTAAGCTTTAAATTTTCGCCCTCTTTGATACGTGCAAAATACTGACTTGCCTCAACTTCCTCAATAGTATTATCCTCTTTCTTAACTAGTGCATTTCTGTCAATAGATAAGTAGTATGCTCCTATTACCATATCCTGTGAAGGGGCAACGATAGGATTACCATCAGAAAGTTTTAGGATATTGTTTGTTGCAAGCATTAGGAATCTTGCCTCAGCTTGTGCCTCTAAACTTAGTGGTACATGTACCGCCATTTGATCTCCATCGAAATCGGCATTGAACGCACCACAAGCAAGTGGATGAAGTTTAATAGCACGACCTTCTACAAGGATAGGTTCAAAGGCTTGGATACCAAGTCTATGCAAAGTCGGAGCACGGTTTAAAAGAACTGGATGGTCCTTGATTACGTCCTCTAAAATATTCCATACTGCTGTTGTCGCTTTCATAACGAATTTACGAGCAACACGGATGTTTGCGCAGTGATTGTACTCTACTAATTTTTTGATTACGAAAGGTTTGAAAAGCTCTAAAGCCATCTCCTTAGGTAGTCCACATTGATACATTTTAAGCTCTGGACCAACGACGATAACAGAACGGCCTGAATAATCAACACGCTTACCTAAAAGGTTTTGACGGAAACGTCCTTGTTTACCTTTTAGCATGCCTGTTAATGATTTAAGCTCACGCCCACCTGGACCTGTAGTTGCTTTGCCGCGACGGCCATTATCAAATAACGCATCGACTGCTTCTTGAAGCATTCTTTTCTCGTTACGAACAACTAGATCTGGAGCGCCCTGCTCGATATGCTTTTTCAAACGTTTGTTACGGTTGATTACTCTACGATATAAATCGTTAAGATCAGATGCCGCATATCTACCACCATCTAGTGGTACCATTGGTCTGATTTCTGGTGGGATTACTGGAATTACATCAAGTACCATCCACTCAGGGCGGTTTCCGCTTAGTCTAAATGACTCGATAAAATCAAGTCTTTTAGCAGCTTTAAGCTTTTTCGCACCTTCAAAAACAGCAACATTTTTCTTCAACTTTTCTGACTCTGCATCAAGGTCGATTACAGCTAAAAGCTCTTTAACTGCGGCAGCTCCCATAGCAGCCTTAAAGCTGTTACGGCCATACTCTGCTACCGCCTCACGGTATAGCTCATCGTTGATTACTTGCTTATATGTAAACTCAGTTTTACCTGGATCAATTACGATAAATTTATTAAGATATAATACATCGTCAAGCTCTTTAACGGCTACGTCAAGACACATTGCGATTGCACTAGGTGCACCTTTATAGTACCAAATATGTGATACTGGTGCAGCTAGCTCGATATGTCCCATACGCTCACGACGTACTTTACTATCAGTAACTAGAACGCCACATTTATCACAGACTGTGCCTGTATACTTCTTTTTGTATCTGCCGCAACTACACTCGCCACTGCGGATAGGTCCGAAGATAATCTCACAGAAAAGACCGCCTTTTTCAGGTTTTTGAGTTCTGTAATTAATAGTTTCGCCATTAACTACTTCGCCCTTAGACCACTCACGAATTTTCTCTGGAGAGGCTACACCTATTTGTATTGAACTAAAGTTATTTAACTCGAACATTACTTAACCTCCAATTACTCATTATCTGAGTCTAAATTGATAACTAACTCAGCGCTAGCATCAGTATCAGTTTCAGTATCATTGATACCGAAGATATCATCATTCTCAGCAGCTTCGTCATTAGCTGAAGCGTCATCGCTTGAACCAATGTCGAACAACTCGCTACCATCAAAATCACTATCATCTGCTTCGTCTGATTCCATTGTGAAACCGAAGATATCCTCATCTGCGGCATCGTCTCCCATTGACGCAAAGTCATCAGAAACGTCGCTACCGAATATGTCAAGCTCCTCACTTCCTTCAGCAAAGCCGATTGAAACCTCTTTAAGCTCACGATTATCAACTTCTTGACGCATATTTAGCTTAGCGCTATATGTATCTAGGCTGATTTCATCGCGGTTCTCGTTAAGAGCACGAACATCAAGACATAGTGACCTGAACTCACGGATAAGTACCTTGAAAGACTCAGGTATTCCTGGCTCACAGATAGGATTTCCGCTAACGATTGCGTTATAAATATTAGTTCTAC
Organism: uncultured Clostridia bacterium; assembly: GCA_947037025.1. Lineage (GTDB taxonomy): Bacteria > Bacillota > Clostridia > Christensenellales > UBA3700 > MGBC100798. The sequence goes on along the minus strand of CAMQSU010000005.1, from coordinate 59,583 downwards.
CTTCAACGTCATCCGACTTAACTGTCAGAATCTCCTGCAAGATACGTGATGCACCGTATGCCTCTAGTGCCCAAACCTCCATCTCTCCGAATCTCTGTCCACCGAACTGGGCTTTTCCGCCTAGTGGTTGTTGAGTGATTAGTGAGTATGAACCTGTTGCACGTGCATGGATTTTATCATCAACTAGATGGATAAGTTTTAGCATATACATGTAACCTACTGTTACGCGGTTTTCAAATTTTTCGCCTGTTCTTCCATCGTAAAGCTGTAGCTTTCCGTCAACGTCAAGGCTGTTTTCCTCAAGTAATTCTTTAATGTCATGCTCTGATGCGCCATCAAATACTGGAGTTTCAATCTTCCAGCCAAGTAGCTTAGCAACATAACCCAAATGCACCTCAAGTACCTGTCCGATATTCATACGTGAAGGAACTCCTAGTGGATTAAGAACTATTTGAAGTGGTGTTCCGTCTTCCATAAATGGCATATCTTCTTTAGGTAAAACCCTTGATACTACACCCTTATTTCCGTGACGACCCGCCATCTTATCTCCTACGCCTAGCTTACGTTTTTGTGCAACGTATACTACAACTTTCATTTTAACGCCTGGAGATAACTCATCTTTATTTGCACGAGTAAAGACTTTAACATCTACTACTACGCCATGTTGTCCGTTATCAAGTCTTAGAGAAGTATCGCGAACATCACGAGATTTCTCACCGAACATTGCACGAAGTAACCTCTCCTCTGGAGTAGGATCCGCCTCGCCCTTTGGTGTAACTTTACCAACTAATATATCTTGTGAGCGAACTTCACTACCCACTTGGATAATTCCTTCCTCATCAAGGTTTTTAATCATATCATCACTTAAGTTAGGGATATCACGAGTGATTTGCTCCGCACCTAATCTGCTATCACGAGATTCGATTACATACTCCTCAATATGGATTGAAGTGAATATATCATCTTTAACTAAGTCCTCACTAATTAGAATCGCATCCTCATAGTTGTAACCTTCCCATGACATGAAGCCGATAAGAATGTTTTTACCTAGTGCTAGCTCTCCCTTAGAAGTTGCTGGACCATCAGCGATTATCTCGCCACGGCTAACTCGTTGTCCAACATTAACTATTGGGCGTTGATTTACGCATGTGCTTTGATTTGAACGCTCAAACTTACGCATGATAAACTCATCATTAATACCATCATCACCAGTGACAACGATGCGAGTTCCATCAACATAACTTACTTCACCATCACGCTTTGATACATGACATGCGCCACTATCAAGTGCGATACGGTGCTCAATACCAGTACCTATAATTGGTGAATCTGTTTTGATTAGAGGCACTGCCTGCCTCTGCATGTTTGAACCCATCAGTGCACGTGATGTATCGTCATTCTCAAGGAATGGGATAAGCGCTGCTGCTACTGATACCAACTGCTTTGGACTAACGTCGATATAATCAACTCTAGAACTTTCAGTTTCACGGATATCCTCACGGATACGGCATACCGCACGCTTGCTTGCAAAAGAACCATCCGGATTTAGCGCAACACTTGCTTGTGCTATTACGTATTTATCCTCTTCATCAGCTTGCAAATAATGTACATCATGAGTTACGATGTGCTTATCTTCGTTAGACTTATCAACTTTGCGGTAAGGCGCCTCGATAAATCCGTATTCGTTTACACGTGCAAATGTTGCAAGTGAAGATATCAATCCGATGTTCTGTCCCTCGGGAGTTTCTATCGGACACATTCTACCATAGTGTGAGTGATGCACGTCACGAACTTCGAAACCCGCACACTCTCTGTTAAGTCCACCAGGTCCTAGTGCTGAAAGCCTTCTCTTATGAGCTAGCTCCGCGATTGGGTTATGGTGATCCATGAACTGTGATAGCTGAGAAGAACAGAAGAACTCCTTGATTACGCTTGTCACAGGTTTAATGTTTATGTAAGATTGTGCAGTTTGCTCGCCATCATCTTGAGTAACACTCATACGCTCTTTAATAACCTTGTCAAGTCTAACAAGTCCGATACGTAATTGGTTTCTCAAAAGCTCGCCGACAGCACGTACACGTCTGTTTGCTAAGTGATCGATATTGTCTACAGTTCCGAAGCCGAAGTTATGTGATAAACTATAACACATTGTTGCAATAACATCATCAAGTGTTACATGCAATACCACTAAGTTTTTAGCGTTTAACTTTATTTGCTCGATAAGCTCATCACCAGAGAAGTCTTTCATAAGCTGCTCTAGTACTGGGTAGTAAACCATCTCGTTGATTCCAAGCTCATCTCGGCTAACGCCAACAAAAGCCTCGATATCAACATTCTTGTTACCGATTATCTTTGTAGTTCCGCCATCACCGTTTGCATTAACTAGTAATACTTCGTTGATTGCTGCATTCTGGATATTCTTTGCAACTTCTGCTAGGATTACATCGCCTTTTGATGCGAAAATCTCACCGTCAGGACTGATAACATCAGCCGCTGCAGTGTATCCTGTAATTCGTGCTGCAATACTAAGCTTTCTGTTAAACTTGTATCTACCTACACGTTGAGTGTCATATCTTTTTGGATCGTAAAGAGTGTTGTTGATTAGTGTATTAATACCCTCTATAGTTGCAACCTCGCCAGTCTTTAGCTTTTTGTAAAGCTCAATTTTAGCGTCATCACATCCGTTAGTCGAGTCTTTCTTGATTGTTGCGGCAAGCATTGGGCTCTCACCAAATAACTCAATTAGGTCACTGTTAGTTCCGAATCCCAGAGCACGCATAAGAGTAGTCGCTGGCATCTTACGCTTTCTGTCAACAGATACGTATAAAATGTCATTAACATCTTGCTTAAATTCAAGCCATGCTCCACGGCTAGGTATAACTGTTGTCTCAAATCTATCAATACCATTCTTGTCAACAGACTTACCGCAGTAAATACCTGGTGAACGAACTAGCTGCGATACGATTACTCGCTCCGCACCATTGATGATAAATGATCCGCTATCAGTCATTAGAGGGAAATCGCCCATAAACACTTCAGTATCAGTGATTACTGGGTTATTATCCGCGTCTTTTTTAATAAGACGAACTTTCACTTTCAGAGGCACCGCATAAGTTGCGTCTCTGTCCTTGCACTCTTTGATAGAGTATTTTGGCTTATCCTCAAAATATGAGTCTAAGAAATGAAGTTCCATCCTACCTGCGTGATCGCAAATAGGAGAAGAATCCTTTAGGACTTTCTTGATACCATGCTCAATGAAATCTTTGTAAGAATCCTTTTGCAAAGCGATAAAATACGGTATTTCAAGAGTTTCAGCTACTTTGCTAAAAGACTTTCTCTCTACGTTACCATAATTAACTTTGTGAATATTCGACATATTGCACTCTCCTTCCGATTAATCTAAATAATAATTTTGTATAGCCGCCTAATTAGGCAATTTATACAAGAAAACATACTGCGAAACCCCTAAGCACTATAAATGCCGAAATTTCGCATACTACAATATTTGATTATACACTAATAACGCGTGTGTGTCAAATAAATTAATATATATAATAGAAAATCTATGCTTTTGTTGCGTATTGACAAGCAAATTGAATAGAAATGACTTAGGCTTCCCTAAGTCATTACATAGATTATTCATAAATATTACTATAATTTTACATGTAAAATTTTAGTAACGTTGTTTTTAGCCGCTTTAATTCTATTTGCTAATTAGTTTCTTTCTTGATTATTATTGTTTACTCTATAATTATTGCCGTTTTCTTCTTGATGCTCATTATTATACTGCTCGCCGCTAGCTTGCTCATAGCCATTGTAATCGCCACGATACTCCCCTTGATTATAATCTGAATAGTTATAATTTTGATCATAATTGTTACAATCTTCGCCCTGATTTTGACTACTATAACTATTATTAACGTTATTTTCATTTATATAATTTTCCGGCAAATTGTTGTTGTTTTCATTTGTCATATTTCCATTTTCAAAATTTTCGCTTGCTGGGTTTTGATAGCTTTGGTTGTCGAAATTTTGACTTGTGTTGTTTTGATTATTATTCATGTTTTGGTTATTATCCATTTGTTGATTTGCATTATTTGACATTGTGTTGTTTTGGTTATTATTCATATTTTGATTATTATCCATTTGTTGATTTGCATTATTTGACATTGTATTATTTTGGTTTTGCAAGTTATTATTGCTTGCATTAATAACTTTATTTATTGGTGAATTTGATGCGTTACTCATTACTTCGCTAGCATTATTTATATCAGCATTTTCACTTAACTTCTTTTTATCTTCTTCCTCATACTCTAATATCTTTTGACACATTATCATCGTCGCTTTTGTAGTTCTTGACATATTGTGCGCCATTGATATAATTAACGTTGTTAGCAACAATATTACGCTTGTTGCTATACTTCCAATAAAGAGCGCTCTCACACCCTCCACAGGGCCTTCTACAAACCCGATTATGACGCTGATAAACCACCCGATAATCATTAATGTTATTATCGAAATAAATACTGAACTAAATATCTTTTTGTCACTTTTAAGTATCTGCTTTGGATCATCAGTTGCCTTATCTGGCATAAATGAATCAATTTTTGCTTTTACATCTTTTTCTTCATAATTATTCTTTTTAGACATCTTGCCTCCATATACTTTTTAAGAATATCACTTTTTTGCATTTTTGTCAATTAATAACGAGTGTTTTATCATGCGGTAATACTGCTTATTCACCACCACTATATATATATTATAATATTAAAAGTATTTTATTATAATATTAAATTTTTTATATCCTTAATATATCATCATTCAAGATTATAAAAATTATCATTATTATTATTTTCTACGTTGCTTTTGCTGATATATGGATTTTAACATGATTGGACACAATCAATCTGCTGTTTTCATGCAAAAAGGAGTGAGTATCGCTACTCGCTCCTTTTATTATCGAAATTACAACCTTATTGTAGAGTGTTGTCTACACAAAATTGTTAATTACTTCTTATCTCCACATCCGCAATTGCCACCGCATGAAGATTTCTTTTCTTCTTTGCTGCCGCCGTCACCACAACCGCAACCACCGTCGCCGCATCCGCCGTCATCACAACCGCAATCGTCGCCACTCTCTTCATCTGATTCAGATTGGCTTACATACTCTTGGAATATCTTATCTAATAGCTCGTCATTCTCGATTGGGATAAACTTATCGTCTCCTTCGTCGTCCAGTCCTAGCTCATATATAATAACTTCATCCTCACCGATTCCATCGATAGGCTTTACTGGCTGTAAAAATACATACCATTTATCTTCATAATCTATTGTTGCTACATGATAAAAATCAACATCATTGTTGTTCATATCTAATAATGTGATTACATCCACATCCATTTCCATCTCTTGATCTAACTCTGCCATTTTTCATGACCTCCTGTTGATTTGATATTATAATGATATTATAAAAAGTAAATAAAGTCAATAGAAATTTGAATATAAACATATATTTTACTTTAATTTCTTATCACTTTTGCTAATTATTCGCATAATTATTACATTTATGCATGTTTGTTAAAATCTAACTGTATCTAAGTACTGCTGTAATATGATTGTTGCGGCTATTTTGTCAATCACTGTCTTGCGTTTATCACGTCTAACATTCCCTTCAATTAGCATTCTCTCCGCACTGACTGTCGTCAATCTCTCATCTTGAAACACTATCTTTGCTTGAGTTTGCTCTCGCAATTTGTCTGCAAAAGCATAAGTTTTCTCTACTCTAACTCCGCTCGTTCCGTCCATGTTGATTGGCAATCCTATAACGATTGTATCCACCTCATTAGCCACTGCTAATGCTGTTATATACGCTATATCCTTGTCCCCGCCTACTTTTTTATATGTTTCATAGCCATTTGCAATTATCTTTAAAAGGTCGCTCATTGCCACGCCTATTCTAACATCTCCTAAGTCTAATGACATTACTCTATTCATTAATTCTCCTTTATTACTTTCTTTAGTATGTTTATTCTGTTAAATTGAAATGATTATTTATTGCTTTATTTGTCTGTTAACTTTGTTTTCTACTCAATATTTTTATAGAGCTCAGCAGCTTTTTTTGCCTTGCCATATCTAAACACTGCGAAATAAATTAATCCCGCAATCAAAGCTGGCACAAATGCTGCAACTGATATTAAATATGAAACATTAGTCTCGCTCACGCCTGTAAGCGTTCCTACTGTGAAAACTACTGTTGTTATTGATACTAGTAATATCGGCAATGCAAATAACACTCCGAATAGACTTGATAAATTGTTTCGCATCAGCTCTTTTAAGTTATTCCAGTTTAGTCTTGGTGATTTCAAATCTCGCTGCATTTGGAATGATCCTATGCCCATATTAATTAGCATTGCCGAGATCATGTATAATATCGCCCCTAGCCAGTTTAGACCTAACGCTAATAATATTATTACACATACCGCAACTATAACCGCGTTATATGCATCTGATACGATTGTTTTTGACTTTATTATGCCCATACTTGATACTGGCATCATCTTTAGTAGACCGATATTTTTACCCTCTCTCGAGTAGGCAAATATCGCCCAATAATTTGTTGATGTCATCATTAATATTGATATCAGCGCGCTTATTACTAATGACGTTTGCTTGCCTATTACTTCCACTTCACCTGTAATACTTGACAAATTAGACACTATCACCATGACTGGAATAAAGATTAAACCTATTAAATAATTAAATGATAGAGCCGCTTCACTTAGCGTGCATTTTACATCACGCTTTATTAATGCAACAACCGAAGAAGTTTTAACGTTGCTTTTAACTTTAACTTTTTCTAACACTCCAACTTCCAAAAATCTTGTTGATAAATTTTTGTAAAGGTAGGCTGACATTGCCGTTGTTAGCACAAATGCGGATATTATTATTGCTAAATATATCGCTAAGTTTGTAACGATTGAAACGCCCGAACCTAACATTGCACTAGCTAGAAATAAGTTAGGATATATTATTTTAGAAACAATGTCAAGCGACTGCAGAATTAATTCAGGATCTACTGCACCAGCACCCATAACGCCCGGAATAACCGACATTACAAGATACAAATACCCGCCGAATGTTACTGAAAATGCTATTATTGCACTGATTGTTCCGGCTAAGTTGTTTCGCCTAAAGTACCCTGCTATGTATGCTAGCGGAATTGCTAATATTGAAATTATCAGCAATGGGATTGCCGGCGTAAATAGCACTGCAAATAGTCCGATTATATAGTACGCAGCTCCAGCGCCAGATACCACCCCTAGTGCTATTGTTGCAGGGAATTGCAATGTAAATGCTACTAGCAAGTAGGATAAATATACAGTTATGAATTTTGATAAAAAGACTGTTTGAGGCTTAATTGGCATTGCCATTAGCATTTCCGAGTCTTTTGAGAAGAAAAGCATAGACACATACTGAGCTGCACCAAATACAACAATCATACCTTGAACGGTCATTATTACCATGCTAAGTAGCTGTGGTAGTGCGTTTGGTACAATTGCAGCAATTACTACTATTCCGAGCGCGATAAATATCGCTGTTGGTATTAATACTATAAGGCACAGAAACCGCATTGCCATCTCTCGCCCTTTTGTACTACGCTTGCTAGGCGTTAACATTATCCTGACATTTAGCCTCACTAAGGTTGATAAATTATTCACATTCCCCCCTTAACTACATCGATAGCTCATCGCTAGAATTATCTGCATTATCAGAACTTATTTCAACACTTTTATCCTCTGCTTCGTCAATATATATTGTAGCTGTTGATAAATCTTTCTCATTGTTATCACATGTTGCATCGATTGATATATCTGAATTATCGTTTACTGTTTCGCCTTCATTAAGCTGCAGCTCATTATCCGAATCTTTGCCGACAATCTCTAGGAAGAAGTCCTCTAGACTTATGTCGTTTTTCCTTTCCTTCATCTCGTCAATATCAAATACTGCAACTAATTTTCCGCCCTTAACAATGGCTACTCTATCACATAACTTTTCCACAACTTCTAATATATGTGATGAGAAAAACACTACATTTCCCTTCTCGCAATGCTCTCGCATTAGCATCTTTAACTCGTGAGCGGATTGTGGGTCAAGTCCCGTTAATGGCTCGTCAAGGATCCAGACTTTAGGGTTATGGATTAGCGCACCAATTATTGAAATTTTTTGTTTCATTCCGTGTGAATATGACTTGATTGGATTGTCTAGTTTATCAGTTAGATCAAATCTCTTTGCAAAATTATCAAGCCTTGCCGTCCTATCATCTAAGCCGACATCGTACACGTCGGATAAAAAGTTTATATACTGTCTACCTGTAAGCTTGTCATATACGGCATAATTATCCGCTACATATCCTATTCTTTTTTTTGCCTCGACAGGGTCTTTAACTATGCTAATTCCGTCAATAATTATGTCACCTTCTGCAAACGGCAATACTCCTGTTGCACACTTTATTGCAGTAGTTTTTCCTGCTCCGTTCGCACCTAAAAACCCTACAACTTCGCCTGCATTTAAAATTAAATTCAAATTATCTACCGCACATACTGTAGATCCACGATATTGTTTTGTTAAGCCTCTTATCTCAAACATAGATATCTCCTATATTGTTACAAGTAATTTGCAACAATTTTTTCGCAACTTAGCCTTTGTTTGCTTTTATTTCTTTTGCTCTAATTAATTTACTCTCATATCCATTGTTTAATGGTTTGTAAAACGTCACTCCATTTAGCTTATCAGGCAAATAATCTTGCACAACATATCCGCCAAAGTCATGTGGATATTTGTATCCTTTAACTTGCTCCACCTTGTAATTTACATCACGAAGGTGCAACGGCACAACATCATCTTTAACATTACTAACCGCTTCTTGTGCTGCAGATATTGCCATGTATACACTGTTAGATTTGCTAGCTTCGCATACATAAATTATTGAATTTGCAAGAGGGATTCTACCTTCTGGCATTCCTATATTCTTCATTGCAAACATCGCAGAAGTTGCCATTAATTGTGCATTTGGGTCAGCCATGCCTACATCTTCTGCACTATGAACTAACAGCCTGCGACATATTAGCATTGGGTCACAGCCCGCATCAATCAACCTTGTTGACCAATAAAGCGCGCCGTCAGAGTCGCTACCCCTTAGGCTTTTGCAAAAAGCACTTAGCATATCGTAATACATTGACTCGTCAATTGATAGAGACTTCTTTTGAATAGACTCCTCCGAAATTAACGTTGTCACATGAATTAATCCGTCTTGGTTTGGCTTTGTTGATAATACTGCAAGCTCAAGTGCATTATATGCCGTCCTAAGGTCGCCATCAGCTGCCCATATAAAGTGCGACATCGCCTTATCATCTATCTGAACATCGTAATTGCCTAATCCGTTTTTGTTGTCGGCAAGTGCACGATCAAGTGCTATGCGGATATCCTCATCACCTAGATTTTTGAACTCGAATATTCTACACCTTGATACTATCGCTTTTGTCATAGAAATAAAAGGGTTCTCCGTTGTTGAACCGATAAATATAATATATCCTTCCTCAATTGCAGATAGGACACAATCAGATTGCGCCTTATTCCATCTGTGACACTCGTCAAGTAACAAATATGTCTTTTTACCATACATCTTTAGTCTATCTTTTGCTTCCTCTATAATCTTTTTAGCGTCAGCTACTCCTGATGATACAGCGTTTATCTTAACAAAACTTGACTGCGTTGTATTAGCTATTATATTAGCTAGTGTAGTTTTGCCGCATCCCGGTCTACCATAAAAAATACAGCTGCCCAAACTATCAGTTGCTATAGCCCGCCTAAGCAATTTGCCTACACCAACTATATGCGACTGACCTACAAAGTCATCTATACTATTAGGTCGCATTCTCTCCGCTAGCGGTGCAAGCCTACTACTATTGCCCATTACATCAAATAAATCATCCATGACATAATTATACACTATATAATATAATTAGTCAATATATATAGCACTCAGGTAAAACGCCATATTGTTAATATTAAGCAATATGCAAAAGTATATCCACATATTGTGGATATACTGTATACTCCATCATAATACAGAAAAATAAAAATCCTCAATTTGTGGATATAACTCTTTGCAATATCATCATATTGTGGATAATTGCTTTAATTTGCCGTAATATCTGCTTATATGTGCATATAATCCACATCATGTGGATTACAATTGAATGATAAAGCACACAAAGTGGATATACATTTTGCGACAATAACATATATTATTTGCAAATATGTAGCGACTGGCTTTTTGTGAATGTCTTTGCTTTGCCGACTAACATATATTTGGGGATATTAGCAAAACTATCTTCCACGCAACTGCAAAGAGTTAACATGTATACTTGGTAACACTTAGCATATCCATTTAATAATTCATCTTTATTTATCAATAACTAGCACGGAATGCATCAAATATACCCCAAATTGCAGTTAAAACTGCCATACATATATATGATATTGTTTGCTAAAACCGATTACATCCTCATTTTTACAATAAAATTTTCATAAAAAAATAGCCGCTAGTAAGCTTGCGGCTATATTTAATATATTTAATTAATTGAAAATTCATGATTTGTATAATTAATTATCTAAGTAATACTATTACTTAGCGTAATCAACACTACGTGTCTCACGGATAACACTAATCTTAATTTGACCCGGATACTCAAGCTCCGCCTCAACTTTTTCTGCTATTTCTTTAGCTAGGAAGATTGTTGAGCCATCGTCAACCTGTTCTGGTTTAACTATTACTCTTATCTCTCTACCTGCTTGAATTGCATATGATTGCTCTACTCCTGCGAACGAGTTTGCTAGACCTTCCAATTTTTCTAAGCGTTTAACGTAATTTTCTAGTGATTCTCTTCTAGCTCCTGGTCTTGCACCAGAAATAGAATCGGCTGCCTGCACTATTACAGCCTCTAAAGTCTCAGGCTGCACGTCGTTATGATGAGCCTCGATTGCGTGAATTACTGCACGATTTTCTTTATACTTTTTAGCTAAGTCTACACCGATCTGGATATGTGTACCCTCGACCTCATGATCGACAGCTTTTCCTATATCGTGAAGTAGTCCTGCTCGTTTTGCGACTTTAACATCTGCACCAAGTTCCGCTGCTATTACTCCTGCAAGGTAAGATACCTCTAGTGAGTGATTAAGTACATTTTGTCCGTAGCTTGTACGGAATTTTAACTTACCTAATATTTTTAGTAACTCTGGGTGCACCCCATGTACATTTGCATCAAATGCTGCATTCTCGCCAGTTTCTTTTATCTGAACATCTAACTCACGACGAACTTTCTCAACAGTTTCTTCAATACGTGCTGGGTGGATACGACCATCTGATACAAGTCTTTCGATTGTCTGCTTTGCTATCTCACGACGCATTGGGTCAAATCCTGACAATGTAACGATATCTGGTGTATCATCAATAATTAAATCGATACCTGTAGCATTTTCAAGTGCTCTGATATTTCGACCCACTCTACCGATAAGTCTTCCTTTCATTTCGTCATTCGGAAGCGTTACGATTGATACCGTAACCTCGGCTGCATGGTCAGCTGCACATTTCTGTATTGCTGCGCCAATAATATTCTTCGCCTTTTTCTCCGCTTCTTCTTTTGCAGTGTTTTCAATTTCTTTAGCCATAACGCCTGCATCTTTTCTGACTGTTACTAGCAACTCCTCGATAAGCTGTGCTTTCGCTTGCTCAGTAGACATTCCCGCAACTCTCTCAAGCTCAGATAAAATTCTGTTATGAGATTCTTTTAGGTCTTCCTGCTGTTTATCGATTAGTTTTTCCTTTTCCTCTAAAGATTTTTTGTACTCATCAGATGAGTCCATTTTCTTGTCGAGTAAAGTTTCTTTCTTTGTAAGTAGCTCGTCTCTTTGTAAAACGCGCTCCTCCGCTTTTTGGATTTCTCCACGCCTTTCCTTGGATTCTCTCTCAAACTCGTTACGCATTCTGCGTTGTTCTTCCTTTGCTTCCTGTAATGCTTCTTTTCTAAGTGCTTTAGCTTCCGATTTACCGTCTTCTACTATTTTGTCTGCTGCAACTTTCGCATTGCCGACTTTTTGCGCATAGCTTCTACGAATAAAAAATATAGTCACTCCTACTGCAATAGCTACTGCTATTAGCACGGACACAACAACTATAACTGCCACTATACCAGCACTTACATTACCAAGCAAAGTATCAATAACATTTCTGCTTAACATTTGATACCTCCTATAATTTCTAAATTTAATATAATAATGCAGAATAACGTCCCGTTCGCATACTTTTCATTATCCTACATAATAATAATACTTTAAAATTGTCTTATTGTCAATGCATTTAGTAAATTTAATTGATTAAATTTACAAGTATGCTTGATATTACTTGTCTTTGTTCTTTATTTCCGCCATAACCTTATCATATATCTCTGTTGATATGTCAGGGTTCTTATCTAAGTACTCAACAACTCGCTCTTTTCCTTGACCGATTTTGTTATCCATATAGCTATACCATGATCCGCTTTTGACAATAATCTTGTTATCACTTGCAACATCTACAAGGCAGCCGTTTTTAGAAATACCCTTTCCGTATATAATTTCAAACTCCGCAACCCTGAATGGTGGCGCTAGCTTGTTTTTAACAATTTTAGCTTTTGTTTTGTTACCTCTGATATCATCACTGCCGACTTTAAGCGCCTCACCCCTTCTGACATCAATCCTGACACTAGAGTAAAATTTAAGCGCTTTTCCTCCTGCAGTAACCTCTGGACTTCCGTACATAACACCAATTTTTTCTCTAAGCTGATTGATAAATATAACAACCGTTCTTGATTTGTTGATAATTCCTGTAAGTTTTCTTAATGCTTGCGACATTAGTCTTGCTTGTAATCCGACTACTGCCTCGCCCATTTCACCATCAATCTCCGCCTTTGGAGTTAGTGCTGCAACAGAGTCAATAACGATAACATCCATACTTCCTGATCTTACTAATGTTTCACAAATGCTTAGTGCTTGCTCACCATTATCTGGCTGTGATACATATAAATCCTTAATGTTAACACCTAGATTTTCCGCATAAACTGGGTCTAATGCATGCTCGGCATCTATAAATGCGCAAGTTCCGCCTCGCTTTTGTGCTGATGCTACTACGTGCAATGCAACAGTAGTTTTACCTGATGACTCTGGGCCATATACTTCAACTATTCTACCGCGTGGCAAGCCGCCAACTCCTAGCGCTACATCAAGTGTTAAGCAATCAGTAGGGATAACATCTATTGGTACTACGTCATTCTCGCCAAGCTTCATTATGCTGCCTTGTCCGTATACCTCAGTAATTTTTTTGATCGCATCGTCAATAAATTTTACTTTTTCCTCATCATTTGTAGGGATATTCATCACCTTAGATTTTTTCTCTGCCATAATTTCTCCTTATGATTTCAATAATTTCTCGTATTGAATTCTATCAATTTTAGTAACTTAAACATTGTATGGTTAGCAACTTTTGCACGTATGCTGTTGCGTGTTCCTTCATACTCAACTTTATCAATTTTCATGTCGTTAATTGACCCATAGCCTATGAATGCCACACCCTCTTTAGTAGAATCTTTGTGATCTGCATAGCCTGTTGTTGCCATGCCGTACTTCACCTCTTTGTTTGCTAGCAACCCTTTTAGCATTGCCTCGCATGTTTGGCTTGATACGGATGTATACTCATCTATAACAGTTGCTGGCACATGCAATCGCCTTAATTTAGCGCCGCTGTTGTAGCTGATAATACCTTCATAAAAAACATCGCTAGCTCCGCTTATGTTGCATATGTTTGAGCAAATTAATCCGCCCGTTATCGACTCTGCAACTGCGACCATGTCACTCTCTCGCTTTAAAGCTGCGACTAGGCATTTACTTAAATCCTTGTCACTATCTGCAAAAATATAATCTTCTAATCTTAATGTTATCTTTGCAAGAACATCCTCTAGTGCTATACTATCTACTGTTGATTTTGATATAAATATCCTGCCTACTAAGTCAGTTTCCTCAAACTTAATTGAGATATCGTCACTTGCAAGCCCGATACAAATCACATTAAATCTATCTAGGCTTAGTCCGAATGTGCGTAATGTGCATGCGTAGACAAACTCCTTATTACCCATATATATCTACTCCTTGTCACTGCTTAAAACTTGCATTTTAGCATCAACATCTTTATTATTATCTATATTATTATGTATATTGATATCTATATTGTCTATTGCGCTGCTAGCATCTATTGTATTACTGCTTTCACTATCAACTAAATTACCATCGATAATTTTAGTATCAACGTCACCTTTAGACATACCTTTAATTTCCTCAAATACATGCTTGTTTTTGATAATGTAATTAAGTCCTGAAAAAAGCGTCATCAATGTTGCGACTGCAAATAGTGCCCATCCTAAGAATAAGAATACTATTCCTGTCCACATTACACCAGCAATATCTACATTGATAAGCGGTACAAACATTAGCATTGGGATAAATATAAGTGTTACGACTGTCTTTGCCTTGCCCCAGTTATCTGCTGCAAGTACTACACCTTTTGCTGCTGCCATCTGTCTTAATACTCCGATAATAAATTCTCTTGCAAGTATTGCAATGACACCAATTACGCCGCCGTACGGTGGCATGACAGGAAATAACTTATCCGTTCCCGGTATTATAAAATTCATATCTAGCAAGATTATTAGTCCTGTAACAACAAGAATCTTATCCGCTATCGGGTCTAAAAACTTTCCTAAATCAGTTACCATATTGTGCTTGCGCGCAAGGTATCCATCTACCGCATCAGTGCATGATGTTAATATGTATAAAAGTGTCATTGGTACATAATAATACGGGAACACTTCCTTCAAACAGAATAATGCAATTATTACTGGTACTAAACCAATTCTTGCTAAGGTTATTTTTGTAGGTAAATTCATAATTTTTCTCCTATTAAATCAACACCATTTGTGCTCAAAATTGTCACTGAATATATCTCTCCGATGTCTAGCGGGTCTGCTGATGTAAAGTATACTACTCCATCAATCTCTGGTGCATCTGTTTTTGTTCTACCTATAAAACACTCATTGTCATAGTCTATATCTTCATATATGACCTCTACAACTTTGCCTATCATAGCTTTGCACTTTTCCGCCATTATGCCCTCTTGAATCGCATAAAGCTTTTCCACTCTATCAGCCTTTATTTGCTCATCTAACTGACCATCCAAATTATATGCCGGTGTGCCTTCTTCCCTTGAATACGCAAAGAATCCGCATTTATCAAACTTGCTATCTTGGATAAATTTTGCAAGTGTTGCAAAGTCTTGTTCGCTCTCGTCAGGGAACCCTACAATGAATGTAGTCCGGATTGCCATATCTGGGCAAATGCATCTAACTCTTTCAATAAGTGATACTAATTGCTCGTGAGTTATGTGCCTGTTCATTCGTTTTAAAACTCTGCTTGATGCATGCTGCATTGGGATATCAATATACTTGACTATTTTAGGATTTGATGCAATGTACTCTAGCAATCTATCTGTTACAAGCTCTGGATAACAATACAAAAGTCTTATCCATTTAACGTTTAGTTTTGACAGTTCATCTAGTAGCTCAATAAGCTTTATTTCGCCGTAAATGTCCTCACCATATCTTGTTATATCCTGCGCTACAATATTTAATTCCTTAACACCATAACTAGTTATAAGTCCTTGAACTTCGCTTGTGATATCCTCGATTTTCCTTGATGTATACGCGCCTCTTATTGCTGGTATCGCGCAGTATGTGCAATTGTTGTCACAGCCCTCTGCAATCTTAACATAAGCATAGTGATAAGGAGTTGTTAAAACTCTTTCACCATTAAATTCCTCTCGCTTATTAAGGTCATTTGCGACAGCTACTCGCTCGCCATTAAACTTAGCAAGAAGTTCTGGCAAATCTTTATACCCTGCCGTACCTAGAAAAATATCCACTTCCGTAAGGTCATCTTTTAGCTCATCCATATACCTTTGCGTTAAACAGCCGGATACGATTAGACATTTACACTTGCCTGTCGTTTTATGCTCTGACATCTCAAGGATTGTATCTACTGACTCTTTTTTTGCACTTTCTATAAAAGCACAAGTGTTTATTACAATTATATCCGCATCGGACGGGTCGCCTGTGAATGTGTAGCCATCTTTTTGTAAAAATGCTAACATATGCTCCGTATCCACTCTGTTTTTATCACAACCAAGCGATATTACACCTATTTTATTCAATTATTCTATCTCCATATAATTTAGTGAAATCCTCTACACTAATAGCGATTTCTTTCTTATTATCTTTTGCAACAATATAGCCTTTATCTTCCATTAGATCAACTATCCTTGCCGCCCTAGGGAAGCCTACGCCAAACCTACGCTGTATATTAGTTATGCTCACCTTTTTAGTGTGCACAAAATAATTAAGTGCTTTGACAAACATATCATCTTCATCAGAACTTGTATTACCCGTATTGCTAAACGATGTTCCTGAAGCATTCGCTCCGTTTGGCTTTTCGTTCATGATCATATTTTCAACTTCTGGGTCAAAATAAGCTTCGTTGTTATCCCTTATATAATCGCATATTGCATTTACTTCCTGTCCGCTGATAAATGTTCCCTGCACCCTCACTGGGACTGGTGATG
Source organism: uncultured Clostridia bacterium (assembly GCA_947037025.1). Taxonomy (GTDB): domain Bacteria; phylum Bacillota; class Clostridia; order Christensenellales; family UBA3700; genus MGBC100798. The sequence goes on along the minus strand of CAMQSU010000005.1, from coordinate 42,821 downwards.
AACTCTCTGAAAATAGCATATCGCCATTTCTTAAAAGCTTCTCCGCGCCTGCAGCATCGATGATTGTTTTACTATCCGCATATGACGGAACTGCAAAAGCAATTCGTGATGGTAAGTTAGCTTTAATTATTCCTGTGATGACATCAACTGACGGTCTTTGAGTTGCTAGTATCAGGCATATTCCTGCCGCTCTAGCTTTTTGAGTAAGTCTAACAATCCTTTCCTCAAGCTCCTTTTTAACATACGTCATAAGGTCGCCCACCTCATCAATAATGATTGCGATGTGTGGAAGAATATCCTCTTGCTTTAGATCAGGAATTTTGTTGTAATCGCCGATGTTTTGAACTCTGCTTTGTGCAAATGTAGTATACCTTAACTCCATCTCCTCAATCGCCCAATCTAGTAGATTTAACGCTTTATCCTTATCACAAACTGTTGTCGGGATAAGTAGATGAGGGATGCCGTTGTACATGTTTAGCTCAACATGCTTAGGGTCAACTAGCAATAGTCTAAGTTGCTGCGGCGTGTACTTGTAGACCATAGAACAAATTAGTGAATTTATACACACCGATTTACCTGCTCCTGTCGCACCCGCTATCAGCAAGTGAGGCATTTTTGCAAGATCCGCTACGTAATTATTTCCGTCACAATCCTGTCCTAGTGCAAATGTTACACTGTGCTTAGGGTTTGCAAACTCGTTACTCTTTATAACTTGCTTAAGTCCTACCATTCCACGAACTTTATTAGGAACTTCTACTCCAAATAAATTCTTTCCAGGAATAGGTATCTGACATCTAACACTATCAACTTCAAGGCACATCGCAATGTCGTTGCTAAGGTTTGCTATCTTGTTTACTGAGATTCCTCTTGGCATCATTAGCTCCATTCTTGAGAATGTTGGGCCTTTGATGATATTCATAACTTTTGCATCAATACCAAAGTTTGAGAACATTTCCTCAAGCACTGTCTGCTTTAGTGCAAAGTCCTCATTTCCATCCTCATTTGACTTATAATCCTCAAGTAATGACAGTGGAGGGAATTTGTATTTTGCAAGTTTTGGCCGACGCTTAACCGCCGCTTTTTTCTCCTCTTCTATCTTTGGAATATCTATTGGCTTTAATGAGTCAAGTCGCTGCAATGGTGGCGTGCTGCCCTCCATTATTCCGCCGAACTTAACTCCCGTCCCCACTTGATGTGAGCCGCCTTTATCACTGCGTGCTATTCTTTCTCTTAAATCAGTGTTAGGTGCTTGCTCTACATTATGTCTTTGCAATAACTGGTTTCTGCTCTCCGCCTCTCTAGCTTCTCTTTGCTTTCTAAGAATATCGGTGAAATCACCTGACTCTTCATATACAGTAGCTGGTGGGTTTGGAGTTGCTTGCGGTGTATTGTTGTTTTGCTTTGCCTTATGCTTTGCAAGTCTTGCGGCTAGTGCACTGTTAACTTCTGGAGTGCTTGTAGGTATATCTTTAGTAATCTCGATTTTTTCCACCTTGAAGAAATCTGGCTCTCCATTAGCTTTGCTTGATGCAAATCCAACATTGCTACTTCCGCCAAGTGAATTGTCACGAGAATTATTTGCAATGCCGCCAAGTGAATTGTCACGAGAATTATTTAAACTTTCGTTATTGAATGAATTATCTCTCTCCGCATTTATCACTCCGCTATCAATAGAATTATTTATATCATTAATATCTTCGCTCATACCAGTTACTTTATAACTATTAGTAACATCTTCTATCACTACATCAAATTGCTCAAGGCTTTCTTCCGCATTGTCAGCTAGTACATTGTTGTCCTCACCGCTAAGTCTACGCCTAAGCTTTTCAAGTCTGTAATCATTTGAGTAACTCTTTAGGTCAGCTTCATCATAAGTACTCGTACGCATAGTCAATATTGCTTGGTCACGCACACTTTTACCGTATAAAACGTCTACCGCATCACCGAAACTTCCTTCCATTGCTGGCTCTTGTGGAGCTGACTCTTGTACTGGCACTTCTTTCTTAAATATCCCCATTGCCTTGCTTCTGAATGAAGTGTCTGGCTCTTGCGGCAATTCTTTCGAAATTATATTATTATCTCTTGCATACTGCTCCCTTGCCCTAACTTCCGACAACTCGTCTAAACTTAGGTAGCTGTCCGGCTCTGGTGCAACTTTATCACGCTTTCTGCCTGTAGCCTTTGGAGTGTCCTCTCTCATTTCACCGATATTTAGACCGTTTCCAGTTTGCATATACTCAGTGTCATATAAAGAATCTATATCTTGCGGCTCTGCATGTTTTGTCTTCTTTGATCTGCCTGCAATAACTTCCTCAATAGTTCCGTGGAATACTACTACTCCACTGCTCACTATCGCAAGTAAGGCTACCAATACTATTGCAAAATAATAATTGATTGCCATAATTGGATAAGTAAAGATGGCTGCGATTACTCCGCCAGCCGTGTCATGATTGACATAACATCCAGAAATATATTTTCCGTATCCCGCCTTAGATAAATCAGCAGAACTGATTATATGCGTTAATCCTATTATCATTATTGCAAATACTGCTATTCCGATTATTCTGATTAAACTGATTTTAGGTGCTTTAACTTTTAGCATTATTAGTACGCCTACTAAGTTAAACATAATTACAAATGCATAAATCGTGTAGCCAAATACTCCTATGAAGAAATTGGTTATAATCAACCCTACTCCGCCAAATGCACCAAACAATATTAGCATCATTACAATGCCTATCCCCAGTATTATTCCGCCTTCTATAAAATGATCATATTTTCCTTTTTCGCTTTTTTTCATTTGTCCTCCAACTACTGCTGCTATCTAAATTGTTTACTCTTTACAGCATAAATCTTTACTTTTTATCTAATTCATAACCTGTCTTTTCCGACTTGCCATACTGTCTATCAAAGTTTTCTTTGTTTTTTTGCATATATATATCAAACACATCTTGACTTGTCATTCCCATCCTTAAGCACATTCCTGTAAAAAAATGTAGAATATCTATTATCTCCTCTCGGATGGCTTTTTCATTAAGTGGCTTTTCATTCTTCCACCACTTAAAATTAACCTCATCTAATAACTCCGCAAGCTCACTAATCATTGCAAGTGTTTGCTTTTGTATCCACTGCTCTGGTTTAATATCCTCTAAATGCCTGTTTCGAATTAAATCCTCGTCAAATGCCTTTTGCATTGCAAATATTTTATCAAGCTTATCCATCTTGTCAAAATCTTGACCGATATCAGCAATTTTGTTATCATCTTTTACTTTATCCATTGTTAGCATCCTTTAATTACTGCTAGCGGGTCAAATGATGGCGCTTTGCCTAAATAACTCGCTACAACTTTATCCATATCAAACACGTGCTTGCATACTTCAACTAACTCATCATTGGTAACTTTTTCGATAGCTTCAATACGCTCCTCTAAATCAAATGGTTTATCAAGGAATAACGCAAATCTTGATAGCATACGCATCACTGATGAATTACTCTCCTGTGATAATACATATCCGCCTTTTAGCTGCCTTTTGCATCTTTCAATCTCGTCTGCTGTAAAGCCGTTCTTTTTAACTTCCAAAATTTCCTTCCTAACTGATTGAATCGCTTTCATGCTAGTGTTTGGGTTTGTTCCTAGATAGATCGAGAAATCTCCGTTGTTTATAAATGACGATGGATATGAGAAAACATTATATGCTAATCCGTTACGCTCTCTTATTTCCTGAAAAAGTCTTGAACTCATGCCAGAACCGAAAATTGTACTCATTAGCATATTCGCCATTTCATATTTGCTGCCTAGCTCAAAACTTGGGAATGCAAATGCGATGTTCGCTTGCTCTAAATCCTTGACAACAGTTATGCTGTCACTTTTAACTTGATGAAATGCTGCAGAAGTTTTGCCGCAAGCTGAGTTTTTGAAATTGCTTGCAAAATATTTGTTTGCTAAATCAATTGCTCTATCTTGCTCAATATTGCCGGCAAAGCAAACAACAGTATTATCAGCGCAGTACATGTTATCTACATAGTCATGCAACATTTTTGGATTAAACTTTTTTATATTCTCTGGTGGGCCTAAGATAGTTTGTCCTAGCGAGCTGCCTTTGTAGAAAAGTGATGTTAAATTCTCAAGGCAAAAATCATCTGGAGTATCCGTACTCATTGCTATTTCTTCTAATACTACTCCTTTTTCTTTTTCCATCTCTTCCGCTGCAAATGTTGAATTGAAATAAAAGTCACTTAAGATATCTGCACAGTCTTCAATATAATCATCAACTGTAACAATATAGTAACAAGTTGATTGCTTTGATGTGAATGCGTTAATTTGTGCACCAAGTCCTGCAACCTCTGACACGATATCAAATGACGTACGCTTAGCCGTACCCTTAAACATCATATGCTCGATGAAATGTGAAATACCGTTATTGATTTCACTTTCATCACTACTGCCGACTGCTGTCATAACGCACATTGCAACAGACCTAAGCCCTGGCATTTTTTTGTGGACAACCTTTAGTCCATTATCTAATCTAATTATTGAATTTATCATTCTATCTCCTTATATTGCGTCACTTGACGCCAATCTATCCATATATGCAATTGTTGCTAAATTTAATCATCTAATACGCATTTACACTTAATACTTAAATTAAATATAAATTATTTATAGCATTTTGTGCTTGATTTAGGTACAATTCATAATTAAACATATTTATACCTATATATTATATAACTTTTCACGCGCAAAGTAAAGACTTTGGGCAGAATTTGCTAATAATTTTAATTATAATCTAATAGCTTATACATATTTTGACTACTTTGTCTAAATTATGGTTTATTTTCTCACTTTTATTCATACATTATAATAGAGGTGAGCATGAAAAAAACTTATATTATCAGCAATATCGTATTATCACTAGTGTTAGTGAGCCTTTCGCTACTAGTTTTCTTTTCAAATCCAGCAGCTACCACAGCTAGCACGAGCGCAAAGCCAATATATAACGGAAATCCTTTAAACAATAACGTAAGCTTAATGATAAACGTTTATTGGGGTGATGAGTACTTGCCGTCAATGCTAGATACTCTTGACAAGTACAATGTTAAAACCACCTTCTTTTTTGGTGGAAGCTGGGTCGCAAAAAACGATGCTATGCTAAAAGAAATTCACTCTCGCGGTCATGAGATTGCAAATCATGGTTACCTGCACAAAGATCAAGACAAACTAAATCTAGAGCAAAACCTTCGTGAAATAAGTGTTACGCAAAGTTTAATTGAGCAAAAAATAGGAGTTAAAACTAATCTATTTGCTCCACCATCAGGTGCATTTAATGATGCTACTCTTGAGGCTAGCGAAAGTCTTGGATACAAAACAATAATGTGGAGCCGTGATACTATCGATTGGCGTGATAAAAATGCCGATTTAATTTATAAACGCGCAACAAAAGATGTTAAGGCAGGCGACTTAATACTTATGCACCCGACAGACTGCACTGCAAAAGCACTGCCGAACATACTCAAATACTACGCCGATAATGCTATTAACTGTGCAAAAGTTAGTGATGTTATCAGGTACTAAATTAAATCACTTTTAGTGTATTTTTATTAGACTTTTACCAACTAATTATTATACAATTATGCGTAAATAATTTTGCGTTATTAACGCAGTAAATATAATAATTATTATTACAATATTTTAATATAATTTAATTATAATTATAACCTGTAAAAGTGATAAATTTTTATTATTAATTTATAGATAAAGTAATTAATTTTGTTTTGATTTTTGAAACTAAAATTGATGCATAATCAACTAGTTGAAATTATGTGCGTTTTGCAATTAAAAACGGTATATATTATCGTGCATTTTGCAGTATAATTATGACCTTAAATATAATAAATATTATACTATTAATTTAGCACAAATGCTTTGATTAATTATAGTATTTTTTGCAGCAATATGCAGCATAATAATTGCTATATAATTACCGTTAAATAAGATTAATTATTTTTATTTTGCGCATATAAAATGAGGTAAGCTTATCGCTTACCTCATTTGTTTTATTTGCAATTTATGATTGTTTTTGCGCTAAATATAAGTTACCTTCTTGGTGCTCTGCCAAATTGCTTTGGCTCGCTCTTTGCTGGCGGCTCTGATATGATACCACTACGCTCAACAACTTCTATAAGCTTAAGGTCAACTCTGCCTTTCTCGTCAACTTTAATAACCTCTACCTTAACTAAATCATCTTGATTAACAACTTCCGTCACCGCTTCAATTCTATCATCAGATAGTTTAGATATGTGAACCATTCCATCTTTACCATGAGAGATATTAACGAATACACCAAAGTCCATAAGTCTTACTACTTTGCCCTGTATAATTTCTCCCACTTCAGCAACTTTTACAATTGACATAATGATCTCTTTGGCAAGCTCTGCTTTGTCGTAATCAATACACGCGATAAATACTGTTCCTGTTTCATTAATGTCAATTTTAACTCCAGTATCTTCAATGATTTTGTTAATAACTTTACCACCACTGCCGATAACATCACGGATTTTATCAGGGTCAATATCAAAAGAAATAATCTTAGGTGCGTACTTAGATAACTTAGTATTTGCTTTAGATAAAACTTCGTTCATCTTTCCTAAGATCTCTAGTCTACCCACACGCGCTTGCTCAAGAGCTTTGCGTAAAATTTCTTCATTTATACCTTTAATCTTTATATCCATTTGGATTGCTGTGATGCCTGCCGCTGTTCCTGCTACCTTAAAATCCATGTCTCCTAAAAAGTCCTCGAGCCCTTGAATATCAGTAAGCACTTTGATAATTGATTTATCCTCGTTACTGATAAGCCCCATAGCAACACCTGCTACTGGTGACTTGATAGGCACTCCTGCATCCATCAGTGACAGTGAGCTTCCGCATACACTTGCCATTGATGAAGACCCGTTAGAACTCATTACCTCACTTACCGTACGGATAGTATATGGAAATGCAATTTCATTAGGTAGAACTGGTTCTAGTGCACGCTCTGCAAGTGCTCCATGACCAATCTCACGACGGCCTGGACTACGAGATGGTTTAGCCTCACCAACGCTATATCCAGGGAAATTATAGTGATGCATATATCTTTTGCAAACTTCATTATCAAGACCTTCTAGCTTTTGAACTTCGCCGATTGTTCCTAATGTTGCAATGTTAAGTACTTGCGTTTGACCACGTGTAAATACTGCGCTTCCGTGCACTCTAGGAAGAATACCATGCTCACACCAAATATGCCTTATCTCTGTTTCACTTCTGCCGTCAGGACGGATGCCGCTGTTCAATATTTTAGCACGGATTTTCTGTTTTTTCATTTTGTATAAAACGTTAGCAATATCTTTTTTACATCCTGGATATATGTCGGAAAAGTGAGCAAATACATCAGCTTCAAAAGCTTCTTCTAGCTGTTGACGGGCTTGTCTATCAAACTCATTAAGGGTTACATCAATCAAATCATCAGCATATTCTCTAACTGCTTTGTATATTTCAGGGCCAGCAGAATAGATATTAGGAATGATTTTAGTCTTTCCAATCTCTTCTTGTATGCTTTCAATAAATGCAACGATACGCTTGATTTCTTCATGACCAAACAAGATTGCTGCTATCATTTCTGATTCAGAAATCTCATTACAACCAGCCTCTACCATAAGTATAGCGTCTTTTGTTCCGCTTAAGTTTAAGTGAAGTTTGCTTAAATCTCGTTGCTCTTGATTAGGATTTATAACGTATTCACCGTTTACATATCCAACAACAACAGAACCCGTAGGACCCGCAAAAGGTATATCAGATATTGATAATGCTACTGAACTACCTATCATTACATACACTTCTGGTGGAAAATCTTGCTCGATAGATAGACAGGTTGCTACTACTGATACATCATTGTAAAACCCTTTAGGAAAAAGTGGTCTTAGTGGGCGGTCAATAAGACGGCATACGAGTATCCCTTTATCGCTTGGGCGCGCTTCTCTTTTTTTGAATCCCCCAGGTATTCTGCCTACTGAATACATTTTTTCCTCATAGTCAACGCCTAATGGGAAAAAATCAATTCCATCTCTAGGAGATTTTGACATTGTAACGTTTACCATTACTACAGTTTCGCCACATTTAACAAGACATGTTCCGTTAGTTTGTCCACAATAAGCACCAGTTTCTATCTCCACTTCATTGCCGCCAATTACCATTTTGTAAATTTTTCTGTTTTTCATAATATCCCTCCTAACTTACTATTTTTATTAATATTTGCTAAAATAAAAAATTAACCCGAACATAAAATATTCGGGTCAATTTATTTAATTGTTATTTTCTTAGCTCTAATTTGATAAGTATCGCTCTGTATCTCTCGATTTCAGTATTCTTTAGGTAGTTAAGAAGTTTCCTTCTTTTGCCAACCATTTGTAATAGACCACGACGGCTATGGTGATCTTTCTTGTGCATAGCGAAGTGTGCCTTTAATGACTCAATACGAGCTGTAAGTAATGCGATTTGAACTTCTGGAGAACCTGTGTCTCCTTCATTTTGAGCAAATGCTTCAATAATTTGTTGTTTTGTCATGTTAGTATCCATTGTTTTTATCTCCTTTAAGATAGTTTATTTATTCCTTAAAACCATGTAAGCAATTGGAGAATTACAAACATAGTAATAGGTACATTTGTATTTTACCACATAAATTCGATTATGTAAACTACTTTTTAAAAATTTATATTGTTTTTTTGTTTTTCTACAGTAAAATCATGTATTATTTCACTTAGCTTAACAAATTATCCGAAAAACTTGTTTTTATCTACATCAATCTTTTCTTCTCTTTCCATATATACATCCATTCCTTTTGGGTTTGCAAGCCTCTCAATCCTTCCTTCGCTATGAAAAACTCTTTTAGATATCCCCCCAGCACCGCATGCAATTACGGTGTGAGTTTCCTCCATGATATCTATATTGTATATGCACGCCTTGCCTTCTTTCATGTAGCCAGTATTGTCCAAGTTTCCGCTCATATACTTTTGCTTATACATGTAATATGGCTTGTATCCTGCAGACTCTATAGCAGCTCTTGAATAATCAACCATACTTGCCGCCAAATCATCGCCGTTATTATCATAACTTGCAAGCTTTAATTTGCTGCCTTTTTTGATTGCAAGTGTATGCACCGTGATATTATCAGGTGCAAGTTTCACCGCCTCATCAACAGAATATTTAAAATCTTGCAAACTCTCATCAGGTAGCATTGCAATCAAATCCATATTGATATCAAAGGTGTATTCTCTCGCCATTTTGTATACATCATATATCATTTGCGATGAGTGACCGCGACCAACACTATCTAATGTGTTATCATTAAATGACTGTGGATTTATACTTATTCTAGTAACTCCAGAATCACGCATTGTGTCAAGTTTCTCACGCGATATTGTATCAGGTCTACCCGCCTCAACTGTAAACTCATCACACTCGATTGAAGCAAGCGAACTGATAACTCGCCTAAAATCTTTCTCTGATAAACTTGTAGGCGTTCCTCCGCCAACATATATGCTGCGTACTTTATAGCTGCTTTGATTGACAAGCTTTTTCGCTCTTTCTATCTCACGAATAAGCTGCGCTACATACGGTGCTACCCAGTGCTTAATTTTGCCAAGTTCTGCTGCAATAAATGAGCAATAACTGCACCTACTAACACATATCGGTATGTTTACAAAAAAATCCACTTCACTCTCATCTAGCGAATAAATCCCTTGCTGATTTTCGCAAATATTGCTAATCAAATCAGTGGACTCCTTGCTCACTCTTAAAAAATTAGTGAAATATTCATAAGCATCGCCATTATCTGCCTGCCTCTCATGATAAAGCTTTGTCGGGCGTATGCCTGTTAGCGAACCGTACGGCAACGTTATACCTGTAATACTTGCAATATAATCATATAGCATTACTTTTGATAGACGCTTTAACTCGCTTTTTGACTTGATATCAGAAAGTCCTGTTATGTCTAGATTTTCGCAAGCGATGTATTCACCGCTTTTAATAGTGATTTTTGCGTTATTATAAGTTGAATAATCTGTTATTTTGCCTGCGTTTTCACAGCATTTTATCTCTATATCACAAGGCAATCCTTGCTCGCAAACTTCAATATGAGGTGAGAAAAGCCTTATAATGTCCATAAAATCCATCTCGAATGTGCTGTTAGTTGTAAGTTTTAACTCCATAATATCATATTGCCTTTTCGCTCATTACTTAGCGTTGTATCCTCGCCGTGTCCAGTTAGTATACGGTAGTCGCCTTCTAGCTCAAAAACTTTGCCAATTATCGAATTTTTAAGCTGACTTAGGCTGCCATCTTCAAAATCATATCTGCCGTACGACTGCTCAAAAATCGTGTCGCCACTAAAGATTATATCACCTAAAATATAGCAAACACTTCCTGAAGAATGTCCTGGCGTATGCATGACTTTTATCTCAAGCCCTATAAGCTCTAACACCTCATCATCATCTACAAAATCAGTTGCATCAAATGGCTCAATCCTGAACTGCGTAAGCCTTTCACTCATGAAATTGCCATTGCATTTTGCATTATCTGCCTCATGGATATACACGCTTACTCCGCTACTTAAAAATGGTGCCACACCTTTTATATGGTCAAAATGTCCGTGAGTTAACAGCACTGCTTGTACCGTTAATCCTTGCCTTGCAATTTCTGTACTGCATACTTTGCTTGCTGGATCAATTATAACTGCATCCGTGCCTTTTATTATTACATAACTATTATTTTGCAATGGACCATTCTTTATTATTTGAATTTTGTAATCATTATACTCTATATACATTTGACACCCCATCTATACCGTTTATTTTACGGATTAATTCTTCTAATTCTTCCACGCCACCAATCTCTACACCAATGCTTACAATAGCAGTTAGTTCGTTCTCGATTCGTGCATTTACCTTATTTATCGGCTTTTTATTATTAGCAAACAGCGTTGTAATATCAAGCAGAAAATGACTTCTATTTGTACCGATAATCTCTAGATTTGCGGAGAATTTTGACTGCAAATGCTCTGGCCATGTTGCCTCAATTATTCGCTCCAACTCTACATTTTTCATGTTTGGACAGTCCGCTCTATGGACGGATACACCTCGTCCTCTTGATACATAACCAATAATTTTATCACCCGGGACAGGATTGCAACAATGAGATAATCTGATTAAAAAATCATCAAATCCGCGTATTAATATGCCGCTATTTGTCTTGCTTTTTGGGTCATGGTTCTTAGTCACTTCTATTACTGACGGAGTAGTTTCAATAGTCTTTTTGAAAAAATCAATCAGCTTTAACAGTATCTTGTTAGTAGTGAAATTTCCGTAGCCTACCTCTGCATATACATCATCCATATCAGTTAGTGAATATCTTGTTTTCATGTAGCGTGTCCACTCTTCATTTGCGATCAGGTCGGATAGATTGTAACTGCGATGCTTAGCCTCTCGCTCAAGCATTTCTCGTCCACGTTTTATATTATCCTCACGCATTTCCTTTTTGAAGAATGTCCTTATTTTGTTTCTTGCTGATGGTGTAACTACAAATTTTAACCAGTCACGGCTTGGCCCTTTAGAGTTATTTGATGTAATAACCTCTATTATTGTGTTGTTTGTAAGCCTAGTATTAAGCGGAACAATTTTGCCATCCATCTTAATTCCTACACATTTATTACCGACTGCAGAATGCACATAATATGCAAAATCTACGCCAGTAGCACCTTGCGGCAAGCTAACAACATCACCTTTTGGTGTCAATACAAATACCTCATCGGGGTACAAGTCAAGCTTCAACGATCGCAAAAACTCTGCATTGTCTTTAAGGTCTTTCTGAACTTCCATGACGCTTCTCAGCCATTGAACTCTATCATCAACTACATCACGATTCCCTTCAAAAACGCCTTCTTTATACTTCCAGTGCGCGGCAACGCCGAACTCTGCTATCGCATGCATTTCTGATGTTCTTATTTGAATTTCAAACGGTGAGCCGTAATTTGATATTACTGTAGTGTGCAAGGATTGATATTTATTTTGTTTTGGCATTGCAATATAGTCTTTAAATCTGCCTGGCAGTGGCTTCCACATAGTATGGATAACTCCTAGCACTGCATAACAATCTTTGATATTTTCCACAACAATTCTTACTGCGATTAGGTCATAAATTTGGTCAAACTCCTTGCCTGACTTTATTTTTTTGTATATGCTGTAAAAATGTTTTGGTCTGCCGTTAACCTCACTATCAATATTCATTTCCTTAAGTCTTGCGTTAATCTCACATACAACTTTAGCTACAAATTCTTGTCTTTCCACTTTTTTCGCAGCAACTTTTTCTACAAGTGCATAGTATTCATCAGTGGCGATATATCTCATTGATAAATCTTCAAGCTCACCTTTTATCGTTCCCATGCCGAGTCTTCCCGCTATTGGAGCATAAATATCTAGCGTTTCTTGAGATGTCATTACTTGCTTTTCAGGTGTTTTAAAAGATAACGTACGCATATTATGCAGCCTATCACATAGCTTTATAATAATAACTCGTATGTCATCACTCATAGCAAATAACATCTTGCGCAAGTTTTCTGCTTGCTCATCTTCCTTTGACTTAAACTGCACTCTATCAAGCTTAGTAACGCCAAGTACAAGCATTACTACTGTCTTGCCAAACTTTCCTTCAAGCTCCGCTGCCGTGCATGGGGTGTCCTCTATAACGTCATGCAAAAAGGCGGCCATGATTGTTTCATAATCTAGCCCTAAATCTATCATTATCTCGCTGACTGCACATGGATGGATTATATAGTCCTCTCCCGATTGTCGCAGCTGTCCCGCATGAGCATGCTCTGCAAATTCATATGCTTCGCAAAGTTTTTCATATTGATTCTCTGGATATTGAGATTTCATTTTGTCAAGCATTCTGTTATCCATTTGTTACCTCTCTAATTTTTGTGTATATAATGCTGCTATCTAAGCTTGTGCGGACCGTTTTATCAACCTGCAAAAATCCGCCGTTTACCTTGATAAGCTTAAGCTCGAAAAATACGAACATTGCTATATAATATATGATAATATTATCCGCAATCTTTTGCTTGTATATGTTATAAAGCTCTGCTAGGTTTGTTATCTTTTGATTTTTATCAAGTATGTCTTTGACCTGCATAAACACATCACGCATTCCGCTAACATCAGGGAATGACTTTGCAACTCGTGCAGTGCCATCCGTCCATTTGCTATCATTTGCAAAGTGAATATGAACATTTTTGTTTAACTTGTAATAGTCAATGACTCCTAAAGTTATCGGTTCATCAAGAAAAACAATATCACTATAATATACAACATTGCTGCTAATATCCATATCCAAAATCAGTCTATTATATGGGTTTTCTTCACTCAAATTGCGAATATCCTCACGGACAATAGTATCCTTTAATAGCTGCCTATACTTGTTATATGTGCTAGTGCAGCTTGCTATAAACAGCGTGCCGAACAGCTTGTTTTTGCTGACACTTGCCACATCTTCTTGCGGCAAATAATTGATGTCGAATATTGTTTCATCATCGTACTTTGCATTATAAGCGTATTTAATTGCAAGATAATCTTCATCACCTTCATACTCGCTCATGTTTGCTTGTGTGCTTCTGACTAATCCTTGAACATACTTGCGATTGCCAAAAATCTTGCTAGAAATCTCCGCTACAATATCACTATTATGCGCATCATTTAATGCTGACATAACCTTATATCCGCCAAAATATACTAGCTCAAACTGATCATTAAGTTTGCTTTTGACATGTTTTGTTGTAGTGATTCTTGAAAAATCACATGACCAGTTATGTATTTTGAATGACGGAACAGGGTTACTACTCCCGAATGGCTCTAATTTATCAAGCTCATCAGTAAGCTGCAAAGTCACTTCACTTTCTGACTTTTGCAAATCATAAACATTATATGGCAAAAATAATTGATTGTCTGCTAATCGCATATACTCATTAATTGCGAAAATAAATGAATCGATATTTTCCTTAGAAACACTTAATCCACACGCCATTTTATGACCACCGAATGAGCTTAAATATCCGCTCGTAGCTTTCAAACACTCATATAAATTCACGCCCTCAATACTTCTGCAAGAGCCTTTATAGACATCGCCGATTGCAGTTAAAAGAATTACAGGACGATGAAAGATGCTTACTAGTCTTGAGCAAGCTATTCCTAATACTCCAGCTTCCCACTTGTCATTATATAATACTATAATCTTGTTATTTATCAGGTCAAAATCTTCTAACGAAATAAGTGCATCGGCGGTTAAATCCTCCGTTAATTGTTGTCTATCTGTATTGTTTTTTGTCGCGCCCTCAACTAAGTGTTTCACAAAAAAATAGTCGCTATCTGTAAGCATCGCAACAGATTTCATAGGGTCTGAAAGTCTACCAATTGCATTAATTTTAGGAACTACTCTAAACGCAATATCAGTGCTTGTTACATTAGTTCCTTCCATAATACTTGAACTTTCTAATAGCAGTTTAGTGTTCATTCTAGCGCGGCTATTTATTATTTGCATTCCGTAGCTTACAATGATTCTATTATCGCAGGTAAGCGGAACGATATCCGCAATTGTGCCAATACACGCTAAATCAATATAATACATTAATGCCTTCATGCCGCCTATCGCCTCGCAAAGTCTAAGCGCTATACCCGCACCGCAAAGTTCGTTGAAAGTATCATCACTCATCTGAACTTTAGGGTCAATAGTAATACACTCAGGTAGGTTATCTGGCGGCTCATGATGGTCGGTTACGATAAATTCTAATCCTAATTCATTAATGCCGTAAGTAATCTCCTCATGAGATGAAATGCCGCAGTCGACAGTGATTACTAAATCAGGCAAATACTCCTCCGCAATATGCTCAATAGTCCTTTTGCTTAGTCCATAGCCATCATTTTTTCTGTGAGGAACAAAGTAATGCACTGTTGCTCCCGCAGATTGCAAAAACAGATATAATATTGATGCTGCACAAACTCCATCACAATCATAATCTCCGTAAATAAGAATTATTTCATCATTTTCAATCGCTTTTCGAATCCTATCTCGTGCTTCTAACATTCCTGTATAGTTTAATACTGGCGTTAGCTGCGAAACATTCGGTGTTATAAATTCTTCGATTTCTTGTTTGTTTGTTATATCACGCATACAAAGAATCTCCGCCATATCATTTGATATACCGCTCTCCTCTGCTACTTTTTCGATTAATTTTTGATCGACTTGCTTTCTTTTGATTAAATAGTCCATAATCTCTCCTAACTAACTGCAGGCTTGCAAAAGTGCTAGCTTAATTAATTTAGCTAATGCGTCATATCGCCGTTGCAATTTACTTGCTACAATCTCGCCGCATGTCATGCTGGCTTGTGCAAATTTATTATAATTAGTATACATCTTATTATACACTATTTTATAAGTTTTTTCAATGGCAATTAGTAAATTTACTGTATTATATTTTTAACCTTGCTATTACAAATAAAATATGCGACTGAGTATACTCAGTCGCATATTTGTAATTGTTGTTTTAAGCAAGGAGCTCAAATTATCTAATTAGCTAACTTGGCTATTATCTTTAACTTTGCTTTTTTTCAAAGTCTTTTTGCGTTTACCGCCATTTAATTTTTGTGAAACTTTGATCTTTTCATCAAGAGCACGCATTTGCGAGTACATTGATGGAGCTAGGAATACTGATGAGAATGTACCAGCAATAAGTCCGAAGATTACTGGAAGTGCAAACTCACGTATTGCTGAAACACCGATTATAGCAAAAATAACGATTGCTGCCATTGTTGTAATAGTCGTAATCATACTTCTTGATAAAGTTTGAGATATAGACTTATTAACTATATAATTATGATTAATTGGTGCACCTAGTGGCAATGCTTTGTAGTTTTCTCTCACTCTATCAAATAATACAATTGTGTTATTGATAGAATAGGCGATAACTGTAATAATAGCCGCAATAAATGACGAGTTAATCTGAATATTGAATATAGTTGTCAAGCACAATACCATAAGTACATCATGGATAAGTGCGATAACTGCTGAGAAACCTGTAAACACATTTCTAAACCTAGCAATAATATATAGCAAGATTAATAATGTAGATATAAGTACTGATAAGAATGCAGTTAAAACAAGTGTTGAGCTTGCATTAGGTCCGATATATTCTACCAGTACATCTGGTTCTCCCTCAGTGTTCGTCGCAAGCTCTCCTGAAAAAGCTTTTTCAATATCAGCTTCTACAGCATCACGAGTTGCAACATCATCATTAGCAAGTAGTGGGTATCTTATAATGATTCCCTTAGCACCAGCTTTTTGATTAAGACTTGCTGATGTATCATAATTTGCTAATACATCGTCAATTTTCTCAAGATGAGATTTGTAAGTTGCATCATCTATATCTGCAGTGTAATTAAGTGTTATTATGTTACCGCCAGTAAAGTCGATACCAATATTTAGTCCCTTAGCTGCATCGCCATTTATGCCTGCATAAATTCCGAATGACACTAACGCTATCAATATAATAGTTATTGGGATTAAAAACCAAATCTTCCATTTCTCTACAATTTTAGTACCCGCAAGGTTCATTTTAATATTCTTCATTATGCTTGTACCTCCGTTGTTTTATCATCATCTGGATCATTATTTTGATCATCTTCAATTACACTAGCATCCGCCATTACTTGAACATTAGAGGCAGGTTGTAATTCATTAATTACTTCCATTTCATCAGATACTTCTGCATCTATTACTCCTGTTGCATAAGCAAGAGAAGTTTTTGATTTCTTTTTGAATAATCTAAATGGCTCCTCGCTTCCGTCATTCTTGTAATCAATGTGGTAATCAACCTCTTTAATATCAAGACCATATAGTTTAGTAGAGTTTGAATTAATTGCAGTAAAGCACTTAATAACAAGTCTCGTGAAAACCAATGAGCTAATAAGAGAGATTATAATACCGATTAGAAGTGTGATTGCGAAACCTTTAATTGTAGCAGTTGCAACAAAGATAAGAACGACAGCACCGATGATAGTTGTAACATTACCATCCATGATTGCTGATAAAGAGTTCTTGAATCCTTCATTAATACTGCTCTTTATGTCACGCATATTGTTGCCTGCGAATAGCTCGCGGATACGCTCGAATATAATGACATTGGCATCGACCGCCATACCGATTGCAAGCAAAATACCTGCAATACCTGGAAGTGTCAACTGAACCCAAGGGAATATTGATAAGAAGAATAGGTAAGTTAGAGCGAAGAATATCAATGAAATACTTGCTGCAACACCTAGAAGTCTGTATCTGTAACATAAAAGCATGATGATTAGTAGTAGACCTACTCCACCCGCAATTAGACCTTGCTTCAACGCATTATCACCTAATGATGCTGATATAACACTTGACGAGTCCATTGTTAGTTTAACTTGCAATGCACCTGACTGAATTTTAACAGCATACTCATAAGCTTGCTCATAAGTATATTCACCCTCAATAACAGCCTCGCCGTTAGTGATAGGATCATTAACTGTTGGAGACATGATTAGCTCTCCGTCAAGGTAAATACCTAGATTTTTGCCAGAAAGTGCAGTAGTCGCATCAGCAAAAGCTTTAGTACCTTCGGTATTAAACTTTAGCTGAATTACGAATTTACCTTCCTGTTGTCCAACATTTGCAAGCTCGATATGTGTACCGTCAACAAGTGGGTCAGAATCAGGATCAACCTTCTCCATAACACCATCACCGTCATCATCGGCAACCTCATACATCGCAAGTGTTGCTGGCTTAGAAATCAACTTAAATATTTCATCAGGATCATCAACGTCCGGAACTTCTACACGGATTTTTTTATCCGCACTCGTGCCAGAAGTAGTTACCAGTGCCTCTGTATAACCTTTGCTGAAAAGCAAATCAGTTAGACGAGAAACAGTACCATCTACTGCCGCATCAAATGAAGCGTCCAAATTATCTGGATCACCTACATATTTATCATCTATATAGTCCTCTTTATCTACATCAAATACTGCGTACACACCACCTTTAACATCAAGACCTAACTTAATATTATTAGCGTATGCGTTATAGTTGTACACTCCCAATTCACCATTATCTAGTGAAACGAAAGCGAAAACTCCGCCTAACACAAGCGAAATAAATATGACTACCAAAATGACGATACTTAACGTCTTTGACATGCCATGAGATTTCTTTTTTGTGTTTTTTCTTCTATTTTCCTTTGTTTCCACAATTTGCCTCCTCGTAACAACTTATTCAACAATTATATACTTACTTCACTTTTTATATCAACCTAAATGGATACAAAAAAATTAATTAGCATAAAAAATTAATAACAATATGTATATACATCTAAACCTTAAACTAAACTGCGTTCAATTCCTGCAATAGCTAGTGATAGTTCGAATCGTTTCCTCATCATTTCACAACTAATCGCATAAGGGTTTGACATATCACCCACGAAGTGAGTGTTGTTAGCACAGCAACCGCCACTGCAATAATATTTAGCAGGACAGACCATGCAGTCAGGTTTGTTAAAGACTGTATTTTTAGCGAACTTTTTAGAAATATCTAATCCGAACTCGCCCGTAACCACACTACCTAGCTTGTAACCTTTCTCCTCAGAGAACTGATGACAAGGATAGATATCGCCGTATGGAGTAACTGATAGATACTCACATCCAGCCCCGCAGCCTGTAATACGTTTCTTCACGCACGGCCCACCATCAAGATCCATCATGAAGTGGAAAAAATTGAACCACTTGCCATGACTTCTTGACTCAAGATACTCCGCCGCTAACTTTTCGTATTCCTTAGCAATTGCAGGTAAATGCTCTGCCCTTAGTGCCATTGGACTATCCTCTGGCAACACTACTGGCTCAACACTTATTTGGTCAAAACCTTGATCTCTAAGGTAAAGCACATCGGCTGCAAAGTCCAAGTTATGTGCGGTAAATGTACCTCTCACATAATATGACTTATCACCTCTAACTTCACGAAACTTTTTAGCATTTGCAAGGACTAAAGACTGCGAGCCTTTGCCATTGATTGTTCGCCTTAAGTTATCATGCACGAGCTCACGCCCGTCTATAGATAATACAACGTTATACATTTCCTCATTAAGCCATTTAATATTTTCGTCAGTCAGTAGCACGCAATTAGTTGTCATTGTGAAGTTAAACTCTTTGCCATGCTTGCTAGCTTCAGCTTTTGCATACTCGACAATGCTTTTAACAACACCTAAATTCATTAGCGGCTCGCCGCCAAAAAAGTCAACTTCTAAACTCTTTCGCTTGCCGCTATTTGCGATAAGGAAATCGATTGCTTTTTGTCCTACTTCAAATGACATATACTCACGTATCTTTGAATGATATGTACCTTCATCAGCAAAACAATATTTGCATCGAAGGTTGCAGTCATGACAGATATGTAAGCATAACGCTTTAATCTCGCCTATCTGCTTATCTCCTGAGTCGCAATAGTTAGCGCAGTTAATACCGCCCTCGCCCTCAAGCTGTTTAAGCTCCGCTGTAATCTCACATATAAGCTGTTTGTCCATGCCATCTAGCTCTGACTTTTCAGCCGAATCTAGCTTTCCGTACAAACTCTTAGAAATGATATAGCAAGACCTATCAACATTATGCAGGCTACCGCTCTCAACATCAAAGATGAAATGTAAATCTCTACCTTTATGATTGTATCTAAATGAATGTATCATTAGATAAGTGGTTTAGCAGTAGTGTTTACTCTCTCGCCTTGGTGCTTGCATGACTGGTTTCCAACAGTACAGCTTGTCTTACATGCAGACTGACAACTTGACTGACATTCACCACATCCGATGTTTCCTGTTTTCTTCATTCCAGATGCTACAATAGTGTTAATATGTTTCATAATACACAATCCTCCAGTATTTTATACTATATTATATAACATTAAAAACAATTAAGCAAGCATTTTACTTATATTTATTGTAATATCATATTTCTTTTATACCATAATCAAGAACTTTGCATGCTTTAACAAAAGTAAATCTACTCTTTAGCTCGCTTGCAATATCATTTGCACATTCAAAATTAGGTAAAATTGCAAACACGCCCGCCCCTGATCCTGTCATGCTAACTACACTGCTAAATTCACTAAGTGTCGATATTGCCATTGATACATCCTTATTGCACATGACCCCTGCGTGCTGCAATCCGTTTGCGATTGAGTCAAGCCTATCCGCCTTACTTTCTATCCCGCTAACATATCTTGCCGTATTATCAGAAATTTGTTTATGACAATCAAACATCCTAAACACCTCACCAGTATTTGTGCCGCTACTGCCTTTGACAATGAGTAGCGCATAATCATGAAATGGCAACGCTGTCAAATCGTCCCCTTTTCCGCCGCACCTCATAACGCCGCCTTTTAGCATGAACGCTACATCACTGCCGACACGCCTTGCAACTGTTAAAAGCTGCTCATCTGTCAAGCCGTAAATTTTGCCGATGCAATATAGTACAGCACTAGCATCAGCGGATGATCCGCCAAGCCCCGCCTGAAAAGGTATGCCCTTAGTGATTGAAATATTCAATCCGCCAATCCCGTACTCAGTGCGACAAATATCCCACGCCTTGTATGCCGTGTTACGCGCGCCTTGCACTTTGCCATCCATTATTACCTTGACGTCGTCAGATTTTTCGCACTCGACTATATCAAAGATTCCTACCGATGCCATAATGCTATCAAGCTCGTGAAAGCCTTCGCCATACGTGCCTAGCACATCTAGCGTAAGATTAACCTTTGCATTGACTCTAACTTTTAGTTTATTAATTAATTCGCCCATTTCATTATTATACCTTATTAATGGCAAAATTGCAATTCATTTTATAGTAAATTCTTTGCTAAAATTGTGACAATATTGTTATAATTTTATAGCAAGTTTTATACATATTAATAAGCACTTATTATAATTACATATCTACACTTATTATATAGTTAATTGATTTCAATATAGGTGCATTGTTTTATATCTTTTTAGTTGCAGTCCTGCCACTAAAACTTTCACTAAAAAAATAGAAGGCGATAAGCAAAACAGCCTATCTCCTTCTATATACTTATTTAACAAATAAATTAGTGCAGGCTCCTTGTTTCTGATATTATTGTTTCGAGTGGATTATCCTTTATATCCCCATACAGTGTTAATCACTCCGCCTTCACCCCGTTTATAACTATTCCAATCATCAGATAATTTCATACCTTCACTACTCTCTCTAATCATATATATATTAGATAAGTTATTGCAACCCCAAAATGCATCATCTCCGATACTTGTCACGCTACTTGGTATTGTTATGCTAGTAAGGGCTGTGCAGTCCCTAAATGCAGAATCTTCGATACTTGTTACACTATCGGCTATTGTTATACTAGTTAGGCTTGTGCAATCATTAAATGCAGAAGATCCAATTGTTTTCACACCCGATGGAATAATATATGTATCATTTGATTTTCCACTAGGATATTCTATTAAGTTCTTTTTTTCATCATCAAATAATACTCCATCTATACTTGCATAATTTGGATTGCCACTATCCACTTTTATACTTGTAAGCGAAGCGCATAAGAAAAATGCACCACGGTCAATATAGCTCACACTATCAGGTATTATTACAGTCTCAAGTCTTGTGCAACCTAAAAATCCACCATCTTCAATTGTCCTTACACCATCAGGTATTATGATATCTGTTAGCGCACTGCACTCATAAAATGTATAACGTTCAATACTTAAAACACTCTTTGACATTTTAACGCTAGTTAGTCCGGTGCAGTTAGTAAATGCATGATATTCAACTGATGTCACACTATCGGGTATTGTTATACTAGTAAGTCCGATGCAACCTGAAAATGCATAAGATTCAATTGTTTTCACCGTATTGGGTATTATTATACTAGTAAGTCCTGTGAAATGAGAAAACCCAGACGCTGTAATTACTGTAAGACTAGCTGGAATTGTCACGGTTTTTACCACGTTGATACCATAAAATGAATTCCATTCGATATTAATAACATTATTAGGTATAACATAGTTATCAATATGCTTCCCAAATGGATATGCGATTAAAGTATCTTTACTTTTATTAAATAGCACACCATCGATACTTGAATAATTGGGATTGTCTTTCTCGACATTTATACTCTCAAGGTTAATGCAATTTTCAAATATAGAAGTATTAGCATAATATTTCTCGATATTGGTTACACCACTAGGAATCACTATACTTTCAAAGCCACAACCATTAAATGCACTGTCGCCAATTGTTCTCACATCATCAGAAATCACTATAGATGTAAGTTTGCTGCAACCATAAAATAAGAATCTGCTAATTACACTCATATCGTTAGGAAAAGTTATACTTGCAAGCGAAGTACATTCGAAAAATGCACTGTCCCCAATATTTGACATACTTGTAGGTAGTGTTATGCTGGTAAGACCATAACATCTATTAAATGCTTGATCGCCTATCTCCCTTACGTTTTTAGGAATATCAATGCTTGTCAAATTTACACATGACCCAAATGCATTGTTTCCAATTGACTTTAACTGACTATCTTCTTCAAATACCAATGACTGTAATTTAGCATTTTCATAAAACACTTTATCCTCTATACTTGTAACAGTATAGTCAACACCAGAACTGTCCTTAACAGTTGTAGGAACAGAAATGTTTTTGATAAGGTTTGATGCTGAAGTTATCCTAGCTGTCTTTGACTCTAGGTTAAACGAATACTCTAACGCTACAATTTCTTCCCACACTGCATGTAATGTTAGATCTTTATCTGTAATAACATTGGCATTGTCCTCATATTGTACTATGTTCAAATTCGCATTTTCTTCTGATGTATTCCACCCCATAAAAGCATACCCGTCGTTTTCGAATACATTTACGTTCAAGCGTATAGAGCCTTCTGCCACTTGCGGTTCAACAGTGCCCTCACCACCATTAGCCATAAATGTAATTGTATAAGTAGTGACCTGTCCTGAACATGCTACCAAACAGGCACAGCATAACAAAACAGTCATTAATCCGATAAATAATATTTTAATCACTTTAGATCTACGCATATTTTCCTCCTTATCAGTAGCTTTTTGCAATAAAAAGCTAAAAATCTTGTTTTCATTTTTTTATTAATTTACTAAACTGCTAGTAAATATCTTTTATGCTTTATAGCCCCACGTAACATCAATCCTTCCTCCGTCTTCGTATTCACTATAATCATTCCATCCATTTTCCAATATCATCCCATTGCTGTTTTCTTTTACCATATAGATATTGTTCATGCTATCACAACCCTTGAATGCGTATTCTCCTATATAAGTCACACTTGCCGGTATAATTATACTAGTTAAACCAGTGCAACCATTGAAAGCGTTTGAATCAATTGTTGTCCCTCCATCTTGAAAAACAATTTTAGTCACTAAGTCGCATTTGGAAAATGCATTTTTTCTAATTTTTATCACACTATTTGGAACAACATAAGTGCTCGTTTTTTTGCCTTGTGGATAAGTGATTAACTCCGTTTTATCGTGATTAAATAGTACACCATCTATGCTTGCATATTTCGAATTGCCTTCTGCGACATGTATGCCCTCCAATTTAGTGCATCCTGCAAATGCATAACTTTGAATATACTTAAGAGTAGCAGGAAGTGATATACTTGTAAGTTCGATGCAGCCGTCAAAAATATTGTCTCCTAAACTTAACAAACCCTCTGCTATTATTACTTCATAAAGTAATAGACAGTCTGCAAATGCATAACTTTGAATATACTTAAGAGTACTAGGCGTTTTTATATGTCTAAGTCCGGTGTTGCCAGAAAATGCAAACATTTTGATCGTTTCCGTACTACTAGGTACAACATAATTTACGCTAAGCTTTCCTTGCGGATAAGAGACTAAAATTTCTTTATTTTTATTAAATAGTACGCCATCGATACTTGAATAATTAAGATTTCCTTCGTCTACATTTATAGCTTCAAGCTTGATACAGCCATCAAATAATGACCTTCTATAGTCATCTATTTTTAGACTAGCTACACTATTTGGGATTGTTATACTTATTAGTTCGCTGCAATCATTAAAGGCATTCGAACCAATTGTTGTCACTGTATTCGGGATTGTTATTTCTGTTAGTGCTACGCAACCCTGAAATGTAGTATCTTCAATTGCTTTCAGGCTATTAGGCATTATTATATTTTCCAGTGCCGTGCAATCCCGAAATGCATTGTAGCCAATTGCTATCACGCTGTCAGGTATTATTATATTTTCCAGTGCCGTGCAATCCCGAAATGCATTGTAGTCAATTGCTATCACGCTGTCAGGTATTATTATCTCTTTTAGTGCCGTGCAATACTGAAATGCACTATCGCCAATTGCTGTCACGCTGTTAGATATTATTATACTTGAAAGACTATTACATTCAAAAAAAACACCGTTATTGATCTCTTTAACACCATAAGGTATAGTCATCCTTACAAGTTCGCGACAGCCACTAAATGCACTATTTCCTATACTTACAATCGAATTTGGCAATCTTAAAACCTTCAAACTTCCGCATTGATAAAATGCATTATTGCCGATTGACTTTAGCTGACTATCTTCTTCAAATATCAATGTTTCCAATGCATAATTCAACATAAATGCTTCATCACCTATACTCGTAACAGTATAAGTGACACCTAATTCATCCTTAACAGTTGTAGGAACAGAAATCTTTTTGATAGATTTTGATGCTTCTGTTATTTTTGCTGTCTTTGAAAATTGATTAAACGAATACTCTAATGCCTCAATCTTTTCCCACACTGCAAATAATGTTACATCTGCATCCATATAACAATAGACAGTGTCCTCATATTCGACTTTGCCTAAATTTGCATTTGCTATTGATGAGTTCCATCCCTTAAAGGCATATCCATCCCTTACAAACTGATTGTAATCCAATCTAAAATCTATACCATTGGTTTCTTGAAATGCGAAAGCACCATCATCACAATTAGCCAAGAATGTAATAGTAATATTTTCTCGCACAGGCTGTGCACAAGCAACTAAGCCCACGCAGCCTAACATTACTATTACAAATGTAATAAATATTGACTTAAAAATCTTTGATAATCTCATATTTTCCTCCATATGTTTTGCTTTTAGGTTTTTTGCAGCTGTATTCGACATAATTTGACATTTATATATATACTTCTAAAGTATCATGATATTCAATATTTGTCAATAGGCTTGCGTTATGTGGTCACTATTTTGCATTAAGTGGTAATGCTTTGAAAATAAACCGTCTGACATGTATCATTATACGCTGTTTGGTTAATTTGTATAATAAGTGACTTTTTGCCGATAATCAGCAACGTTAATAAATAATAAATCGCAACTTGCCTACAAATAGAAAACATACCATGAAAAAATAGAAGGCGATAAGCAAAACAGCCTATCGCCTTCTATATATAGTTGTGCACTTATTATAAGCACTATTATTTATTTGCTGCAAACTTAATTGCTAAATCGCATGACTTGTTACAATACTAAATACTTTATAAGATTACATTATACAGACTTTTTAAGCTGTCTGTAATATACCACATTTTGACCACGTGAGCCGTCCTCTAAGTTTGCGTTCTGTCTTGCAAGCTCATGCATTGGCGCGTTCATGACTTTAGCAATATCCCACAAGCTCTCGCCTTCAGTAGAGTGATATATGCTCATTCCATATTCTTCCGCACAAATCTCCTCCCCCTTAGCATAATTGCATACGCATTTAGTAGTCATTGGCTTATCACACATTACATATAAACTGATCATTGCAGTAACTTCTATTTCACGGTCACGCTTAATTTTAGAGTAAAGCTGCTCAATCATGCTCTCACAGATATAGCTAGCACTCTCATCGTAACTTGCACCGTCAAACTGCAAGCTGTAAGGAAGCTCTACCATGATAGAGCAGCAATCGCCGTTTGCATCCTCATAAATCACGTTGCACGCAAGCAGACCTTCTACCATCATCATGCCGTTATCAATATATGTATTTGCGACAACTTGCCTACTAATTGTAGTTGCAAGGATTTTATGTGCTGGTGCAATGTCTTCTGCAAGTTCCGCACTGCCGATAATCTTATCAGATAGTGATGTTTGTCCTAGATACTCATTGTAATTACTCTCACAATACTCCATCTCTAACTTATGGTTTGGTGAGTACATATCAAGAATAACTGTTTGTGACTCTGTAATGTAACAAATACCATTACATACAAGCTCAAACTGAAGACATAATACATTATCCCCCTCAACTCCACTGATAACAATTTTGCTATCTGACACCATAACGGAAACAGCTAGCTTATCACACTCGCACATTCCTGCCATTGCAATTTCCTCAGCGAATGGAATGTTGAACGATTTAGAGCAAAGTTTGCCATCAGCCATGTACACAACTGTTGAGCATAATGTTCCGCTAACCATTGCCTTGCCCTCATTTGCCTGAGTGCCTGTTACGATACATGATGAATCAAAGAATAAAATCTTTTCAATATCCGCACCGCTCTCATAGTCCTCATCAATACTGAAAGTATCACGAAGGATTGTAGCAAGCTGACATGGAACGCTCTCTGTCTTTACAAGAGTATCCTCATCAGTATTTGCTATGCACTTGCAAGTAGTAGCACATACGCCCACTACTTCAATACTAATAACTGACTGCACTGCAATCAAATCACCTCGTACGCTACTGTCAACATCAAGCACATTGCACATTGCCCACATTTGAACCATGCTATCTGCAACTTTCACATCGCCAGATACCATTGTAGAAAACTCACTTAAATAGTCATAGCTATCCATTTCGCCATCATGGTTTACAAATATAACCTTGCAATTTAGCGTAGCTGTTACTTTGCATACATCACCAGCTCTCTCAACGCTTGCACTTGCAACGCTACTTGTTACCGATAGCAGCTTAGATACACCACCTTTTGCTGAACTGTCAATATTACATTGCGCAGTTGCAGATGTCTTACCATACTTTACCACAGACTCATTTTTCATTTCTAAGAAATCTAACTCATTCTCCATCATCTTGCCTCCAAAAATAAATATTAGTGCGAGCATTAGCAACACCTTCCGCCCTGCATTATCTCTTTAAATATATTAGAGGAATTAGGTTATTATGACAAAATGTCTTGAGATTTTTCTTCGATTGGGTAAAATTTTACTATTTTTGACAATACTTCCACATATGTGAAGGATAATGTCCTCTCATTGCCGTACATTACAGTTTTTACCGTGAAAATGTTTGGGTGTAGTTGGTCAATGCTCCCTTCGTAAAACGAAAACCTATTTCGTCCCTCATTTATCTTAAACTTGATAAATCTACCTTGTAACAACTCAACTCTTTTTTTTGCGATATCTAACTTAGTCATAATGCCTCCATATATAGATAAATATTCTATATAACGTATTATTAACTAGATATATAGATATTATACTTAACTCATGTATTATATTATATTAATAAAATATTATCCTTACATGATTGTGCATTACGTAATATTATTTTTTCCTCGCTGCAGGTCTACTGCTTAAAAAAAATACACCTAACGCAATTTGCCGTTAGGTGTATTTGTTATATTATTTTTTACTTCTTGCTAAAATTAATTAAAGCATTTTGAAATAATGATTATTTGTAATCTTCCTCATCTAATCCAAGCTCACTGCCTAAATCATCTAAATCCATTTCAAGCTCATCTTCGTCAAAATCATCATCGTCTAAGTCATCATCATCTAAGTCATCAAGACCTAGTAACACTTCCTCAAAATCATCGACTTCTACTACTGCGCCTTCTTCAAGGATTTCATTAGCTTCTTCATCATAATCTTCGTCTTCATAATCTTCGTCTTCATAGTCGCCGTCATCAACGAAGGATTCAGTATCATCAATGACTGATGGTGTATCAAAAGTCGAATCTGCATCAGCATCCCAATCCTCTTCCTCAGTCATATTCGCAAGGCGGCTTCCTGGCTCCACTTCGTCCTCTTCCACTTCTGCCTTTGCTTTAGCTCCGCGTGCTTTTAGCGCACAGGCAGAACACATCACTTCGCCCGGTTCAAGATAAATTTCATGACACCCTGGACATAGCGAATCATCAACATCAGCAGCGTGAATATCAACGCCCTTTAATTCCAAAAGGCAAACATCACAATAATCTTTTTCGTGCAAAATGTAATTCAACTCGCATCTAGGACACTTTCTGTAAATTGGCATTAAATATACCCTCCAATACTCTCATTTTTCAATCATATTATAATACTTATGAGAAAATGTCAATAGGTTTAAGCATATTTGTAAAAAAAACATGTAATTTTTACCCAATTCACTATATACATCATAAATTTATCACAAAAAATGCCAAACTATTGCTAAACTTGCAAATAAGTTTAGCCAAAAAAATACTTTTTTTCTCCAATCGTAAGCAGACAAATAGCTAGCATTACTATTAAATGCTAGCTATTATGTAATATAAAAAATTATCATTTGCACTTTAATTAATATAGATATATTACTCAATATATTATACGATTAGCCTGCAATATAATTATATTTCCTGATAAACTTATTATTTTTCACTGTCAATATGTACTATCTACCATTAGTTTATCCGCTACTAATGCTATAAACTCACCGTTAGTAGGTTTCTCGTTTGCACTATAAATCTTGAAGCCAAAAAGCCTGTTAATATTATCTAATTTTCCTCTATTCCAAGCAACTTCTATTGCGTGTCTGATTGCCCTTTCAACTTTGCTTGCGCTAGTATTATATATTTCTGCAACACCAGGATATAACTGCTTTGTGATGCTGTTAATCATCTCCGGTTTTGCTACTACAAGCTTGATTGCAGACCTCAAAAATTGATAGCCTTTTATGTGTGCTGGTATGCCAACAGAGATAAATATTTTAGCTATTTTCTCCTCTATTGGGTGATGATTACGAGTATTCATAGTCTTCATGCCCTCAACGCCTAATGAACCTTTTACATCGCCTTGTCCTTCATTTAAATACTCAGCAAACGGATCTTTTTCCATTGCATTTTTCATAATAGTGCTAACATACGAATAATTACAAGGCTTAAAGAAATAATAAGAAGCACCTAATTTCATAGCCTTATTAATATACCCCTCACCCATAAGCTTAGACATAACAAAAATCTTTGGAATCTTTGGCATGTCCACGCCTGCTGCTGCAGCTTCAAGAATCGCATATCCGTCATACATTGGAAGAACTAACTCAGTCAATATTACATCAATATCACGCGTCTTCATCATCTCAAGACATTCTTGACCATCAGTAGCAATACCGATTACTTCAATAAAATCACTACTTAATTCTTTTGCACTACGTCCACCATTTTCAACATCACAATCTACGATTAATAATTTGATTTTGCTCATAAAAACCCCCTATCGGTTAAATAACATAATTATTATAACATATTTTGGCGAGAATGCAAGGTTTTTATTTGTTTTTATTAAAAAATAAATATAATTTTTGTAAAACTCCAATAATTAACGTCATAATATGTCAATAAATGAAAATATTTGCTATTTCATTCTATTATTAGTGTCAATTTATTCAAAAATTATGTTTAATATAACCACTAATTATCCAGATTATATCATATTTCGACAGTAAGTATTTGGCGTTTAATGACGCATAACATGTAATGTTGTCAGTTTTATATAAACTTATTTGAAAATAAGTTAAAAATTGAACTAAATATTCAACTTATTTTGATATTTAACAATTTACCAATTTCTATTTTTAACTAAGTCTATTTGCTTTTGAAGTTGTGTGTCACCTAAGCCGTAACTGCCAAACCTAGAAAAAAGCATATCTAGCAATGTATTCTCATCAACATCAATATTTTCTAGTATATATTGAACGATTTCGCTATTGTCACTAGAGTAATCCAAATATTTTATTACCGCATCAGACATTAATTCTGGTAAAACAATTTCTGGGACTTTTTTTTC
The DNA here is from genome assembly GCA_947037025.1 of uncultured Clostridia bacterium. Taxonomy (GTDB): domain Bacteria; phylum Bacillota; class Clostridia; order Christensenellales; family UBA3700; genus MGBC100798. Next base: position 12,642 of record CAMQSU010000005.1, on the reverse strand, counting down.
AATTAATAACTGTTTGTATACAACAAAAAAGCTTTGAGATTTTAATTCAACTACATTTAACTCAGCAAATGAGTTATCTATTATATGAAGCGCTATCTTACCTTCATATTCAGTCATATCAAGGTATGCAAGCAATGTTATTAGGTTGATTTGACAGAACATATCCTCGTCGAAAAACAAGTGTAGCTCGTCATAATCTTCCGAAAATAACGGGTGCAAATAATTGATGACAATATCTTCATATTCCTCAATTCCTACTCCGTGAGTTGTACATCTTGCAAGCTCAAACTCCGCCCCAAATATGTCCGCTGTCACAAATCCTTCGCACATACACTCATTAAATGGAACTACATCTCCACCTAAATCTATCTTAAATTCCTTAATATAGCTTAGCATTGCCATACCATTAACAATATTTAATCTTGACATTCTACCCTCCTATCTTTCCTATCTTTTAATTGATGAATTACAAGTAATATTATAGATACAAATAGTGTTATAAACTCTGCAATCGGCATTGTAAGCCAAATCCCTTTTAGCTCTAACGTGCTTGATAATAGGAACGCTAAACCAAGCGGCAATGCTAAACCTCGAAGTATAGATATTATGAAGCTAAACATCGGCTTACCGTTAGTAGCAAATAAAGCTGTTGCCACTATATTAAGTGCTGCTGCAAAATATGCGATGTTATATAAGACTATCGCCTCTCTTGCAATCTCTGCCATCTCAACAGACCCAGCATTGTTAAACAGCTTGATTAATCCATCACGACCAAGGAAAAACGACACATAGTACAATGTTGCCATTCCTAATGCAGTTGCACACCCATATAGCATAATTTTCCTTATATTATCTTTCTTTCCTGCACCATAATTGATACTAAATAGCGGTTGCGTTCCTTGAGAAATTCCGTTAAATGTAAACATAGCAATCAATGCTAAATTAGCTGTCACGCTATATGCGTTTATTGCAATGCCACCGTTTTCTCCGCCTATTTTTAAGATAAGCATATTAAATACCAATATTACTATTCCGTTAGAAAGCTCTGCTAGCATTGATGGAAATCCCGCTGCAAGCGTGAACCTTATATCTTTAAAGTGGAATGATGGACGCTGAAATCTAAAGTTATTTTTGCGACGTATAAAGTGCCATGACATAATAATCAGTGATACCACTGACGCTAGCCCTGTCGCAAAACTTGCACCAAAAATACCTAATCCACAAGGAAATATTAGTATCCAATCTAGTAGTACATTAAATAGACTACTGACCACTACTGCTGTCATAGCAAGTCGTGGTGCGTTATCGTTTCTGACAAATGCAAGCATAATATGATTTACAACAAATGGCAAATTGCATATAGACAGAGCCTTTAGGTATGTTACCGCAAGTGCGACAATCTCACCTTTAGCGCCTAGCATAGATACAATTTGAGTAGGTATCGTTAGTCCTAAAATAGTAAATAATGCACCTAACACACCGCCGATAATCATGACTTGCGTAAATATTCTATTTGCACGCTCATCATCACCAGCACCTTTAGCAACCGAATAAAGTGTAGCACCACCGACACCGAGCAACACTCCAACTCCATTAAGCAAGCTAAAGAATGGCAGCACTAATTGCAGTGCTGTCAAGCAGTCCGCTCCTATATCTGGAATGTTTGCAACAAATATTGTATCAGCTAAAATATAAAATGACATAGCAAGCATACTAAGAATATTTAATGACACAAATTTTGCAAATGATTTGCCGATTTTATTTATTCTATCATCGTTTAACATAATTTAGACTCAGCTGGTGCCAAGCATCTCCTTTTAATTGATTATTTAAGATATGTTTAAGTTGTATTTAATATTTATTTATACAATTAATATTATAAATCATATATTGCAACTATTTTAGTCGATATTTTCGCTAGTTTCATATTGATTAATGATATCATTATCAACCTGTTCGCCTTGTGGCTTTTCTGATAACTCATCCACATTAGGCTGTTCCGCTTTTATATTTTGAGTGGATTTTTTATCATGATTTTTGCGCTGTATTCGCTCGCCAGTCGCTAAGTTTTTCGCCATAAAGGTTATTCCTAAAGAAAACTTTGTATACCTTGATATTAGGTATTGCATGATAAATACTAAAGTAAATATCAAGTGCAATGTCATATCCACCATTGTATCTAATAACCACGGCCCACGCTGCATATCTTGACCTGATAACACAGAGTCAGTAGAGAACTCATATATCTCCCAAAGTGCTGCTAGCGCCATACTAACAGCAAATATTATTAGCACATCACCTAAAATACTTTTGTTCCATGTGCTAGTTTTGATTGCTAAATATATTGCGAAAATGCATAGTACATAACCTAGTATTGAGTGCATAACTTTATCAAACCACCCGAAGTCGGAAATCATTTCCCCCCTCCATGTAAAAGGATCAATAGAGTATCTAAACACGCCAAGGCAACTACCTATCACATTAGAAAGGTAAAAATAAACCGTATAAATTATGTGCAACATTAATGGCAGCTTTTGCCTAATCAATCTTTCAAATATAATGAATCCTATTCCTAAAAAAAATGTTACAATTCCCGATGCTATCATTGACCCTTTCGGCACATTTGGCATAGTAATTCCTGCTAGTGCTAGTATCAAATATACTGTTGCAAACACCGTCATCAACAGCTCTAATGCATAAATAATCAGCCTTGGCTTATCCTTTATCGTCCTTATACCTTCCATAATAACCCTCCCTCAAATTTTTCATCTTAACTCTTTTCTCATATAAAATTCAAATTAACAACTTGATATGCTTCAAATTTTAGTGTTTTGTATAGTTATTTACTCATATTTCAATTAATTATTATAATTATTGATATTATTACATAAAAAGCTCCTATCTTGCGATCTCGCAAAATAGGGGCTTAATTATAGATTATGAGTTAATTTTATTTTGCAATATTCAATATTAAATTAAAACATCGCATCGCAACATTTTAAAATGATTATATTATAACAATGATGCTGCAGACTCGTCTATAACTAACACAACGTCTTTATGCTTTTGTAGAATGCTTGCAGGACAGTTTTCGCTAACTTGCCCCTTCACCATTTCAAATACAGCCTTAGCTTTGTTCTTGCCATTAGCAACAACTAAAATCTTTTTAGCATTCATAATATTTGCAATTCCCATTGTGATTGCAAACTTAGGAACCTCATCAAGGCTATTAAAAAATCTTGCATTATCAATTCTTGTTCCTTCTTCTAACTCTACGATATGAGTAGTGCTATCAAATGAAGTCCCTGGCTCGTTGAAACCAATGTGACCATTTGCGCCAATACCTAGAAGTTGAATATCTTGTGGCATGCTATTTAACAATGCAGTGTAATTATCGCACTCCACTTGCATATCGGCATTCATTCCGTTAGGCAAATTGATGTTGTTTTTATTTAAATTAACACTCTTAAAAAGATTGTCATTCATAAAATATATGTAACTCTGCTCTGATTTTTCGTCAAGACCTACATATTCGTCAAGGTTAACTGTGCGAATATCTGCATAAGAAGTTCCGCTATTCACATGGTCGGCAATCATACTTTCGTAAAGACCGATTGGACTAGACCCCGTTGCAAGACCGATTACAGCTTTGCTATTAGACTTAACTGTTTCAAGCATAACTTTAAGAGCCTCGCTCGCTATTTCATTTGAATTTTTAACTACTATAACTTTCATATAATACCTCCCTAAATTTATATTGTTATTATATTACATTATGCCGCAAAAGTCAATAATATATTGTAAATTGTGTACTATAGTGTAAAGTTTACACTATACAATATGATATCTCTTGCAAATTTTGCACAAATAATGTATAATGTTCTTATGCTTAATTAATAATTGTATTACATACATTGAATTTAGATGTACTATTTCTTATTTGGCTTGCGTGGCAAGCTATGCGGAAATACTATTATTGCGTCTAAAACACTTTCATGATTTGTAATACGCACAAACTGGAGTTTTATGAAAATATTATTAGTACTTGACCAATTTAATAGCGAAAATAACGGGACGACGATATCTACAATAAGGTTCGCCCAATATCTGCACGAAAATGGTCACGAAATCAAGATTGTAACGACTGGTAAACCTGCCAAAAATCTTTACATCGTCCCAGAGAGATATATACCTATCGCATCAAAGTTAGCACACCGTCAAGGTATGGCTTTTGGTAAACCGGTAAAAAGCATTCTCACAGAAGCAATTAGCGAATGCGATATTGTGCATTTTTTAATGCCCTTTAAGCTTTCTAAAGTTGGCCTTAAAATCGCAAGGAAACTTGGCAAGCCTTATACTGCCGCTTTCCATGTTCAACCGGAGAATGTAACATATAACACTGGGCTGCATAAGTGCAATATTGCAATTGCTTGGGTATACCGCTTTTTTAGAGTAAGGTTTTATAATGATGTTAAACACATTCATTGCCCTAGCGAATTTATAGCGAGCGAACTTAGACGTAATCACTACAAAGGGAAGCTGCATGTTGTCAGCAATGGCATTGAAAAATCATTCAAGCCTGCGCCTAAGCAAACCCCTGCCGATCTAAAGGATAAAATCATCATCTCTATGGTTGGCAGACTTAGCAGCGAAAAGTGTCAAGACGTTTTAATCAACGCTGTTGATAAAAGTAAATACAAAGACAAAATCCAACTAATCTTTGCCGGAAAAGGCCCTAAGGCAAATCACTATAAAGCATTATCAAAAAAACTTCCAGTGCCGCCAATTTTTGGTTTTTACACACAGACGGAGTTAATTAAAATATTGCAATACAGCGACTTATATGTGCACTCAGCAGATGTTGAGATTGAGGCAATATCTTGCCTTGAAGCTATCGCTTGCGGACTAATACCTGTTATATCTAACAGCCCTGCTTCTGCTACAAAACAATTTGCACTAGATGATCGTAGCTTATTTGAATGCGGCAACTCTGCACACCTTGCTAGCAAAATTGACTACTTCATCGAGCATGAAAATGAGAAGGCTGAATTAACAGCAAAATACTTAGAATTTTCTAAGCAATTCAAACTGGAAAAATGCATCAAAATGATCGAGGAAATGTTTGTTGAAGCAATTAAAGATAACGAGCTTGATAACTAAATTAAAAATAAAAATAATAGCACTTTGTATTTTATAAAAAATGCGAAGTGCTATTTTATTTTTAATAACTTTTTGTATTAAAATGCTAATTTATTATAATGATAAATTTAAATATTTATCAGCTTTTCACATACATATATTAAATTATTTTATTTTATAGATGATACTTAAAATTTGTCAGCTTTTCGTATACATTCGCATCAAAAGTATAGCTTTAAACTCAAATCTCCGCTACTAAAAATCGTAGCGGAGATTGTTAATATTCAGTTGTTTTCTAAGTATCAATTATTTATTAAATGAATATCTATTTTCTACTTTCTCAAAATAATCGCTAGCAGTTAATCTTTTTTGCGAAGTCGAAATATAAGAACTTGATGCTAAAGCTAGTTTTGTACCACCAGTATTGCGTGCTTGAGTGATAAAATCTTGTGATTTAATATCCCCATTTGGCAAGTATAAAGACTTTGAAAACTCCCATTTAATATTATTTACAGTATGAGAATTTGAGTTAAGTGTATCACGAGCTACAAAAACTCCGATAGTGCTTTTTAAGCTAATGATTGCTTTTGAAAAGTTACTACTATTTTCCCAAACAGTAACAACATCTTCAGGATCAATGACATCATTATCATCTGTAACCTTCTGCTTATGATTAGACAGGGCTGTGTGCATAAATATTACTGAATTAACATTATCACCATCTTTATTTCCATATTCATAGCCATAAGATTTAACAGTATTAGTATACCACTCTACTAGCTTATCTGAGCATTCTACAGTTGTATCTACAAAGTATAGCGAAGTAATAAAAGTATCTTTGTCGTTAAATACATCAACCATATACGTTGCATCATTACCCGTCTTATCCATGTATGTAGCTTCGCTCATGATTCCGTATTTAGAGTCTTTAAGGATTTTCATAATATCTGTTTTGCTATCTGTTCCGTCAATATCGCTCGCACCCAAAGTAATAGCCCAAGGAATCTTAAAGCTATCAATGAAAGTCACTGCACTCTTCATCAATTCACCATTATTCTCGCCGTTTACAGTATTGCCATTAACAACGATAAACTCGTAATGTATATCTTCATCATATTCGTCAGCCTTATTTACAAGATCAGTAAACATTTGCCTTCTAGCTGAATCAACTTCACTGCCATCAAACATAATGTCAGAGACTACTAATACTTCCAATCTGCCAGTATCTTTAGTACCTGTTGAAATATGATAAACACCATTTACCTTAAAACCGCCGTCTATTGCACAACCTGCTAAAACACATGTTATTATTGCTATCGATATAATTATACCTAATATTTTTCTCTTCAAAATGCACCTCTTTTGTTATTGTTTGTATTTATATATCTATTTTATCATGATACTATAAATAAATCAACAATTTTATCTAATATATTTGCATTTTGTTAAAATGTTGACATTTTCATTTACAAATGTTATAATAAGTTATAATATGATACAAATAACTATTTTTTTAGTAAGAAATTGGAAAATCTAGTTAGTATTTAAGTAAGAAATTCTTTATATTGGCTCTATTTAGATTTATTATTGATATATTTTATTAGCAAAAGTTTGAATTTTGAAAACTTGTCAATAATACACACAAAATATAAAGGAATTAAATGAAAAATATATACATTCTACTAACTAAATCCAATACTGTTTTAGCAAAAAGTATAAGAAAAATAACCAAAACAGAATTCTCTCATTCTTCAATTGCTTTTGATAGCAAGCTCGACCTTATGTACAGCTTTGCAAGACGAAATCCTAAAAACCCTTTTGTAGGCAGACTTGTAAGGGAGAATACCAATAAAGGTCTATTGAAAGTCAATGAAGAAACAGGCTGCCTTGTATATGTCAAGTCAGTAACCGACAGTGAATATGAAATAATACTAGATTTTATTGACTGCATTTTAACCAGCGAGAAGGAATGGAAGTTTAACATTATAGGCTTGATTGGCTGTGGATTAAACATACCATTAATGCGTAAGCGCAAAAGATGCTGCTCTCAATTTGTTTCCCAGTCTTTATCAAATGTTCATGACATTCATATGAATAGACATGTAATGACAATGCAACCTAACGATTTTAGAGTTACCAAAGGCCTTAAACTTATTTATTGCGGCATGATCAAAGATATACCACCAGAATTCACTGAATATAACTCTATACAAATAAATGATGATACGTTAATAGAAAAGGAGTCACCATGCGATTAGATAAATTTTTAAAAGTAAGCAGAGTAATAAAAAGACGCACCGTAGCGACTGAAGCATGTGCTAAAGGCCGAGTAAGTATTGGCGATAAAGTTGCTAAACCTTCTACTGCGGTCAAATTAAATGACGTAATCAAAGTTGCTTTTGGCGACAATGTCTTCACTTTTAGGGTGCTTGATATTACTGAAATCGCGAAAAAAGAAGAAGCTAAATTAATGTACGAAGTGCTAACAGGCAGCGATGAAAGTTAATGTAATTATTGCTTGCGGTGGTTGTGGTTCAAGATCGGGCTTAGCATTTAACAAAATCCTTGCACCTATTAATGGCAAGGCTGTTATATTTCACACCGTAAGCAAATTTTATAATATTAGTGGCGTTAGCAGGATTATTATACCCGCCTCTGATGCGGACATTCCGCTTATAAAACTAGCACTAACGGATATTGATAAAGATAAAAAAATTGTCTACTGCGCTAATGGTGACAGTAGAACGTTAAGTATAAAATCTGCACTAAAATTAGTAGAGTGCGATATAGATATTATCAGCATACATGACGGTGCAAGACCTTTTGTAAGTTTAGAGAGTATAAATGATAGCTTTTTATCTGCTCAAAAGCATGGCTCTGGTATTAGTGCATACAGGTCGGTTGATACAATTGCAATAGCAAATAAACATGATCAGATAGAGCTTATACCTGATAGGTCAACTCTTTTTAATATTCAAACACCACAGTCTTTCAACGCGGAAAATATTATCAAAGCTTATAGCATGATTGAATGTGATGAAAACTTTACTGATGACTCTAGCGTGTTTGCAAAGTACATTAATACGCCTACTCTGTCACACGGCTTGGTAGACAATCGAAAAATTACTTTTGCTAGCGATTTAAACTCATTTACAAACTGCTATATTGGCGCAGGTTACGATACTCATCAGCTTGTTACTGGCAGAAAGTTAATTCTTGGTGGCTTGCAAATTCCTCATAATCTTGGCTTACTTGGTCACTCTGACGCGGATGTGTTGACGCACTCTATCATGGATGCACTATTTAGTAGTTGCTCTGAGCGTGATATTGGCGTTCATTTCCCTGATACTGACCAAAAATATAAAGGCATTAAAAGCACTATTCTACTTGAAAAATGCTTAGAAATTATTAGAGCTAAAGGTTTCGAAGTTAAGAACATCAGCTGCGTTATCATGTGCGAAAAACCTAAACTGGCTAAAATAATCCCAATGATTATCGATAACCTTACAGGTATAATGAAGATACCACATGACACACTTATGATTTCCGCAACCACTACTGAGGGGCTAGGATTTGTAGGTAGAGAAGAAGGTATAGCCGTATCATCAAGTTGCATATGCTGCAAAATTTAAGGAGATAATATGATAGATGATTATATGAAAATATTCACCGAGCAATTACGTATAAATAACTACAGTAATGTGAACGGTGCGGAAATTCTATTTCGCAAAAAGTACTCGGTGCTTATCAAAAAAGGTAACTCTGAGTTTGAAGCAGTAATTGCACTCGGCGACCCTGTTGAGGAGGCTCAACTTTTATGTGGACGAGAATACACTGTTGAAGATAGGTTCAAAACCAATCAACTTCATGAAAATCTTGAGGATGATTTAGATTACAAAAATAAATCTAAAACTGTACTTGATGTTAATTATGATAATAAAGATAAACCTAAAACAAAAATTGGCGTTTATCTTACAGATGCGTTCTTCATGACTCCAGGAACACTTTTGTGTGGTGCAGGTACTTTTGCAATGACATTTATAAGTATACTATCAGTAATTATCGGCGCTATGTACACAGTAATGTCGTGGATTGAGCCTGCTTTCACCACTGGCGGAGCACGTACCGCTGCATTCGCTTTATCATTAGGAGTACTTGCCGCAGGATTATTTGGTATATACCTAACGTATGTAATCATCAAAGCTATGCACAAAGGCATTACACATTATCTTGCTGACAGGAAACAAAATCTACTATATATTGATGCAGTTATAAATGCTGAAAGTAACGATAAACTAAATGATAATAGCGTGAATAGTGCAAATTCTGATGATAATAACACTACTAACATCAAACCTGCTAATAAAAATGATATTATAAACGATACTGAAAGCATTCAAAATGTTAACGACAATGACAATATAAAATAGCGACTTATGGTTTGGAATAATCAAAATATGTATCAAAGCAGCTTTTTTAACAAAAGCTGCTTTTTGCAAATTTAGCAAAGATATACTTAATATCTAAAGGACTTTAATTTATGAAAAACAATATAAACATTAGATTACTAAAGCAGACCGATTATGAAGACTTTATGCAAATGAGTGTGGCATTTTTCGATATGCCTTGCTGCGATCATCAGATTGAGACTAAAAACTTTGATAGCACTTTTCATCATTGCTTAAAAAGCTCCACATACTACACTGTACTAATTTTAGAATATGATGGTAACATTGCAGGGTTTTGTTCACTAGCATTTTCATATTCTACTGAGGCAGGTGGACATACTGTTGATTTTGACGATATCTATATAAAGGACGAATATCAAGGATTAGGGATTGGACATAGACTTTTCGATTTTGTTTATGCAAATTATCCTGCAAAAAGATATAGACTAGAGGCAACTGCGGACAATCAACGTGCTATTAAACTATATCAAAAACTTGGGTTTGTTTTCCTTAATTATCTACAACTAATAAAGGATGTTGACTAATTTTTCAATATAAAATACTTATAATTAGCAATGGATATAGGCAAATAAAAGCGGCTCGGTAATTAAATATTACCGAGCCGCTTTTTCTATATCAATATATTTTTCTTTTCTTCAATATTTTATCAATTATATCCGACATCACCCAAATTAATGGCATCCCTATTAAAATAATTAAAGCTATTTCTATAGGCCCCCACATTATCACATTCATGCCACGCAATATAATGAATAACATACTTGTTAAAATGATCAATACTTCTACTGTCGTTCTAACCTTATGACGGTCAAACTTATCTCGTAAAAATACCATTTCTCCTATCTTATAATCTATATCTGGTTTAATAAATTTAATGCCTATATATAATTTAATAGAAATAGAAAGTGCAATATTTAATGCAAGAACAATATAGAATATTGTATTTGAATCAGCAACTTTATCAATAATCTCACTTGCAAATAGCACATAATTACTAAAAGCATCGATATAAAAACCTAATCTACAAGTATTTTTAATATTTACATAAGTCCATCTATATGCTATCTGACCAATGCTGATTAACAATAGCAATAATGCCAAGACAGCACTTGAAAGACTTAAAAATGCTGGAATCTTTTTTATGTCAATAGTAAAATATAATGCACACAAAATAGCAACAAACACGACCCATGATAGAACCCATGCCGAAAAGAAAAATTTCTTATTTACAGTTGTGTATATCACGGTAGCCTCCTTTGCTATTTTGCGTCTTAATTATTATAACATATTATTAACTTATAGTCAATATTCGATCAGTAAACTTAACAAAAACAGGAAAATATCAACATATATATATACTATTTTAATGCAATTTAACCACAACTTAACTTAGCCTAACTATAACCACTTTTTTGACTTAGACATCTACTGTAATACAAATATAAAAAATTATAATGCATTCTATTTCATTAATTGTTATTTGTAAAAAACACAATTAATTAATCGACAAAATATTGCTCTGTCTTATACATACACATCATAGTTTAATCACCTCTGACTAGCAAAGCAAATAATATAATATCTACTTGATAAAAATTTATCATGAATTTAACGCTACTGATCCTTTTTTGTTCTACGCAGACTATCATCCGCATTAAGGCAAGATAAATTCTTCGTCATTTTATCAAAAATTTAATCCGCGATTTACATAGATATTCCTCCGCATTAAGGCAAGATAAATTCTTAGTTATTTTATCAGAAAATTAATCCGCGTTTTATATAGCTATTCATCCGCATTATAGATAGATATCGCAGCCGCATGTCCTAAATGATTGCTGAAAAAATTACATAGCCAATCACAGCCCCTTTCACTTAGGTATTAATCCGCTTATGCTTATATTGCAACATCTTTCTGAAAGATTATTAAAACAGAAATCCCACAAATTTTAAAACACAATAGCCTAAATACCATTATACCTATTGATTTAATAGTTTATCCGCTTTTTGCTTAAGCACTTCATCCAATTTTAGTTAAATGATTTGTCAGCTGTCTGCTTGGATATTCAAACACTTATGTTTACATATAGCTTCCAGTTAATACTAAAATTGTATCGATGATTTATTTAAAATAACTAACTTTCTATTAATTAGATACTTCAGCCGGATCTGTTTGATTACTACATCTGCTTTCTGCTAAAATATTCATCCACATTGTAATAGACTAATCGCTCCCGCTATTTGCTTAGATAATCAATTCCGCTTTTACTTAGATAATTATATCTGCTTTCACTTAGATAATTATGTCCACTTTCACTTAGATAATTACTTCCGCTTTTACTTAGACAATTACTTCCGCTTTCACTTAAATAACTACATCCGCTTTTACTTAGACAATTACTTCCGCTTTTACTTAGACAATTACTTCCGATTTCTGCTATATAATTCATACTTTTTCTACAATGGTAAAAACTTATATACTAAACAATATAGGGGCGTGAAATGAGCATAAAAAAAGGCACATATTAAATGCGCTTTATAAACTCAAATGTTGATCTGGATAAAATACACTAATAGCAATAATCACCATTATATAAGATAGCGGCTTTTGAAAATGTACCAATGACAACAATTAATATGATATAAGATAGTAGCTTTTAAAATGTACCAATGACAACAATTAATATGATATAAAATAACGGCTATTTAGAAAAATGGCATGGAAAAAAGAGCGACATAATTAAATGCAACTCTTCTTAGTTGAATACGGCGACGACCTATCCTCCCGGGACGCTTCCATCCAAGTACTTTTAGCGCTATGGAGCTTAACTTCTGTGTTCGGAATGGGAACAGGTGGGACCTCCATGCCATTATCACCGTAATGGCTAAATATGTGATTGTTATTTTCACACACTCACAACTGCATAGTAAATATAATTTTCGATTGTCTATGATATAAGCTTGATTAATAAAGGCTCAAAAATATAAATTTCTGATCAAGCCCTCGACCTATTAGTATCAGTCAGCTCAATACGTT
>CAMQSU010000004.1 GCA_947037025.1 uncultured Clostridia bacterium | reverse complement strand
CTTTTTCTTGCGCAGTTTTTGCATTTTAGTCCGCTTGAATTTCATCCGATTGCTCTGCTACTTTTTCTATTGTTTCCACATGTTCTAAAACCTTTGTAGCATCACTTGGCATTTCGACTTTTTCAATGTTTGAATCACTATCTTTTTTGTCATCTTCATTTTGTAGTGCAAGTTTACGATTAATATGATTTTTATCAGCAATCAACAAAATAATATCGCCAATTACCTTATCGCAATCTGATATAATGTAATCATTCTGTTTAAGATAAGTCTGATAACAAAACTCCTCATCCATCATGTATTTTGACATGCTCTGAACTAATTCATTGTTGTTCCTGCCTTGCAATGATAACTGTTTTGTCGCTAAATATTGAGAGTTATTTTCCTCAATAGCATCCGCCCCTCTACATGTAATCATTTTGATATTATGATAAGTTGCCTCATAAGTTGTACTTGCAGTCGGCATAGTAATCATTATATCTGCTATAGAATATATTTTGCTAAGATCATTAACTTCCTCAACAACATACACAGATCCTTCACAGTTTTTATTTTTAGATAGCATACTTACAAACTTAGCCAAGCCATCACTTCCACCTGCCATAACAATGATATTCATATTATGGTCCATCTCAATAACAGAGGTAAAAGCGTTTTTAATTATTTCACCGCCATACCGTCCACCAACCAAAATAACGTTATAATAATCATTTTCAATTCCCATTTCGGCTAAAACTTCCTGCCTATTATGAATGACAATACTTGATTTTGTAAGCGGAGTACCCGATACTTTTATTCTGCGTTTTTCCACGCCATGTGATACTAACCGCTCTAGTATATTATCATTCTGAACAAAATAATAATTCGCTTTATAGTCAACAAACCTTGCATCAAGACTGTAATCAGTGATCAGTGCAGCAATACTAATATTCTGCATTGCTGCTTTATGCTTTGCGGTTATTGTATCATGAAGAAGCTTTGGCGTTGAACACACCACTATATCAGGCACATACCTAACCAAAAGGTTATGGATTCGCCTGTGTTTTTCCGTAAGCGTATAAAAGAATTTAGCAATCACGCCCTCTGGTGGTTTTCTTTTTTTGATTGGTTTATTCTTACCAGATCCTAGCTTAATTCTACACTTGAAAGTATGGTATTTTATCCTGAACCTATTCACAAAATTACATGCTCTACTACCAAATTTATACATAAAAAATGCTATTTTGTATCTATTATATGAATATAAATCCTTATCGCTAACAGCAACAACATATGCATCAGTTCGCTCTAATTCTATATATTCCTTAATAGCCGCCATGCTCGTGTCATATCTGCCCTCGCCATAAAGCAAAAGTACACATTTTTTCTCTAACATTCAACTACCTTCTTTCGCAAAATATCGTGTTCTTGCAATCTTAAATCAGTCTTTATAAATAACTTTTGCTGAACAAGTTTCGCATCGTCTACCTCCACGCCTTGCTCATCAGCCATAATTTCAATTGTAATTTCACTGTTAAAATATTTTTCATCTGCGGATAAAATTTCCAAAGTATCGCCTATCTTAAATCTATTGCGTTGCTCAACAATTATACCGCCCTTTTCTTCATCATATGTAATTACTTCCGCGATAAAATCATAATCACAAGTCGCCTGAGAACTATCTAAATTGACTGTATCTTCACCGTCATAGTAAAATCCGGTAGTATAATCACGATGCGATGTTTTAACAAGTTCGCGATCAAGTTCAGTCGGCATTTCTCTGCCATCATTGAAAGCATCAATAGCTTTTCTGTATGCTGCAATGACTGTCCCGACATAATATTGCGACTTCATCCGACCTTCCACCTTAAAAGATGTAACACCCGCTCGCGCAAGGTCACCAACATGTTTTATCATGTTAAGGTCGCGACTATTCATTATATAAGTACCTCTCTCGTCCTCAGAAATTGTCATAGGACTTGCAGGTCTTTTCACTTCATGTATCTGATATTCCCACCTGCACGCTTGAACGCACGCACCACGATTACCATCTCTTTTTGTCAGATGATTGCTTAGCAAACATCGTCCGCTATGAGCAATACACATTGCACCATGCACAAAAGCTTCTAGTTCAACTTCGCCGATATGTCTTTTAATGTCAGTAATTTCTTCAATTGACAGCTCTCTAGCTAGCACAATTCGCGTACAACCTTGCTCCGCCCAAAACTTAACAGAATGCTTATTTGTTGCATTAGCTTGAGTAGATAGGTGGATTTCCGTATGCTGCAAAATTTTTCTTGCTATCATGATAATACCTGGGTCAGCTACAATAATTGCATCAACCTTTATGCTATCAAGATGACGCAAATAATCCTCTAGTCCGTTAAAATCCTCGTTATGAGCGACGATATTGCAAGTGACATAAAGTTTCTTGCCAAGAGCGTGCACATAATCAACAGCTTCTTTTAGCTGCTCATCAGTAAAGTTTTTAGCACCACGCCTAAGCCCATAATTATTTCCGCCGACATAAACTGCATCCGCACCGAAGTGAATAGCAGTTTTCAGTTTATTCATATCTCCGCAAGGAGCTAATAATTCTATCATTTAATCACCTTTATAATTGCAATACCGTCGCCCTTACTCATAACCTCTGACTCATAGCGAGCACTGTCTTTAATTCTCTCTAAAAACTTTCTCATGCCGACTATTATTGTACGAAATTTATGTGGAGGACGAATACCATTCATTACCATCCCTCTAAAATGCACATTATCACAAAATACATATCCGCCGCTTACAATGTTCCCTTCAATCTGATCCAAGTACTGACCGTACTTGCTTTTTGGGCCGTCAATGAAAACTAAATCATATTTATTGCCCTCTATCATATCAGGTATAAGCTCGCTTGCATCTCCGAGAAAACTATTGACTCTATCAGTAACACCGAACTTATCAAAGTTGACAAGTGCTTCATCACGTCTATAATCAAGTAGCTCAACCGTGTCAAGGATACTACTTGTCGACTTTAGCAGCATTATGCTTCCGCTATATCCGATGGCAGTACCTATTTCAAGTATTCGCTTTGGCTGCAATTTTTCTATCAGTTTAATAAGCTCATCCAATGAATCGCCAAGAATTATAGGGATAAAACGCTCACGCGCACTCCTCTCAATCTCCGCAAATGCATTGCACTGCTCATCATTGCCTAGCTTTATGCTGTGCGCCACATCATTTGCAACCCCTAAATTATTGTAAGAGTTATTAATAATAGACTCACTTTTGCACGCTAAGCTTTCTTCTTTATTCATTATAACCTCTATTTCACTATAAGGCGCAGAGCCGAATATGATTAGATTTCCATTATGATTGGAAGTATCATTGGACGCTGTTTAAGTCTATTCTTGATAGTGTTATTAAGAATACGCCTAATCTTTGCCTTTAAACTGCCTCTATCTGCTGAACCGCGGTATGTGAAATCGTCAAACAACTCCATTATAGCGCTGCGCATTTCTTCAATAAGTTCCTCACTGAACTGCAAACCACGCGCAATAATCTCTGGCGGTGAAGCAAGAGTTTTTTGGTCTAAAGAAATTCCTAGCATTACTACTACAAACCCGTCTTTAGATAGCTGCGTTCTATCACGAAGAACAACATCATCAACATCCATAAATCCATCTACATAAACGCGACCTGCAACAATATTCTCAAGCCTAACAAGTCTATCCTGCTTAACCTCGATTCTAGAGCCGATTTCGCATATCATTGAATTGTTAACATCTATGCCTAAAGTTTCAGAAAGCTCTTGATGTTGTTTTAAGTGCCTGTACTCGCCATGAACTGGGATAAAGAATTTAGGTTTAATTAATGATAACATCAATTTAAGTTCCTCTTTGCAAGCGTGACCAGATACATGTAGGTCGCCTAAAGAGCCGTAGATAACTTTCGCACCACGTTTATATAAATTGTTAATTACATTATAAACAAACTTCTCGTTTCCTGGGATTGGTGATGATGATAATATAATAACATCTTTAGGTCCAACACTAATTCTATCATCTCCGCTAGCCATACGAGTAAGTGCACTCATTGGCTCGCCTTGAGATCCAGTAGATATAATACAAATCTTTTTAGGATTATGCTTATTCATGTCATCAGACTCAATTACTGTGCCCTCTTTATAAGTCATCTCACCGATTTTCTTTGCAAGGTCAGAAACTTTTAACATACTTCTTCCGTTAAATACAACCTTACGACCGTACTTCTCGCACATGTTAATTATTTGTTGCTGTCTATGCACATTACTTGCAAATGTTGCAATGATGAGTCTTGACTCACTATTTTCTGCAAAAAGCTTATCAAAAGTTAATCCAACAGCACTCTCGCTCATTGAATAACCATTTTTCTCGATATTTGTGCTCTCGCCCAACATTAGCAATACGCCCTCTTCGCCTAAAGATGCAAACCTAGCAAGGTTAGCCCTATCTCCGTCGATTGGAGTGTAGTCAATTTTGTAATCTCCTGTGTGGAAAATTTTACCAACCGGAGTAGTTACTGCAAGCGCGAACGCTCCAGAAATTGAATGTGACTGCTTGATAAATTCTACAGAAAACACACCTACTTTCTCAATGCTACCATCAGAAACCGCTACACATTTAGGCATCCTCTGTCTGCCCTCTGTAAGCTTGTGCTCAAGTAATGCAAGAGTCAGCTTAGAGCCGTACACCTTAGCATTAGGAATTTCCTTTAATAAAAACGGCATTCCACCAATATGATCCTCATGTCCATGTGTTAGCAGAATTGCGCGCACTTTGTCTTTGTTTTCAAGCACGTAGTTGAAATCAGGTATGACAAGATCGATACCTGGAGTTTCGTTTGTTGGAAACATTGAACCGCAATCGATGATGAAAATATTATCACCATACTCTATTGCTGTCATGTTTTTACCAATCTCACCTACGCCACCTAAGAACGCTATTTTTAATTGCTTAGCCATTAATCCTCCTTGATTAAAAAGTATATATATACCATTAAATTATTTCGGTTGATATGCGTTTACTGCAGCCTTAAGTAAATCTCACTTGCTGCTTTACTCACTGCTTAGTTATAATGAAAATTCATCAAAACAACAATTACAGTGCGTGACATATGCATAATAACTTATTTTAACACAATTACACCAATCTTGTCAAATATAATACACCTATACAATGTAATTAATATAATTTATATAATTATTAGTATAGAAAGATTATTTATTCAGTTTTTTTTGCAACAAACCTTGCTATTATCCTCATGATAATGTATAATGTAAAATGTATAAGCGTGTAGGAGGTTTACATGAAGGATAGTTTATCAACAATATTGCAAAATTATTCATCGGCAAATGCTATACGCTTTCATATGCCAGGCCATAGCGGAGTTGATATAGGAATAAACACAAATATCGACATAACTGAGCTATCATTTTCTGATAATTTAATAAGTGCTAGCGGTGCTATTTTAGATACAGAAAAGCTAATTGCTGACGCATACAATATGCCATATGCACTAATGCTAACTTGCGGTGCAACAAGTGCTGTTGCAATTGCACTATATGTAGTAAGCCTACATGGTGATAGCATTGGTATAGTCGGAGATGCACACAAATCAGTGTATAATTATGCGGATATTTTCAAGCTAAAAATACACAAAATTAATGATAAAAATCTGCTCGATAATTTGCCAAAATTATCTGCAATAATTATCACTTCTCCTGACTATTTTGGCAATACAAAATGCATAGAAAAATACAAAGGAAATCACCTAATAATTGTCGATCAATCTCATGGTGCACATTATGCATTTTCTAGCCAATTACCTGACAATCAAAATAGTGCTGATATACTAATTACTTCATGGCATAAAACACTGCCAGTTTTAACTGGCGGTGCGGTCATTTCTTGCAATAATAATGATATATATTCTCAGTTATTAATTGGCAGAAATATTCTACATTCTTCAAGTCCTAATTATATGATAATGTCAAGCATTGATAATTGCGTAAGAAGCATGTCAGCTTGCGGAAACAAAATATATAATGAAGTGATTACTAAAATAAGTTTACTAACAAAATCACTGCCTGATAGATACACGCATATTGCAAGTGATGACGTCACAAGGCTAGTTATTGCTACAAAATACGCAAATGGAGCTGTTTTATCAAGCATATTGCAAACATTTTGCGTATATATAGAGATGAGCTATGAGGATAAAATTGTATGCATAATCACTCCGTATAATTATCATCACTTACAAAGATTCTTTGATATATTATCACAAATTAATCTTGATAAATCAATTATAAAGTGCAAGGATTTTTTGCCTAGTTTTGACATAAAATCCACAACAGATTATAATGAAAAAAATGCTAAATTAATCGATATTTCTGAAAGTGAAAATATGGTGTGCATGACTACAATTGGATTATATCCGCCATGCGTTCCAATAATCACAAAAGGTGAAATAATTAGTAAGGAAATTATAGATTTTTTAATAGAAAAACACACAAATATTTTCGGGCTAATTTCAGGAAAAATTTTAGCCGCAAAACATATAAAAGGAGAAACAAATGAATAAAGGAAAATTTATCACTTTTGAAGGTTGTGAGGGAGTAGGAAAATCATGTCAAACTCGACTGCTTAAAGAGTATCTTAATTCAACTAATCAGGAAGCTATTTTTATACGCGAGCCAGGCGGAAATGCTGTCAGTGAAAAAATAAGAAAGCTTATTCTTGACCCTAACAATAATGACATAACCGACCTCTGCGAGGCAATGCTATACTCTGCTGCTAGAGCTCAGCTTATCGGTCAAGTTATAGCCCCTGCACTAGATAGTGGAAAGCTTGTAATTTGTGATAGATTTATAGATAGCACTATTGCCTATCAAGGGTTTGCAAGAGGTCTTGGAGTGGACAAAATCAAGACAATGAATGAGCTAGTGTGTGGCGAGTATATGCCAGATCTTACTATATTTTTGGACTTACCTCCTAGCGAGTCATTCAAGCGAAAAGGCGGGTGTGACACCTCTGATAGAATGGAACTTGAGTCAATCGACTTCCATAACAAGGTGTACGAAGGATATTTAGAGGCAAGTAGAATGTATCCTAACCGTATTGTGAGGATTTCTCCACGTGGTACAAAGCAAGATACTAATGCTTCGATAGTAAAAAATCTTCAGTCTAGGGGCTTAATTAAATGATTAAATATAAAGATGTAATAACATTATCAAAAAGCTATGAGCTTATGTCGCACGAGTTGCAAAACAATACACTCGCCCACAGTTACATGGTGATATCTGATGATAAGGAAACCTTATATAGTTACCTAAAGGTGATGGCACAGCTTATATATTGCGACAGTCACACAGCCTGCGGAAAATGCAGCGCTTGCGTGAGAATTGATAATGACAATCATACTAATATCAAAACGCTAATGAGCGATGACGCGATAAAAGTTGATAATATTAAAGAGCTTGTTTTAGATACTTATATGACTGCACTTGAAGATGGCGTCAAGCTATATATCATTGCAGACGGCGAAAAAATGAATGAATCCAGCCAAAACAAACTACTAAAGACGCTGGAAGAACCAACTAAGAATGTAATAATCATAATAGGTACTACTAACGAAAATAGCATGCTGCAAACGATACGCTCTAGGTGTAAAAAAATAAACCTATCTGTATGGAATGCGGAAACAATTTTTATTGAGTTATCTAACCACTCTACTGACAAAGATAAGATTAATACAGCGGTAAAATTTAGTTCAGGTAGCATTTCAAGAGCAATGGCAATACTGTTAGATGAGAGTTTTCAGATAAAGCATAACAATGTAATGAGTGTACTTACCGACTTCAAAGGCTCTGCAAATGTATCAAAGTTTGTTAATATTTTCGGTGCAGATAAGGATCAGGTTGTATCACACCTGAATGTGTTTGAGGGGATAATAAGCTCACTACTGCAAAGCAAAATTAAAGGCATAGATGATCATATTGCAAGCACATATACAGTAGGTTCACTAGCCAACATATACGATTTAATCATTGACGCATACAAGCGTATAAACAGCAATTGCAACATCTCGAATGTTGTATTCAACCTGCTATTACAAATAGCAGAAATTAAATACAAGCTAGCATAAGGAGGATATATGCAAGAAGTTATAGGCGTTAAATTCACATCCGCCAGTAAAGTTTATTTTTTCGGTCCAAGGACTATAAGTTTTTCAGAAGGTGATGGTGTTATCGTTGAAACATCAAGAGGTATGGAGTTCGGAATAGTTTCATCTGCTAATAAAGAGGTGAAAGATTCGGAGATTGTGCAACCTTTAAAGAATGTAATTCGCCGAGCAACTGATAAGGACATAAAGCAAAACGAAGACAATCAATCAAAGAAGAAATGGGCATGGGGCATTTGCCACGACAAAATCACTCAGCACAAGTTAGACATGAAACTAATTGATGCGGAATACACTTTTGACAAGTCTAAAGCAATATTCACATTCACAAGCGAAGGTAGAGTTGACTTTCGTGACCTTGTACGTGACCTTGCAAGTGCACTAAAAACACGCATTGAAATGCGACAAGTATATGAGCGTGACGATATAAAAATGCGTGGTGCATTGTCAACTTGCGGCAGAGTTTGTTGCTGCCATAATCACTTGCAAGACTTTGAAAAAGTTAGCATCAAGATGGCAAAAAATCAAAATTTATCACTTAATCCACAAAAGATTAGTGGTGTGTGCGGCAAGTTAATGTGCTGCTTAAAGTATGAAAATGACTATTATGTGGAAACAAATAAACTAATGCCAAAGCTAGGCAGCACAATCAAAACACCTCTTGGATATGGCAGAGTTGATAACAACAATGTACTAAAAAGAAAGGTTAAAGTTCGTGTTGAGCTTGAAGATGGAGCTATTGCATATAAGGAATTTGGCATTGAGGAGTTAGAAACTTGCGAGCAAAAAATCAACCCTGATACTGCTGCGCAACCTAACAATCAGCCTAAGCATAACCAGCCTAACCGCACCCCACGTGAAAATACATTTGGTGGCAATAAACCGAAACAGATCATAAATAGTGAAGTTAAAACTGCCGACGCTAAAACTACTGAAGTTAAAACCGCTGAAGCTAAAAGCGCTGATAAAATAATAACAACGGAAAAAGCTGTTGAAAAATCGGATAATAACGCATAATGACAATAAAGAATTCAGAAACATTAAATATACCACAATTAGAAAAATCAGATAAAAATGAAATAACCGCTGCTAATACTCTGCTAGCTGAAAAGCATTTAATGAGCGGTGAGAGATTAGATGATTTAGAGTTTAAAGGAATGCATATTATATCCCATAAAGACAAATATTGTTTCACTTCCGACTCGGTGATGCTAGCGAATCTTGTAAAAGCCGCTAAAGCTGATACTGTTGTCGACTTATGCACTGGCGGAGGAATTATCGCGATATTAATTGCAGCAAAGACTTCCGCAAAGCGCGTTATCGGCGTAGAGATTCAGTCTGATATGGCTGATATGGCAAGCCGAAGCGTCACAATGAATAATTTAAGTGATAGAGTAAACATATTAAATAATGATGTAATTGACATATGCAAAATTATCGGTTATGGCAGTGTGGATATAGTCGTTTGCAACCCCCCTTACTACAAAGTTAGCGAAGGTGTCGCAAGACAAAATGAGTGTATTGCTATTGCAAGACATGAAATATTACTGCCGTTAGAAGATATGATAAAAAGTGCTAGCGAGCTTGTGAAATTTGGCGGTATGTTTTATATGATACACAAGTCTGAGCGACTAGCGGAGGCGATAGTCCTGCTGTCAAAGTATGCTCTGCAGCCAAAAATATTATATAACATTACAACAAATGGCGGTAATGTGTGCGATACTTTTATAATAGTTTGCAAAAAGGGCGGAAAAACAGGTGTAAAAGTGCATAATATCACTCATATTTAGCAAAATCCATCTCGTTTCCATTATTTCTATCATATTAATCTTATTTTCTGCTTGTATTTAGCTTTTTTTCAGCTTGTATTAGCTTGTATTTAGCTTATTTTCTGCTTGTATTTAGCTTATATTTAGCTTGTATTTAGCTTTTAATTGCAAGGACATAAGTACGCAACTAATTTGTCGTTAAGTGCAACTGCTTTTTAGCTTGATTACAACAATTTATTACTAATATACACCAAAAATATTATTATAATGATGATATATACAACAAATTATTACTTATTTACATCAGAAAGATTCTGTTGTAATGATTAAATATTTTAATAAATAAGACGGTATCAATTTGCATTGATACCGTCTTTTGTTATTTAACATTATAATAGACTACTATCTATTTCACCACATTCCAACAAAGTTATTTACAATTACAACAATGGAAATTAATATTAGGTAGAAGCTAAACCATTTTAATTGACACTTTTCAACCAGTCTTAACATCCATTTCACCGCAACGTAACCACTAATTAGCGCCGCAGTCATTCCAATTACAATGCTATACCATGGTATATCAATAACAATACCACTCGTTGCAAGTCCAACACCTTGAAGCAATGCGGAACTTAAAATAATAGGTATACTCATTAGGAATGAAAATCTAGCAACTTCACTTCGCTTGCCGCGTCCTGCAATACCGCCTGCAATTGTAGAACCGCTACGAGTCACACCAGGGAATATTGCAAATGCTTGACACAAGCTCATAATTAAAGTAGTATCGTAACCGATTGTGCTGAACATTGGCGGTGCTAAAACTGTTCCATCATCAAGAGTTTTACCTACTAGCGGTCTGCGAGTGATGCCATTTTTCTCATATACTTTGCCGATATAATCGGATATAAATAAAATTGCTGCTGATATGCAAAAGAATAGCCAAAGCCATGTCGTACCCTCAAACATAGAATTAAAAAAGTCATTTAGGAGCAGTCCTACAATTCCTGCTGGAATTGTAGCTAATATAAGACAATAAACTGGCTTTGAGAATGGATTTTTTAGTAGTGCCCAAATTTCTTTATAGAGCACTGCGCAAACGGATACAAGTGTTGCAACATGCAACATAACATCAAAGAACACGACGTTTTCAGACTGCACTCCAAGTATGCTTTGCACAAGCACAAGATGACCACTGCTCGACACTGGCAAAAATTCCGTGAACCCCTGAACTACTCCTAATATTAATGCTTTCCACCATTCCATATACTCACTTCCTTTTATTTCATTATTATAATAATATTACTATAACTATTGTTATATGCCAATTATTAGCAATTTGAAATTGTAATTTCATATAATATGCAAATTACTTGAAATATTTTGCACATATTACTAGTAAATGGAGGGTAATATGTCAAAAAATAATAACAACTACAATAAAGACAGGACAAGTTTGATAAACAAATTATCATTTTTTACGATTGGTGCCGTAAGTTTACTATATTTAACTGCAGCAATCTTATCAATACTGAAAATAGATATTCCAGCTTTCGATTTGGTAAATTTATTTCAGTCATTAGCAATATTTATCGCTATGGGATCTATATCGGTGCTTGCATGGAAGTACGCAAAAACAAGGTCTTTCTTTTTTAAATTATTATATTTTATCTTTATAATAATTGTAACAGTAACAATTTTTATCCCAGTAATTCCATGGATATAATACAGGAATATAAATAATTTTTATATTTATTTTTGATTAACTTATATATTAAATTAACAAATAAAATGCACCACCTTTATTAGGTAGTGCATTTTTTGATTACTGTTTCTTATATTTTGATTTGGTTATTATGCAAATTATTATCTCATTTTCATGCAAATTTCAGCATATTTTATGCGTTTTTTGCATGTTTTTTTGTACGTTTTTTTGTACGTTTTTTGCACATTTTTTGTGCGTTTTACGCTTGTTTATTGCTTGTTTTTTAAGCGTTTCAACTTGATAAATATTATTGAGTTACTTAATAACATGCAGGTTTTTTAGTGATAAGTCAAGTAGAGGTGCACTATAAGTTAATGCTCCGCTTGATACAAAATCAACACCAATTTCGCCAATTTCTCTTAGTCTATCTTTAGTTACATTTCCAGAACACTCTGTCTGAGCCTTGCCGCAGCAAATTTTAACAGCTTCTGCCATTGTAGCATTATCCATATTATCTAACATTATGATATCAGCACCTGCAGCTACAGCTTCTCTAACCATATCAAGACTTTCCGTTTCAACTTCTATTTTGCGTACAAATGGAGCATACTCACGAGCCATCTCAATAGCTTTTGTGACACTACCTGCCGCACCGATATGGTTATCTTTAATTAAAACACCATCAGTTAAATTGTATCTATGGTTACACGCACCGCCAACTTTTACAGAGTATTTTTCAAAAAACCTCATATTAGGGGTGGTTTTTCTTGTGTCTAAAAGCCTAGTCTTGAAACCTTCTAACTGCTGCACACATGATTTTGTAAATGTAGCAATACCGCTCATTCGTTGCAAATAGTTAAGTGCGATTCTCTCGGATGAAAGCAGCACACTGATGCTGCCAGTAATTGTTGCTAATAACTCTCCATTTTTAATAGTGTCGCCATCAACTTTTTTGATATCGAACTTTACTCTTTCATCAATAATAGTAAAGCATCGCATAAATACATCAATACCACAAAGTACGCCGTCTTGCTTTGCAATCAGCTGAACTTCGCCTATCCTATCTACTGGCATAATTGCGTTAGTAGTTACGTCCTCACAAGTAATATCTTCCTGCAACGCTGATAAAATATATTTATCAACTGTTGTCCTCATTGTAACACCATTTATCATAGAACACCTCATTATTTTTCTTTATTTCAGACATTATCAAATGCCTTGAGTTATCATACCAGCTTGTCAAGTCTTTGTATTCATCTTTAATTTTGCTTATGATAGCAAGTTTTTCATCACTATCATTAAAATTTATCTGCTTTGCACAGTTACGAGAAAATGCAAGACTTTCAAGCAAGGAATTACTCGCAAGTCTATTTGCACCGTGTACGCCGTTACCAGCACACTCTCCCACTGCAAATAAATGCGGCATAGATGTTTTGCCATTTATATCCGCTTTAATCCCGCCCATCAAATAATGTGGTGCAGGTACAACAGGAATCCGCATACTATCTACATCAATGCCTTCCGCCAAACATCTTTCGCAAATATTAGGGAAATGCTCTTTTAACTTTTTGTTATCAATAGCACTAACATCTAAATATACATGCTCTGTGCCATACTTTTTCATCTGTTCATGGATTGCCGCAGCAACTATATCTCTCGGCAATAATTCATCAATAAACCTTTCGCCAACTTCGTTATGAAGGGTCGCACCTTCTCCTCTTACGGACTCGGAGATAAGATACCTTCTGCCTTTAGTTTTTAAAGATAATACCGTAGGGTGAATTTGAATATAATCTATATTAGCAAGCTCGACACCATGTCCGATTGCAATGGAAATAGCATCGCCAGTTATGTGAGAAAAATTTGTAGAATTTTTGAATAATCCGCCCAGTCCGCCAGTTGCAAGAACTACATCACGAGCACCTACTAATTTAACTTCTCCGCTCTCTAGCCTCAATGCAACGCCGCAGCAACTTCCTTTATTCTCAGTCAAATCCATAAGCATCGTATGCTCAATAACAGTAACATTATCTAGCTCTGAAACTCTTTCGAATAACTTGGTCGTTATCTCCTTGCCTGTAATATCCTTGTGATGCAATATTCTGAATATAGAATGTCCGCCCTCACGAGTATACTCTAGATCACCATCTCTCCTATCAAAGCAAACCCCTTTAGAAATAAGATCGCAAACAACACTTCTTGATTGATTAATCATTTCACAAACAGCTGCCGGACTATTTTCAAATCTGCCCGCTCGCATTGTGTCATCATAGTAACTATCAAAATCACTATCATCGTGCATGGTTGCAATACCGCCTTGAGCTAAATAAGAATCGCTCCTCAATACTGCTTCTTTAGAAATTAGTAAAACTTGCTTAGATGGGTCAAGGTTTAGACAAGTGTATAACCCCGCAAGACCTGTACCTATTACAATTGTATCATAATATTTTTTCATTCTAGTTCCTCGAAATTAGTACTATATTTTTCAAATTATATTACTATTAAAAATTGATTATTATCGCCACTTAATTTGAACATAATTTTCAGTATTTATATGCTATTTATTTAATAACATTTGCTCGTTAATTTTGCAAATAATTTATATAATTATTTTGATAATTCTAACATTTTAATTAATGGCTTTAAAGCCTTTTCACTAAACTCTTTATCAAGTTTCACTTCTGGTGACAAAGTAACTAAAGAGTTATATATTTTTTGCATTGTAATTTTTTTCATATCAGCACATACATCATTAGGATGGTAATAAAATCTTCTATCTGGATATCTTTTTTCTAACTGATAAATTACACCTATTTCCGTGCATATATAAAAATCCTTATCATCGCACGTAGAAACATGATTAATGATTCCCGTTGTGCTGCCAATATAATCTGCATGGTCAAGAATTTTTTTATTACACTCTGGATGTGCTAATACTTTTATATCTTTTCTCATAATTTTTGCTGCTATAATATTGTCAACATTCATGTTTTCATGCACATGGCAATATCCTTCATTATATATGAAATGTTTATCAGGAACGCGGTCAGCCACATAGTGAGCTAAGTTGCGATCGGGAATAAAGAATATATTTTTATTTGGAAGTGCTTTTGTGATTGATACAGCATTTGCACTAGTCACACAAACATCCGACGCCGCCTTTAAATCTGTTGACGAATTAATATAACATACAACTGCTAAGTCGTCATACATCGCACGCATTTTAGCAATCTTTGATGTTGTAACCATATGCGCCATTGGGCAGTCTGCCTCAACATCAGGGTGCAGAACAACCTTATTAGGATTCAGAATTTTTGCACTATCCGCCATAAAATTTACGCCAGCAAAAACTAACACATCAGCATCAGTTTCGCTCGCGATTTTGCTTAGGTAATATGAGTCGCCGACATAGTCAGCGATTTCCTGAATTGCCCCGTCCACATAATAGTGAGCAAGGATTATTGCGTTCTTTTCTTTTTTCAGTAATTCTATATTCTTAACTAACAAATTTGACATTTATTCTCTCCTAATATTATATAAAATTATATCATATTAAAATATGTATGTCAAACAATATTATAACTTATATTTGCTTAGTACATTTAATATTAAGTAGCATTCGTGTAATATTAATATAATAACTTTAAATATCTATTTAATATGACATATTAAGAATTTTAATTTAAACAGTAGTCATATTATATATATAAGCAAAAAAGACGCTGCAATAGCGCCTTTGATTATTACCTTGTAAAACAACATTTTAAAACACTAAATTTACTATAATATTTAATTGAATCTAGTATCAAATAATCCTATTATCTTGTTTAGACTATCATATAATGCAAACAATTTTAAGCTGCACATTCGATTGACTCTTCTAATATCAAATATGCAAACAGTAGACTTTTACTGCTACATGCTTTTATCGATTAATAAATCACAAATTCTTATATGAAATTTATTCTCTTTCTCGCTCTTCTTTGTGGCACTTATTCATTTTATTCCTGTACATACAGTTACTATCAGTATCAGTGCAAAACATATACTCGCCACCACCAATGACAAGCCGACTACCTTCAACAATAAAGCTCGCAATTTTTCTTCTTGCCGATGAATACAAAATTTGAATAGTAGGTCTTGATACTTTCATCTGAACCGCACATTCTTCTTGTGACATTTTTTCCATATCAATAAGCCTAATAACTTCATATTCCTCAATAGTCAAATTAGTATCGTATGTGCTTTTTGCACCCGTTGCAATAAACTCCTTAAACTCAGGCTCCTCACATATAAATTTTTGCATTCTTGGTCTTGACATATCTATCCTCCTAAGTATTGATATTACACATAAATCATCATATTTTTATACCGATTTTAATCGATATATTGCAACTTAATTTTGCACTAATTATCATTGAATTTTTCGTAATTTTATTAAGCATTTACTCTTTAAGTTTTTGCAAATATTGCGTCATTATTTTTAACTAATTATATGCATTTTATCAGGTAAATATTTTGCATATTTATCAATAATTTTGCGGCATATTTAAGCTTAATATTTTGAATTATATTACCTTTTTTCGGTTAATTTTATTATTCTGGTCTTTTAATACCGTTCTTGTTTGCGCACTCTAAAATATCAAGCATCCATGCCATATTTTTAGCAAGATTTTTCATGATTGCTACCCCTTCAGTATCTTGCAATACTTCTTCTGGGTTTCTTCCATTCATCATATTCCAATACTTCGATGGCACTTGTATCATATTATTTATGCCGATATATCTATTCAATTGGTCATACACTTCGCCCGCTCCTGCACGCCTTTGACATACAACGCTGAATGCAGGCTTGTAGCTCATTGTTAATCGGCCTGCTAAAAATGCTCTGTTTAGAAATGAAGTAATTTGTCCGCTAGCTGCAGCAAAGTATGACGGCGAACCGAATACAAAACCATCAGCATCCTTAGCGAGTGCTAAATACTCATTCACTTTATCATCGATTACGCATTTCAGTGAACCAGTTTTTTTGCAGTTATAACATGCAGTGCAACCGCTAATAGGCTTTGTCCCCACATGAAATATTTGACTTTCCACTCCTTTCAATTTAAGTTCCTCAGCAATGATGCTAAGCGCTGTATATGTAGAACCAAACTCATTTGGACTTCCATTTAACATTAATACTTTCATTATATTATCTCCTCTAATAATTGGTAGTTATTATATATTTTGCAGTTTTTGTTTATGTGTGCTACTGCTTTGAAACATCTTTATTATTATACTATTATAAATGCTACAATATGACAAAAATTACCGCATATAGCGATAATTTCCGTCTAAATAAAAATCAGTTTACGTTGATACTTTATTACTTGTTTTCATTAAGCTTTGCGATAGATACACTTAAAATGTCAGATGTTCTTGTCCTGTTAACCATTTTGTATTTATTACATGCTGACTCAAACATAACATGTAATCTACCGTCTATAACATCAATGCCCTCACTCATTGAAGGCGCTGCCACAAGTAAGTCAAGATTGACAGACTCATCTAATATATATAGCGGATATTCTTTGCCCTCTACTGTAAATGTTTTATCAGTAGCAACATTCAAATCCACGCCAAACATGTATATTTGAGAGTCGTAAATACTATATGATGTTGATAGTATGATTTGTCCCTTGCCGCTTAGTGCAAAGCCTTGCACTTGGTTAGGCAATGATATAATAAGGTTAGGACTAGTTGATTTAACACCGTTTGGACTGTTGCTGTCTATAGTGTACTCGCTTGCAATCGCATTATTGAACCCACTGGTAGTTTGTATTTTATGAGTCGCATTAGTGTCGAATTTGCCCTCTTTATAAAACTCACCAATATATAATTTATCATCAGTAGCATATGCAAATGATGCCTGATTACCTGCCTTGAACTCATCAATTACTTTTATGTTTTCGCCGCTTTTAGTAGCAAGAATATCTTTAAGAGATACTCTCATAACTACGCCCTCTGATGCAAGCCATACATTGTCACCGACTGTCGCAACTCCACCTAAGTGACCATGCTCAAGCGCTGGCAATGATGCGCCTTCAACAGTTACATAATGCGGTGCATCTTTTGAGTCAGGAACGAAATAGATTCTAGATTTTAATGCTTCGTCATCCATGTATCCCGTCATTAAATAGCCCGCATTATCATCAGCATATGCCATTCCTTGAGGAACAAATCCATCTTCTAGACCTGGTACTGCTACCTCAGTTTGCACTGACTGGTCAAAAACCTTGTAACTTGCTGCAAAATAATAGATAAGCAAAATGCTTGTCAAAACTACCAGAATTGTCGTTATTATAATTATTGAATTCCTTAACTTGTGCCCCTTACGTACTTTCTCCATAATATACCCCCTGTTTATGATTATATTTTACCACATATTAATATATTTTGCAATACCCGAATGCAAATAAAGCGTATAAGATTGAACTATATATTGGAATATTCACAACTTTTCAATATATTTATTATCATGAGGCTCGTTTTAGTGAAAATTGTTATATGTTATTGCAATTATTTTAATATTATGATATAATATTTATTAGTGTAATAATATACACAATATGTAAAATGCACATTAATACAGGAGGTGCAATATGAAATACAATTTATTAACTAAAAATTATAATGATTTCAATACTTTCGAAATAAACAAATTAGCTGCACGTAGCTACTTTATTCCGCACACTAGTGCCACGGGAATAGAGGCTTCCTCTTTTTTAACAGAACGCCGCGTTAGTGACAAAATATTACTGCTTAACGGCGATTGGGATATGAAGTACTTCGCAACTTGCAAAAAGCTGCCCAATGAATTTGATAGTGCAACTGAAATTTTTGAGAAAGTTGTAGTACCGTCTACATGGCAAAGGACAGGCTTTGAGCTGCCTAATTATCTTAATTCAAGATATCAATTCAAGCTTAATCCGCCTAATATTCCTGCAAATACCCCTTGTGCCGTGTATCGAAAAACAATCACAATGGAAATATCTGATAAGAATTTTTTATTAAACTTTCTTGGAGTTGCATCATGCTTTGACTTATTTGTTAATGGTGATTACGTAGGCTACAGCGAAGGAAGTCACAACACTGCAGAGTTTGATATAACTAACCATTTAACTGATGGAGAAAATGAAATAATAGCGGTTGTGTACAAGTGGTGTAATGGCTCTTACGTAGAGTGTCAGGACATGTTCCGCGAAAATGGAATATTTAGAGATGTATACATTATTAAGGAGGATAAATTTTATCTTTCTGATTTTGGCTACTCTACTGAGCATAATATTGATGGCACATACAACTTCACTTTTGAATATTCGCTTAATAACGCTTGTAAAGATATTCGCATTGAATACCAACTACTAGGCAGCAATGGTGAAATTATCAGCGATCACACTTTTAACAATACAACTTGCGACCATACGCACACTAACTTGAATGTATTAGAATGGTCTGCTGAATGCCCTAATTTATACAAACTTATTACTTGCACATATTACAATAACGAACTTATTAGCACTGCTAGAAAAATGGTAGGCTTTAAGCATATTGAAATAACCGGAAATGTGCTTTATCTTAACGGCAAAAAAATTAAACTAAAAGGTGTGAATCATCATGAGAGTCACCCTGTAAATGGTTACGTAATGTCAGCTGAGGAGCTTGAAAAAGATGTTATCCTACTTAAAGAATATAATGCAAACTGCGTACGATTGTCGCACTATCCGCATGACCCAATCTTTTTAACTCTTTGCGACATTCACGGACTTTATAGCATTGATGAGGCGGATATAGAATGTCACGGCATTTACAGCAATCCTTTAAACGCTAGATTTGGACTTATCAGTAATAACCCTGAGTGGAAAGACCAGTTCCTTGATCGTGTTAAACGTATGTTTATGCGTGATAGATTCCATGTCAGCATTGTAATGTGGTCATTAGGAAATGAAGCTGGCGGAGATGCGTGTCATGATGAGGCGTACAGATATCTGAAATCAGTGACTCCTATTCCTGTTCATTATGAGGGAGTTTGGCATACTAAAAGATTTAGCTATGACCTGGTTTGTCAATTTTATCCATCGTTTAAGCAATTACAATCATATGTTGATGGTACTGCAGATAAAAAGTACACTGAAAAACCTTACTTTATGAGTGAGTTTGCTCATGCGATGGGCGTTGGCCCTGGTGGACTTGCAACATACTATGACTACATTCTTGCTAATGATAATTTTCTTGGTGGATGTATATGGGAGTTTTGCGACCATATAGTTTATAACCCTGAGAATAAATATAATTATACTTACGGCGGTGATTATAAGGAGAAAAAACACGACGGCAATTTCTGCGTTGATGGATTATTCTTCCCTGATAGAACGCCAAGCACTGGTGCACTTAATATGCGTGAAGTATACAGACCAATACGCTCTACTAAGACTGGCGGCGAGTTCACTTTTACTAATACAAATTATTTTGCAGATACCTCTGATATAACTATAACATGGACAATGATCCGCAACGGAAAACCAATGAACAGTCGCGAGCTTGATGTAATAATACCAGCAGGCAGCAGCACTACATTAGTAATTCCTGCACCTATGCCACGAGACATGTCAGAATATTGTATGTCATTTACTTATACTGATAAAAAAGGCGTATACATTGCCCGTGAGGATCATATGCTAACTCCTCCGCTAAAACATATCCCAAGCACTGCTCCGCCAGAATATACTATATCAAGAAACAACATAAATATTACAACGGATAAAGGAATAATTACCTTTAACAAAAAAAGTGGTGAGCTGTCTTCTTATTTTATTGATGGCAAGGAAATGATTAACCAATCTCCTCAGCTAAAAAGTCGCGGAATGCTTCCTAATATTTACAGAAAACCAATAGATAATGATAGATTTATCAAAATTGGTTGGTCACTCCTAGGTACACTTAAAGCAACGCCAAAACACAAACGCACTACTATCTCTAGCGGAGATTGTTTAATCTTAACTAGTAAATATAGTATTCGTGGGTACGGCAAGCTTGCAAGCTGCACTATGATTAGAACTATAACAAATAAAGGTCATATTTTAGTTGACATTATCCTAAAGAAAGCTTTAAAACTTGCTTTTTATAGCGATATTGCTAGGTTTGGTATTACGCTAGAATTAAATAGTAATTTAGATAATATTTCATATTATGGACTTGGTGATAGAGAAACATTACCTGACTTTGATGAACATGGAAAAATAGGTATTTATGATATGAAAGTTACTGATATGCACGAGCGCTACATTATGCCACAAGAGAGCGGCAACAGGTCAAAGGTCAGATGGGCAAAAATTACTGACAGTGACGGAACTGGTATCGGTGCTAGCATGCTTGAAGATTTTTTCAATGTCAATGCAAACCACTACACTCGCAAACAACTTACCCCTTGCAAACATTTAGAGGACCTAAAAGAAGTTGATACAACTTGCCTTCAGGTAGATGGGTTTATGCGTGGTGCTGGTAGTCAAAGTTGCGGACCACAACCGCTTCCTGAGTTTAGACCTAACCTTAAAACTCCACTGAATTTCAAATTTATCATCTTCCCAATTTCGGTTAATGAATCTGATAATCAACAATAAAAATTTATACAATTATGCATTCTTAAAACTGAATAAAATATAAATATAAGAGCTATCTCTAGTTGAGATAGCTCTTATATTTTATGCATTCTTTCGCTAATTAAGATATAATTTTTCCTTAAAAACAATAATTATTTAATTATTAAAATTTGCTAATATTTAGATGCATTCTGAATATTTTATCATGTTAATTTAAACTTATTTTTTTTATTTTTCCTGCGATAATTATATCTTTAATTGTGATAATAATTATGTTTTTTTCTGGTATTTTCAGCTTATATTTGCTCATATTTTTATACACTTTTAATTTTTTCTTCAGCTAAACTATACTTATATATACTGCTAAATTAATGCTTAAAAAATTTCAATTTCATGTTGTTTTCTGCTTTAATTGTAGCATAATCTGTTTTATACAATCCAAAAGTATTAATATGCACACATAATCTGCTTTGTTTAACTGTAACTTTAAATTACCTGTGTTGATGCTTGGGAAAACTGAGATTTTTTCATATCCTATTACCGTGCCTGAATACACGATTTTTTTAACATAATTTTTAACTGTAGACAGATTAAAAGTCTCTACTCTTTGCGAGTAATTTATATCTTCAATTATTACATTTTTATCAATGTTAATAGCATCAAAATATATTGTATATTTTTGCAGATGTGACTCAGTTTTTATTGCTTTAATTTGATCAATTCTATGGTCAGAAATAACAATGTTTTCACAGTTTTTTTAATTACCGCATTGCAGCTAAATCTAGATTATATAAACAATATTATTTTATATTGATATTGTAACATACAGGTTAATATAAATCACTAGATTATCTAATACCTATCTATACATACAATTAAATATACTAACACAAAAATACTATCATCATATCAATACTGCTAAAGATATAGTAATATAAATTATTTAAACCTTGTTAAAGATTGGTATAAATATCTAAATTATACACAAAATAGACATAACACTTCAATTTTGATATATTTGTCTAATATTTTACTCTAAATGTTGACAAGTAAAGTTTATTATAATATAATATTAATATAACCAATTTAAATATTTGTTGATTAATAAATCATTGTATAAATTTACATATGCAACGATTTACAACATAACAGCGGAGGAATATTATGACTACTAAAGCACCTTACAGGAATTCACTTAGATCAAAGAAAATGATTAAACAGGCATTTTTGAAATTAATATGCGACAAAGACATATCTAAAATAAAAGTTTTGGAGATTACTGAACTTGCTGACATTAGCAAAGGTACATTCTACACACACTATCACGATGTATACAACGTACTTGATGAGATTGAAAAAGAATGTATTGCCGGCATGATAGAAGTACTAAAACTAAATTCAGCGGAGCACATCCTAGAAGATGTTTCGCCATTTCTAATGACTGTTTTTGACGGTCTTAAACGCGAATCGGAGAAGTACTCATACCTTATTAGGTCTACTTGTGCAGACGCTTTTCTAAACAAAGTGCAAAATGCTTTTGTTGACTACATGATGAGTAATGAGGAAATGGTCGTAAAGATCAAAACTCCTAATCAGTCGAGAATGTTTTTTTCATTTATTGCCGTAGGCATTTCTAATATTGTATGTGAATGGTTTAATGGAACTAATAATGTTGAATTTGAAGAACTTGAAGAACTTGCTATTTTGCTTAGTGGCTGCATTATCAACGGAATAAGCACAATTCTTAAATAGATTAATATAAAGCAAATAATAAACATTCATTAGTTTAAAACTTATTAACTTTGATAGAATAAATAGTAATCAAGCAAGACAGAATAAATATCACCCGTAGCACTGCTAAGGGTGATATTTTTTAGCCAATATTGCAATATGCCACCCTTTTATATCGATCGTGATAATACTCAAATTGCACTTTTTTCGTGATTTTAGCATAGAATAATATGAAACACTTTAGCAAAAATAAGATGAATGGAGGAAAAATTATATGACAACATCATTAGTAATAAACGTTTTTCTTGGAATAGTCGCTATTCTAGTTAGCTTTATATCTTACTATTACTACATTAAAACCGTAATTGACGAGGCTGCTGCAGACGCGATCAACGACGCTGAAAAGTTGGATAAATCTGGCGCAGAAAAGTTAGCTATTGCAACTGACTCTGTGTATGCACTTGTTCCTAAAATATTAAGAAGCGTACTGCCAAAATCTTTAGTGCATAATTTGGTGCAATCTGCATTTGACAAAATAGAAAGCTATGCAAAACAGCAAAAAGAAAAAGAAGATAAAGAAATTAAATAACACAATTACCCTGAATATATTATCATATGTATATTTTAGATACAATAAAAATAGCAAGCTGTATATTAATATACAGCTTGCTATTTGCTATTTGTTTTGATTAAAATTTATTTTCAAAATTGTTAGTTGCTATATTTGGAGTTGGAATATTATCAATGAAACTCCACTCACCTTTCCAATATGTCGTACAAGATTCATTGTTCCAATCAAAATCCCATCCTAACAACGATTCATAACTAGTAGGTTTCACCACTTCAATATAAATTGTTAATGCTTCACACTTATTAAAAACATGTTCACCCATCCTACTAACATTAATTGGGATAATTATAGTAGATAGTTGCGAGCATTTTTCAAATGCTTTTCCTCCAATTGAATCAACGCTATCTGGAATATTTATACTTATAAGTCTTTCATCTCTTGCAAATGCACCATATCCAATTTCAACTAAACCCTCTGGCAAAACTATATTCGTTAGAGTTCTGCATCCACTAATAGCATAATCCCCAATATATTCTACTTTTTCCGGAATAATAAGCGATGTCAAAGACTCGCAATTAGTGAAAGTTTCTTTATTGATACGGACTATCGCCTTAGGGATATTAATGCTAGTTAATGATTTGCAATTAGCAAATGCACCCTCACCTATTCGTTTAACACTCTCTGGCAATACAATACTTGTTAGACTTGTACATCCTTTAAAAAGGTTTTTTTCAATTACAGGAAGAGTTGAAGGAACAGTAATAGTCTCAAGATTTATACAGTTTTCAAAAGCACCAGCTCCAATACTAATTACACTTTCAGGAATAACAACATTTGTTATTTTTGAGTTATTGTAAAAAGCGTTACCGCCAATGGCTAAAAGTTTATTCGGCAATGTAGCTATTATTTCATCCTTAAGATTTATACAATTTTCAAATGCACTATTGCCAATACTTACTACGGTACTAGGTATATTTATTATAGATAATTTAGAACAATTTTTAAACGCATTCCAACCGATAATAGTAAGTTTTTCCGGTAATACAACTTCAACTAAGTTCATACAATTCTCAAAGACACCCTCCTGAAGAATTGAAATAGAACTACCAACTACAACTTTAGTCAGATTTTCGAACTTGCCAAACTGAGGTAAAGACTCCATATTATTGCCGACAACTATTGAAGTAACAGCATCTACATTTTTGTAATTGTTTTTTTTAACATTTGCACTAGTAACAGGGATTCCATCAATGTCATTTTTAATAACAAGCTCATCAGAGCCTGCTTTAAAGCCTGTCACAGAATACTCCTTTGCTCCGATTGTCTTTGTGTACACAACGCCATCAAGGATTGTATTTGACGAAGAACTAAATACTCCGACCAAAACACCGGAAATAATTCCTATTAGCAAAATTGCACATAAGACTGCAAATATAATTTTATTTTTTGTTATTTCAAACTTCTTCATTAAAAACTCCTTGTAATCAACAAAATCACTCAATTTAATATGTAATTATTAGATTACCAGCTACTTCAGCCTAATTTGCTATATGCAAATATTAAGCTTGAGACGTTACTGTTAAATGTGTATATTATTATTTAAACTACAGCTAATTAATTGCGAATCCTAACTCTTCTAGAAAAATCATTTGCTGCATTTAAGTTCATAATAATAATTAAATCATTCTGCTGCAACATCACTAAAACCTTACGCATAAAAGTTTTCTTTTTAGGATCAGCGTTAAAAACTAACTCAAAAATCTGATCAAAATTACTCCATTGTCCTTCTGGTAAATGCTTTAAGAAATTATATGATTTTTCGCAATAAGTATTATAATCTTCTTCTGTTGGGTTGTTATTATAATTTAAGATTGATTCAGCAGTTTCTCTTGAAATCGCATCTTTTTCCCTTTGCGACATTTTAGTCGTTGCACCTGAAGCAATATTTTCCTTAATTTTGCTGTCAATAAAATTCGTTTTTTTATCGCCGGATTTGATTTTAATCAAAGCCGCCACCGCAACAATTGCTGCCATTACAGCTATTAGACATGATATAATTCCTATTATGCTCCACGTTGATACTTCTACCGCTACAAACATTGAATCCTCCTGAATATTAACCCAAAATTAGGATTAGATATATTTAGTAATATACATTATTATACCATACTTTTTAATAATGTACAATTGATTTTTAGTTTACTTTTGATAAATAGTATCTATATTTTATACATAAAGCACTGATTATTGATGCAGTTTGATAGGTTTTGCATAAATATAGAGGTGCACGAAAACGTACACCTCTAAAAACGCATATTGCGTGTAGTACCGCATTAACCGTTTAATAATTTATTGGAACCCCGTACTCGAGGTGGGCAAGCTAACTACCATCGCTGTCTTCCCCTGCCGTTGTCTTCAGACAAACTGAAAGACCGAGGGCGTGACATTGAAAAGCTGATCGCAATCCCTTATTAAAAATGTGGTTACAAATGAAATTATTTTCGTATTACACAGTTCAACTACATTTATAGTATATCACAATTAAAGTGTATAATCAATAGATATTAAAAAAATTTACATAAGAATAATTTTCAATTTACAATATTAACCATCATGCAGCTAAAAAGAGTGCAATTATAAAACATCTTTCACTGCTGATTTAGAATTTATAACAGTATCAGTATCAACATAATATTTTTCTTCTTTAAATCTGTAGTATGCAACCATTTCAATAGCTACTAAAAGAACATGAACTATACTAAGAGCAATTATTGCACCAACTCCGAAGGTTACTAAACCAAATATCACAGTAAAAGTATAAGTTAAAAAGAATGTAATAACATAAAGTCCCATATACCTAAGGATATTGTTTTTATTCATTATGACAGAATCGCGAAGGCACTTAAATATACCTTTATCTTCCTTGACATACATTGGAAGCCATAAGACTAGTACGCTATGTTTAAGTGAATGCAATACAATTATAATTGTTAGAATTGTCATAAGACCTAACCAAATAGAGAATAGCATAAACAACTCACCAACGCCCCAAAGTATTAAGCCCAAAATTAAGTAGTATGGTATGCTGATTAATGAATCAACTAGGCTATATGCTACTGACTTTTTGAAGTTAACAATAAGATTAGAAGTAAAACCAAATCTACTGTTACTATTCATAAAGTTATTCAGTACATCAGCAGTAGGGAATCTAGCAATGTTAATGAATGTTTTTGTAATAAAAATAAATATTGCAAATAAAACAGATGCTAAAATAATATTATTTCTATTCTCTACAAACATTTTACCTATCGCTTCAAAGTCAAGATTTACTTGTTCAAATGCTGCTGACTGAATAGTAAAATCGCTTGCAAAGAACGATCTAAATGCATCACCGATATGCTCGAAAAACATCATCTCTCTAATACCTTCTATAATAGGTTCAATGATACTATATACAGCGGAGAAAGCTAACGCAGATAACACAACCAGCGTTATAGTAATGAATAGTAATGTTTTGTATACTAGAGAAAATCTAGATGACATGATCCTGAACGAATGCCTTAATTCCATAATACTTCCTCCTTAATTAAATAAATATTTATTTTTCAAGTCCTCTCTATCGACATCAGCGATATCACAGTAACTTGAATACATTAGTGAAATATAGTAAGATAAAATAAATATAAAACCTATTGGATAAATAATCCATCTCCACCAAATACCAAAAGCAGCTAACACACACATTCCAGCATAAACAGTGACTAAAGGAAAAACAACAGCTAATAAAATTCTTAAAAAATTACCTTTAATCATTGTCATCGATTCAGCCATAGCGCCTCTCATGTTAAGACCTGTAATCGACATTGTAGGAACAGATAACATAAACACAGATACAAACAATACCATTGAAATCATCATAATAACATTTGAAATAATAGTCATAACATACGCTCCCTGTATTGTTGCAAACAATTTAACCCAGAGGAATGTTGTAGCAGAAATAATAATAGCGTAAATCTGAAGCGCAACAAGCAATAAAATTATTGTCTTTAAAACAACTAAAAAGTTATTGTTAATACGTCTATTAAAGTTATTAAAATTCATGATACCTAATCGCATATGTCTTGATACCAAACCGCAAGCACCACTAATCATTATAACAGCAACTGGAAGTAGCAACACTCCTGCGACTATATTCTTCCAATCATAATCACCCATAGCCAAGTAAATACTTGTAAATGATTGATAATTACCTTCTTTGAATTCTGCCAAAAACTTTACTGTGCTGCATGCCTCCGATACTAAACCGGCAATAATTGACGGAATAAGTACAACTAAAAACAACTGGAAAAAGTTTTTGAACATATACTGAAGTGACAACTTAATATATCTCATATGAATACCTCAACTTTGATTTTTTTTCCTGACTATATAATAAATTTTATCGATATTTTTACCCGAAATATATTCAGATATATTTGATAAAACTACTATATATTGCTGACGGAAATTATTATATTTCTATCTCTATTTACTTCTATATACATTGTATACATTTTACTTAATTAATACTAATTATCATTAAACTTATTAATCAATGAATTTGCAAAATTTATCTCATTTTTAACATTAATACAAATCGTCATAATCACAAATTTAGTAGATATTATCCAAATAAACACACTAATTGATAATTAAATTAACATTAATGCCATGTATGTTCATTATTTTATTACTTATTTTTTGCCTTAAAATGCAGTATAATATATTTAATTTTTTTGCTATTTTATATTAAGATATAAATAAAAATTTAATTAAATTTCATTTCTTATTATAAAGATTAAAATTTAGATAAAAAGATTAGAAAAAATCTACTAACTTACTTACTTCATCACACTCAGCAACAATACCGATTTCTTTCATTTCTGCTATGTCGCCGTAACCATAAGTACAAGCTAAACAGTCTATTCCAACATGCTTAGCACCATATGCATCGTACATAGAATCACCAATCATTAGCGACAATTCCTTATCAGCTCCTGAGCGGACTATTGCCTCTGCTAGAACATCTTCTTTCTCAACTTTGCCCGTTGCATAATCAGCACCGTAAACACAATCGAATAAATCATACGCACCTAAAACTTTTAGCAGCTCTCTTGCTGATGCTTGACCTTTGCTAGTCGCTACATTCATAATATAGCCTTTAGCTTTTATAGACTTTAGTGCTTGGACAATCCCTTCAAATAGTACATCATGGCTCAAATCCCTATCGCGATATGCGTCACTATATACTTTAATTGCCTCCTCAGCTAACACCTTATCACCACCTAAAACCCTCAAAAAAGATGTCCTTAAAGGTGGCCCGATAAACTGTTTATATTCGTTTTTTGCAATATCTAAGTTGAAATGATTAAACACTTTTTCAAAGCATATTGAACAGCCCACGAAAGAATTCAAAATAGTTCCATCTAAATCCCAAAACAAATATTTGTATTTACGCATTTGTAACCTCGCTAAGCTTTACAAGTAGCTTCTCTCGTAGAGTTTTGTAACTTGCTAGCTTCTCATTCTCTTTATCTATCAGTGACTTAGGAGCACGTGCAACAAAGCCCGTATTTGCAAGCATTTTTTCCGCTCTTGCAATTTCGCTGTCAGTATCTGATAGTTCCTTAGTTATTCTAGCGATTTCCTTATCAGTATCAACTAAGTCACCAAGCGGCACAAGTATATCACCGAAAATGCTAATTATTCCACTAGTCTTATCAGTAACCTCAGCGCGATCTGTAATGTACTCTATACTTTCCACATTGCCCATTTTAATAATATATGGCAACACGTTATCGATATCTTTTGTATCCACATTGGGAATAATTAATAACTTTATTTTGCGCGACGGTTTAATGTCCATCTCAAGCCTTAAGTTGCGGATTGCTTTTACAACTTCCATCACGCTCTCCATGCCTTCGCATTCTTTTTTGTATTTATATTTTTTAACAACTTGCGGCCATTCGCTAATCATAATGCTAGCACTTTTACCAGCAGTACTCCTATAAATTTCATCAGTTACAAATGGAATATATGGATGTAATAATTTAAGTATTTTATCTAATACATAATTTAAAACAGTTACTGTACTTGCTATTTTGCTAGCGTTATCACTATGCAGTGTCGCCTTAGAAAGCTCTATATACCAATCACAAAAATCATTCCACACAAAATCATATACCTTGCTACAACTTTGTCCTAAATCGTATTTATCAAGAGAATTTGTACAATCTTTAATAACATTATTTAGCTTTGCCAAAATCCACTTGTCCGCAGGGCTAAGACGGAATGAACCCATTTCCTTTAATTGAACGCCCGCAGTATTCATCATTACAAACCTAGAAGCATTCCATACTTTATTGATAAAGTTACGGCAGCTTACGACTTTCTCCTCGATGAATCTTGTATCTCCGCCCGGTGCAATACCGATAAGCAAACTCATACGCAAACTGTCCGCGCCGTACTTAGAGATAATCTCAAGCGGGTCAATACCATTGCCTAGTGACTTACTCATTTTGCGACCTTCAGAGTCACGAACGATACCATGGATTAAAACTTCTGGGAAAGGAATCTCGCCCATGTGCTCTATTCCGCTAAAAATCATTCTAGCAACCCAGAAGAAAATAATGTCATATGCAGTAACTAGCAAGCTTGTAGGATAGAAATAATCTAGCTCGTCATTCTCCTTAGGGTAACCTAAAGTAGAAAACGGCCACAACGCACTTGAAAACCATGTATCAAGAACATCTTCATCTTGACGAACTTTGCTACTTCCGCACTTAGTGCAGCTGCTTGGTGCGTCAGATAAAACCATAATCTCGCCGCAATCATCACAATAATATGCTGGTATTCTGTGTCCCCACCAAAGCTGACGCGAAATGCACCAATCTTTAATATTCTCCATCCAACTAAAATAAGTCTTGCTAAATCTAGCAGGTAGAAACTCAACTTTTTTCTGTTTGACAACTTTGATTG
Organism: uncultured Clostridia bacterium; assembly: GCA_947037025.1. Classification (GTDB taxonomy): domain Bacteria; phylum Bacillota; class Clostridia; order Christensenellales; family UBA3700; genus MGBC100798. The sequence goes on along the minus strand of CAMQSU010000004.1, from coordinate 56,134 downwards.
CAGGCTTAGCAAGCGGAGCCATTTTAACATACCATTGCTTGCTTGTCAGTGGCTCAACAACGCTGTGACAGCGATAACAAACACCAACATTATGTGCATAAGGCTCGGTTTTTACTAAATAACCGCCCTTTTGCAAATCATCTACAACTTTACTTCTAGCTGCAAGCGAATCAAGTCCGCAATATGCACCCGCAAGTTCGTTCAAAGATCCATCATCATTCATTATACGTATAACTTCTAGGTTATGTCTAACACCAACCTCAAAGTCGTTAGGGTCATGCGCTGGAGTGATCTTAACTGCACCGCTACCAAAATCTTTTTCTACATAATCATCTGCAATAATTGGAATCAGCTTGTCCATTAACGGAAGTATTAACTGCTTGCCAATCATGTGCTGATATCTTTCATCAGTAGGATTTACTGCTACTGCCGTATCACCCAGCATTGTTTCAGGGCGAGTAGTTGCAACAATAAGCTCACCGCTGCCATCAGCAAGCGGATATCTAACATGCCAAAGGAATGAGTCTTTTTCCTCATACTCAACTTCCGCATCACTAAGCGCCGTCATGCAAGACGGGCACCAGTTAATAATTCTATCAGACTTGTATATCAAACCCTTGTTGAATAAATCAATAAAAACCTTTTTGACTGAGCTTGAAAGATTATCGTCCATTGTGAAAGCTTCTCTTGACCAGTCACATGAACTACCAAGACTTTTTAATTGCTCTACAATTCGACCGCCATATTGCGCCTTCCACTCCCAAGCACGCTCAAGAAAACCCTCGCGACCAACATCTTGTTTAGATAGTCCCTCAGATTTCATTTTTTCTACTATTTTCACTTCAGTAGCAATTGATGCGTGGTCAGTGCCAGGGATCCATAGTGTAGAAAACCCTTGCATTCTTTTATATCTAACAATAGTATCTTGAATACTGTTGTTGAGCGCATGACCCATATGTAATTGTCCTGTGATATTAGGCGGTGGAATCACGATAGTGAATGGCTCTTTAGTCTTGTCAACTTTAGCCTTAAAGTATCCTTTCTGCTCCCACTCCTTATATAATTTTGCCTCAAATTCTTGAGGGCTGTAAGTTTTTGACATTTCCATATATAATACCTCTCATTACTTAATTTTATCTTGCATGTTTTGTTTAACTATAAAGACCGACCATAGCCTGTCCGATTATTACTAAATTGAAGGAGGAAGTGCAAGTATCGCCATTAATGATCCTGCAATTACTAGTACTAGTGCTAAGCCAATAATCCCGTATGCGACTTTTGACATTACTTCATCATTGCCGCCTTTTAGCCTTTTTGTAATCTCAAAAGCTAATTTTGCCCTAGCAATCATAAGCACTATACCGATGACAATAAATATTATTCCCACAATTACTAAAGGGTTTGCAAGTCTTGACGCATCAAACTCGAAAAAACCACTAATTAATCCTAACATATTACTTTCCCTCTAACTCCGAGCCGGCAGACTCTTTGTCTTGCTCGCATTTTTCATCCGCATTGCAATCGCAAGTGTTATCTTCAGCTTTAAAGTCTTTTTCAATGTTGCACTTTTCTTCTATACTGATATTGCAATCTTTATCTTCTTCATTGCAATCGCAAGTTTTAACTGTATTATTTATTTTAAGTGTTTTATCACATTTTGGATTTAGAATGTTGCAAGATTCACAATCTCCGCAAAGCTCATCTCTATTCTCTCCACAATCGCCTACAACTTTTTTATTAAAAAGATCACGGAAACCATATTTCACTCCGCCATTTTGCTCAAGCTCAATACTTCTGAATCCTCTGAAGCTGTAAGTGTAGATAATAGCAGTGATAATTGCAAAAGTTGCACCTATAGCTAATATTACAAATACTGCAGTATCGTATGCGGCGTTCACATCATCAACAAAGAATGCAAGAACGATACCTAATGAATTTAGCCATGTAGCACTTTTACCAAAAAAGTTTGACTGAAGGACATAATTACTTTTCATTACATTTATAATATAACATCCGCCAATTACTAAATAGGCTTCCTTAATAAAGTAAATCACTGGGAATACCCATTCTATGTTACCTATAAGTGTCAAACCCAATAGTGTAGTTACTTGCAATAGCTTATCCGCCATCGGGTCAATAATTTTACCGATGTCTGATGTCATCTTAAATTGACGCGCAATAAATCCATCGACGACATCAGTAAAGGATGCCGCCATGAACAAGCCGAAAGCTATATATTGATGATTTGGTATGCGAACATCCAGTATCATCCATACAAAAAATGGTACACTTAGGAATCTAATGTATGTTAAAATGTTTGGTATTAAAAGTAAATCCTTTTTATTAAACTTCATATTTTCTCCAATTTCTTAAATCATTTTAATTACTGTTTTATAGTAATGTTAATTCATCAATAATGTACTGCCTTAATTTGCTACACTTTCCTGCGTTTTAATCTAGACTTTAATAATTTGTTTTATAATTGGTAGTTGTAATATAGTTTATATAAATATATCTATAACCATACAAGCTATTATACCACAAAGAGCTGATTTTGTAAAGACTATAGTAATATTATTTACTATTTTATGCAATTTAATACCATAATGGCTATTATACCCATGCAAGATAAATATTAGGCAAAATATCAGTAAAATCACCACATAATTAATAAAAACATCACAATATCATTATATTTTTATCCAGAAAGTCTACATCGTTTTAACTTTTTACAATGCTTGCGGATAACAAAATGCGAAAACAATACTGCAATTAGTGACATGGTAAAGAATGCACCTACCCACCCAATAGGCGGATAAAGCAAACTGACACTAGACTTGAAATCTACTGAGTATATAAGAACACTTACTAGTGCGAGTATTATTGAGAATATCCATTTTGATTGACCAAGCTCGCACATGATATCACCCATCACACGCCCTGAACCAATAAGTGTTGTAAATATTGCAAGATAAATTACGATACCTGCACATTGACCTAACCCAATTCGCCTTGCGACCTCAAATAGCGGCATAGAAAACCCTACACCCTCGCTACTGATAAGATAACACAGCGACAACAAACCTGTCATGACAGCAGCAACAATACCCCCAATGATGAGTATATGCTTATTTGAATATTGCTTACCTTCACATGTCATCATATAACCACCAAGCAACATATTCATGCTACCATATAAAAAACTATTATATGGGTGAAAATCACCGCTTGAACCGCCTCCAGTTTTAACTAACATTACAATAAACAGCATTACAATAAACGGTACTATTATACTATTAAGCAGCTTAATAATCCGCATATCAAACAGCATTAAGAATGCAACTATAACGCCAGTTGCAGCACCCACATACCTAATATTAAAGCTTAACCTCATCACTTCATCCGATGCCGCAACCATAATACAAAATGTTATAAGCGAGCTAAAGAATACAGCAATTTTCAGCATGTTATCTAACCACTTATACTTGTTGGATATTTTGCCAAAACTTGCAAAAACCATGGCAAACAAACCTATAAGCAATCCTGCCAAAATTATAGTAAGCATATTACTATTGCCAAAATATAACATAACCTCACTACCCGTTGCAAACCCTGCACCAATAACAGCGCCCACAAATAAAAATACAGTTTTAAATATAGAAAAAATCATAATATATTCTATTCAGTTATATTATAAATTATTAGTGATTATTTGTATATTTTTTTATAAAAACAATATGCTTTGTACTGTTTAAATTTATCATGTATTTTCAGTATATATTTGTAATATTATTTTTTTTATTGCATAGACTGATATTTAATTTTTATAGCACTTATTATCGACATTGATTTATATATATTTTTTTTAAAATTTGACTTCTAAATATTTGACAATTTGAATAATTAATTACTCAATTAGTATACTTATCTATGTTTACTATAATAATTTACACTATTTTGCAAAAAAAATAAGCTGCATCAACACAGCTTATTTAATAATTAATCTTATAACTTATTAAGTTATTGATCTACTTTTTTACAGTTGTTTTTCTCATAAAATATTATAATTTTGCAGCAGATTATATTTGCATATTTTATCGATTAATTTTCATTATTATATTTATAAATTATCATTAGTTTTATACTATAAAATGCTTTTATTTTTATAGCAAAATTACTTAATCATCAACAGTTTCTATTGCTCCGAATCTACTCATAACACGCTTAATATGTTTACTGAAAATTTCGTCTTGCTCTAGGTCAAAGAAGTTACCTCCAGCCCTTATTATATCTAGACATTCTTTGATTGATTGCTCATCAGTATTCATAACAGCAGCAACTCTTGCTATAGTATTATCAGCGACTATGATATATGAATTACATAATATTGCACTTGCCAAAACACGTACATTTTCAAACTCAACTTGCCTATCGCCCATAGCGTTTAAAAAATCATTCATTGAGGTCATAAGACTATTCTCAAACCCTCTTGATATATTGCTTGCAACAGAAAAAGCTAGAACATATGCGTCATTGTATTGTGGAGGAAATTTACTAATTCCTACTACATCCTCAAAGTATACACCGTTTGCACCACCATGATTGTAGATAGTGAATTCCTCAAGCTTAAACTCCTTGATTAAAAACATGATAATTGCCGCTTTATTGAGTGGAGATATAAAATCAAAAGCGTTAATATAATGCAAATATATATCGATATAATCTTCTCCAATTTCCTCTTTATTATCTATCAGCCATTGATAAAGTTTAACTTCATCATATAGCCCAAATGCTTTAATCATAACTAGCTCATGATTCACTTGATTTGTATCTAAAACGATATCATATTCCTTTTCATCATACTCAGTAACATAGCCGCTCGGAAGCTCCATAAACTCTCCAACTACTGCACTGGTAAAATGTGTATCAGCAAAATATTCCTTGTAAGTCCTTGCAAGTGACAAGTCACCGTACAATTTTTGAACATCATCCATTATGCATATTGCACCATCTCTATCGCCTAAATTGAATAGCGATATGCTTTTCATCATCAACCGCTCTATCGCATTTTTATCTGTATATCCATCAACATATACGTTTATTTTATCATTGCCACAAGACAGCTCTAGCATTGCTACAACCTTCCTTAACATTGCAATATCTGTATACTCTTCTTTGATTAATAAATCAGTGATTTGTGCAAGTTTTTCCTCCGAATCCTCTAATTTTGCAACTTGCGCTAATATAAAATAACTGTTAAAATTATCTTCATCTAGCAACAATGCACGCTCAGCATACTTCTTAGCATCATCCATATTTTCCATATATAAGCATATTATTGACATATCATTCAGCACATCAACATCATCATTTAAATAATTATTAAGATCTTTTAGCATGGCTAGAGCCTCATCTAAACTGTTTTGTTTAAGCAAGTTTTCCGCATTTAGCATGACTCTTTCCTTAGTTTCAGCAGAAGATACAAGTTTAAACTCCTCATCTAGCTGAGCATCAGCGACAATCATTTTAAGTATTTCTTGAGCTAAATCACCATCCGTATCCACATGGTTCAGTTCGAAAAACGCGTCCTGAACACCTATTTTATTTTTACTCTCCTGCTGATACAGCGCTAAATAATATAGCGGATCTGCGTAATCATCATCACAAGCAATAGCACGCTTAAGTGACATTATGGCACTATCAATACTACCTAGCTCATAATAACATCTACCCGCTACTGTTGCTAATCTTGACTGGCACTCTAAAGAGCAGTCGTCAAAATAAAACACAATATATTTCACGCAATCAACATAGTTTTCCTGGTCGAAATGTTCTTGCGCTTTATCTAATATATAATCGCCTGTCATAATTGAATCAAAACTTTTAATCACTTAACATCTCCGAATAATTTATCTACTTGTTTCCTAGTATATCTATAATACTTATTGCAAAAATCACAATGAATCTCAATTAATCCATCTTCCTTAGCAATTTTATGCGCTTCCTTTAATCCTAAAGATTTAACAATACTATCCATTCTCTCGGATGAACACATACATTCAAATCGCGGCGTGATTGGCTCAAGAAATTTGCATTCGAAATGTCCAAAGTTCTCCTCGATTATTTCATCTACTGATTTTTCAAGTATTACTTTTCCAAAATCAACGAAATTGCGTACAATATCTTGCAGTACAAAAAGAATTTCTTCCTCACAATTTGGCATAGGCTGAACTATTATCATACCGCATGCACTTATTTTATCCCCATCAATAACGGCCGCACTGGCAACCGCAGAAGGCAATTGCTCGCTAACAGTCAAGTAATATGCAAGGTCAGCATCAAGAGTGCCGTTGACTATTTCGCTTTTGCCAACATAAGGCTCTTTCAGTCCGAAATCCTTAATAACTGAGATTGTTCCTTTGCTGCCGATACCAGCCGCAACATCATACCTACCATCAGCTAAAATTGGTAGCACTGCCCCTCTATTTTCTACATAGCCACGAACAACACCACCAGTAACACCTGCGATTATTATTTTGCCTAGAGAACCATCGCCCTCTATTGCCATGCTTAGTTTAATGTTAGTGCCCTTAATTCCCGCACAAAGAAACGCGCCAAAAGCAAGTGACCTTGCAAGCACTTCGCTAGCACCGCCCTTAGTTCCTTGAGCCTTTGCGGCATCGCTAGCAAGCTGAGTTGCATCTACAACAGACACGATTGCCTTTCCACCAAATAAAATTGCTTTCCTTATAATATCCATATTAAAACCTCGATTTTGCTTCGCGCGCATATGTATACGCGTAAAGTGTTATATTAATTACATTAAATCTGTATTCAATTACCGCAATTACACGGTAACAACCTTGCCAAATAATTTAATTCAATTGCGAATTATATCAGACTAAATTTGCATTAACAACATGTAGCCATTATTACATATCAAGTCTATATTGCCTGATAAATAAATGCATAATTATTTGATTTTGTGACAAATAAAAAGTAGTCTTTTGCTATCAGGTTTAACTTCGCCGAAATCCTCACCCGAAACAACTTTTACATCAAACCCTGCAGCGGTCATCGCATCCACAACATTTTTTTGCTCGTGTATATATTGAGAATGCTGCTCATCACGCCTTTTGTAAGTATCGTTATGGCAATCATTAGAATCTTTTTCTTTCTCAAAAACAGCAATATCCATCTGAACTGATTTGTCCGATAGTTTATTTGTCCAAAGATAAGTAAAATCATCCGTGTCTTCATAAAAAATATTGTTTGCTATAACGGTTGTTAGTTTATAACTTGAGCTAATATCAAAAATAAAATGTCCGCCGACCTTGATGCTATCACTAACTTTTGCTGCAAGGATTGCAACCTCCTCTTGGCTGATATAATTGACTCCATCACAAACGCAAAACGCATTATCCATCTTGTGCATAAGCTCAAAGTCAAGCATAGATGACTCTACAAACTTGACATACTTCCTATTTCGAAAGTTACGCTCTTTAGCAATATCAAGCATTTCACGGCTGATATCGACTGCCAAAACTTCCTCCGCTGAAGATAGCAATAGTGCAGTAAAGACGCCACTGCCAGAAGCGAGCTCTAACACTCTCCCCTTTGCGTAACGTCTTACATAGTCATAATATTCAGTGTAGTTAAAGTCAGTCATAAGCGAGTCATAGTAACCTGCAAGAACCGAATACGCTTTCTGCATTATCTTCTTTTACCTTTTTTAGCTTTGCTTGATTTGCTTGATCCATTTTTCCTGCGCTCTATGTGCTCCATACGACGACGGTCACGCTCTGCACTAATGATTGACTGCTCATAAAGTGCGTTTACATAACCATCAGCGACGTATTGACCGAAGCATTGAATTGCAAGTGCATAAAATGAGAAACCATAGAAAAGGAAGAATATTCCTAGTATAATCATAGTAATATCACTTAAAAACATTAGTAGAGGTAATGAAAGCATAACCATTATGATTAGGCTAGCAAACACTGAAACTACTGAAGTTAGTAAGCTGTTTTTAATAGTTGCTGTATGTTTGATTCTGTACATTGTAACAGAAGGCAAGTAGTTGAACATATATATAAGAGTTAGCAAAGTAAAAATACAAGATGCTATCATTATAATCCATATCCACCAAGGGGCAGTGCCAAGCACGCTGTAATAGAAATATGCGTTTATAGATCCTGTGATGCCGTAGATACCCGCACCAACTGTAGTAAAGGCAAGTACGAACTTCCACCAGTATAGTTTAATACCACGAAAGAAGTGAACACGTATTTTGACAGTTGCACCCCAAACTCTGTTTCTTGTGCAGTAGAAAAGACCCGCAGCGCCTACACCAGTAAGAGCGAAGCCTGGTATAATTAGCGAATAGAAAATGATTCGCATCATATAAATACCTTTTGAGGCAATATTTGCGTCATTGTTAGCGCCACTGAAACCAAATCCCATGTCACCTACAAAATTAAAGCCGCTCTCAATAACATATTTTGTCTCCAGTAATGGCATAACAAAAAATATCACGGCTAGAATTGGTGCAGCAAAAAGGAAAAACATCAAATTCTGTGCAAGAAGTGATGTAAGATTAGTTCTTATGATAGCCCACCAGTGCCTGAACATACCCGTTTGTAACGGCTCTCTGTTCATGCTAAGGTCAGGCGACAAAGTAAGGTTAGACAGTAGTTTCGCAGAATACGACTTAGACTTGTCTTTCTGTTGTGGTGCAGCTTTTGACATATACAACTCCTAAATAATTTAATATAATACCATAATACACCAAATTGAATAAAATATCAAACAAATTAGCTATATTTCTTTGACAAATAAATAAAATCATGATATAGTTATGATACATTAAGGGAATATAGCTATTTCCGTAATAATAAATGCTAATAGAGGTGCGTTCAGCATTAGTACATAAGCCAAACACAAAGGTAGCAATTACTGTGGCTTGTGGAAAGGGTGTGGATGCCGAAGCATAATACATATTGTGATGTGTTGTGTTGGGTATAAGGCTAAATCCTTATAACTGTCATCAAATATGATGAAGTACTATTCAGCTGTTAATAAAGTTTTATCTTTTTTGCAGTACGATAGTAATCGTACTGTTATTTTTTTTATATGGAGGCATAAAAATGAAAAAAATTAATATCGCAGTAGTTGGCGCTACTGGCATGGTAGGAACAAAGTTCCTTGAGGTTTTAACAGAGAGAAATTTACCTGTTGAGAATTATTATCTATTTGCATCAGCTAAAAGTGCTGGTAAAGTGATAGACTTTATGGGCAAACCACACACAATTATCGAGCTTAACGAGGCTAATATCAAGTCTACAAAAGTTGATATTGCTTTATTTTCTGCAGGCGGCGGTACATCAGCTACTTTTGCACCAATATTTGCAAAAACAGGCTCAATAGTTGTCGATAACTCTAGTCAGTGGCGTATGTGTGATGATGTACCGCTAGTTGTACCAGAGGTAAATGCAAGTGATATCGAGTGGAATACAGGCATTATTGCAAATCCTAACTGCTCTACTATTCAAGCAGTGGTAGCATTGAAGCCGCTGCATGATAAATTCACTATTAAAAGAATCGTTTACAGCACTTATCAAGCCGTATCAGGCGCTGGTGTTGCTGGATATAATGATTTAGTAGAGGGCGCTAAAGGCAATCCTCCTACTAAATTCCCTTATCCAATATTTAATAACGTAATTCCTCAAATCGACGTTTTCCTACCTAATGGATATACTAAGGAAGAGGAAAAAATGATACTTGAAACTCAAAAAATCCTTGGCAAGAACATTAAAGTAACTGCAACAACTGTTAGAGTTCCCGTTCTTAATAGCCACAGCGAGAGTATCAATGTAGAATTTGAAAAGCCTTGTACTTTAGATGGAATCTACGCAGCTCTACGCAGCGGAGAAAACCTAATCGTTATGGACGATCCTGCAAACATTAGCTACCCTATGCCATGCAATGTATCTGGCACGGACGAAACTTATGTTGGTCGTGTTAGACTTGACGATACTGTAGATAGCGGTTGCAACTTGTGGGTTGTAGCAGATAACATTCGTAAGGGTGCTGCTACTAACGCTGTTCAAATAGCTGAAAAACTTATTGAGAAAATGGTTAAATAATCACTGTTTTTAGTGGATAAATCATATAATTACAATAAGACTTTTAATTTTTGCATGCATTTATTATTAATGCTCTGCAAAATATTGAAAAACAATATAAACAATTAAACATTTTCATATTCGTCACGTGCAATATAGTGCGAAACGATTTTGGGTTTGTTTTGGAGGTAATTATGTTCAAAGGAGTAGCGACGGCTCTTATCACACCATTCAACTCGACTGGTGTTGACTATAAAGCGTTTGCAAAATTAATCGAGTTTCAAATTCAAGCGGGCATTGATGCTTTGGTAGTATTAGGAACAACAGGCGAGCCTGCAACGATGACTAGCGAAGAAAAAACTGAAGTAATCAGATTTGCAGTAAAAACTATAAATCACAGAGTACCCGTTATAGTTGGCACAGGCAGCAACAATACAATATGCGCAGTTTCAGACAGTATCGAGGCGGCAAAACTAGGTGCGGATATGCTACTAGTTGTTACACCTTACTACAATAAATGCACGCAATCTGGATTAATTCAGCACTTTGCAAGCATAGCAGAAAGCGTTACTATTCCAATTATCGCATACAACGTTCCGTCAAGAACGGGTGTTAACATCCTTCCTGCAACAGTGCGTGCAATTGCTGGAATCCCTAATATCATTGGTATTAAGGAAGCATCAGGCAATATCGGACAGATGGTAGAAATTCAAGACATTGCTCGCAATATGGACTTTGAGCTTTATAGCGGCGATGACGGAATTATTGTGCCGGTAATGTCACTAGGTGCTGCTGGTCTTATCAGTGTTGCATCTAACATTATCCCTAGCGTTATGGTCGATATTGTACATAGCTGTATGGATGGAGACTACTCTCATGCGATCGAATTGTTTTTCAAATACCACGATTTATTAAACACATTATTCGTTGAAGTAAATCCAATTCCGGTCAAATTTGCAGCTTCTAAACTGGGCTATGGCGAAAATATTCTACGACTACCTCTTACTCCACTTAGCGAAAGCGGTGCGGCAAGATTGATTGATGTCATGCGTGATGTCAACCTGATTTAATATACAAAAGGTGATAATATGACTAATATTTTAATTTGGGGCGTTGGCGGCAGACTGGGCAGAACTGTGCTAAGCTGTATAGACGCTAGTGAAAATACTAAAGCTTCTGGCGGAGTTGATAAATTTGCAGATCCTGCAGACTTCAACATTCCTATCTTTAAGGGAGTGTCGGATATCAATGTAAAGCCTGATGTTATCATCGACTTTTCTCGTGCCGATGCAATATATGATATGCTGCCTTATGCTAAGGAAAATCATATACCAGTAGTATTATGCACAACAGGACATACGCCTATACATCTAGATTATATCCGTGAAATGTCTAGAGATATTGCTATATTCAAGGCAAGCAACATGTCACTTGGTGTTAATCTTTTAATTGATTTAGTTAAAAGAGCTACTAACGTACTTGGCGATAAGTTTGACATTGAACTTTTAGAGTATCATCACAATATTAAAGTTGATAGCCCGTCAGGCACTGCAATAACTATTGCTGATGCAATTAATAAGGAAATGAACAACACGCTTAACTACAAGCACGGTCGCAACGATAGCAATGCAAGGCGTGATAAACGCGAGCTTGGTATACATGCAGTGCGTGGCGGTACAGTAGTTGGTAAACACGAAGTGCTATTCCTTGGAAATGACGAAATTATCACTATTAAACATGAAGCTAGCTCTAAAGCTGTCTTTGCAGAAGGTGCAATTAAAGCAGGTATATTCCTTGCTGGAGTTAAGAAAAATGGCATGTATGACATGGCAGATCTTCTTAGCTAATTAGCACATTTCGTTAGTCAAATTTGAGTAATATTTTTGCCAAATCAATTGTAGTAGATTATAATATTTTTATGCTATATTTAATTAAAAAATAATTGATGATTATTGACTATTTTAATTAACCCATTCATTCTATAAAACAAAGTGCTCAGCAAATTTTTGCTGAGCACTTTGTTTTGCTTTTTCATTTTAAAACTATATTAAGTATCTCATGAAAGCACACTAAATATAGCATAAACTTATGTATTTCAGCAAGAATTAACACTTTTTTTACAATTTAATTTAATATAATTTTGCAGCATGATACTAATTAATCATTGAAAAAATTAACAAATAACGTATAGTTTTATTTATTATTTTTATTAGATATAACACATAATATTGATTGATTTTACTAGCAATTTTTTCGATTCATTTATTTTATTTTTACTGATATATTACCATAAAAAAAAGACACAAAGTTAATTAACTTTGCGTCTTTTAAATATAATTTATTTAATTGTAAATTAAGATTTTTTTATACTTAATACTAGATAATATTATAATGGTTAAACTACGCATAAAAAACATGATAAATACTTTTAAAATCAATAATTATCTACATACTTTTTCAAGTTTTGCTTGCTTATAAACTGCATCTGCTACAGCTTTTGCAACACGCTTATCAAATGGTCTTGGTATTACAAAGTCAGCTGCAAGCTCACTATCTGATACAAGATTTGCTATTGCATGAACTGATACAGCTTTCATTCCTTCAGTAATTTTAGTAGCTTTAGCATCTAGTGCACCTCTAAATATTCCTGGGAAGGCAAGTACATTATTGATTTGATTAGGATAATCTGATCTACCAGTACCAACTACTACTGCGCCACCTTTAACTGCAAGGTCAGGCATAATCTCTGGAGTTGGGTTGCTAAGTGCAAACACAATAGCATCTTTATTCATACTTTTAATCATATCAAGTGTTACAGTATCAGGACCACTAACGCCAACTATAACATCCGCTCCGACCACTGCATCAGCAATAGCGCCTTTCTGATTTTGCTTGTTAGTGATAGCAGCTAACTCTACTTTTGACCAGTCCATGCCATCTCTACCCTCATACAAAATACCTTTTCTATCACACATTAATATATCAAATACATTCATTTGAAGTAGTAATCTTGCAATAGCAGAACCTGCTGCTCCTGTGCCGATTATTACTATTTTAGTTTTTTCTATCTTTCTTTTTGTGAACTTAAGTGCATTAATCAGTGCCGCAGCTGTCACTATTGCAGTGCCGTGCTGGTCATCATGAAATATTGGAATGTCGCAACTTTCCTTTAATGCACGCTCTATTTCAAAGCATCTTGGTGCGGAAATATCTTCTAAATTTATACCGCCGAAAGACTCTGCAATGTTTTTTACTGTTGTAATAATCTCACCGCTATCTTGAGTAGATAGGCAAAGAGGGAAAGCATCAACATTTGCAAATTCTTTGAATAGTACGCATTTGCCTTCCATCACTGGCATTCCTGCAAGTCCTCCGATATTGCCTAATCCCAGAACAGCACTGCCATCAGTGATTACTGCAACTAAGTTACTTCTTCTTGTATAAGTGTAGCTTAGCTCCTTATCCTTCGCAATTGCAAGGCATGGCTCTGCTACGCCTGGTGTATATGCTATAGACAATTCCTCTTGACTTTGCACAGATACTCGTGATATTACTTCTATTTTTCCTTGCCACTGTTTGTGACAATCTAATGCTTTACTCATTTTATTACTCCTTGATGTCTTTAATTATATAAATTATTGACCAATTATTTGTAATTATATCAACAAATTTAATTAATTTTTGTTCATTTTTGCGTGTTTTTTGCGTGTTTTTTGCGTGTTTTTGCACAGTTTTTATGCAATAAAAAAGCAGGACTTCAGTACTTAAGCACTGTCATCCTGCCCTAATATAATTTTATTTATCTAGGTAAATTAAAAGCAACTATCATGTCTTCAACTTCTTGATCAGAAATTGTTTGGATAGCTCCTAATTTCTTCAAACGCGCGCCATTCAATAATGTTTTAGCTGTGAAGTCAGTAACCTCAAGTGAATCAAAACATTTTGTGATGTTAGCACCTACTACAAATACCAACGCATTATCAACGATAACTATTGGAGTTACTAGTGATAAAATGTCAACTACTAAAAGTGGGTTTGCTACGAAATCATCATATTTAACATGAACAACGTCACGCATGTTGATGTAACTTTCTGGAATAGTTCTTGAATCCAAGAAGTGTCCTGTTGCACCGAATGCCATAGCGTAAACTGGTTGTGCTACTGCTACTGAACCAATTGCTTTGTTTTTTGCAAATATTGCGCTACAAATATCAGAATAACGAGAAGGCTTTTTGCCTAGCTCTGCAACACCATTTTGCACTTTAACAATATCACATGCTTCAAGCAACTTTCTGTCAACATCATCTGCCATGATTAGGAAGTTATTATCATCCTCACGTACTGCATAGATACCTTCAGTTGAATCAAATAGTCTATGGTGATAAGATCTTTGAGAGAACTTAACCATTGAGTTACGTAAATCAATTTCATTAGTTGAACTAACTATTTTGCCATTCTTCATTACTGTTTTCACATTGCCGAATGCTTTAATCTGAGATCTGTTAAGCTCTTTCTCTTTGCCGAATGTTTGACATTCTAAAGTTAAGTTAGCTGCAGTTTCCATAGCCTCAAATTTCTTGAATGCGTCATATAAATCAGTTCCGCATACAACTATTCCATGATTTTCCATCATAACTGCATCAGAGCCAGCAGCGAAAACTTTTGAAATTTTCTCTCCTAATCCTATGCTGCCCGGAATGTCATATACACTTGTATCAAGCTTCTTAACTTTTGTTGAGAATGTTGGTAGCAAGTTGATTTTAGCTTTTCTACGTAATAAGCTAATTGACACAAGTGCTGGAGGATGTGCATGGAAAACAGCTTTCATATCAGGTCTAACTTCATACACTTTTGTATGAAATGGTAGCTCACATGATGGGTTATGTTTACCAAAACGCTCTCCGTTTGGTGCAACTTTAACGATATCTTCTCTTGTTAATGTGCCTTTATCAATACCGCTTGGAGTAATCCAAATATTACCATCTTCATCCTTCATTGAAAAGTTTCCGCCTGAAGTTGTTGTCATTCCACGGTAATAAACGCGATTCATCAACTCAACTAATAGATCAGCTGGGTGTTTAAATTTTTGATTCATAAATATATTTCTCCTATACTATTACCATATTAAATCATATGGTAGTATTAGCTATTCTGCTAATTAAAATTTGTAATTAAAATTAAAAAGCTTTCTTGTATAATGCTAAAATTTGAGCCTCTGTCATGTCGATTGGGTTTCCGCCTGCACATGGATCAACTACAGCATCTTTTGCAAGTTGCTCTAATCCTTCCATTGGAATTTTTATGTCAGATAACTTTTGAGGAATTGCAACGTCTGTAGATAATTTTCTAACTGCTGCAAGAGCTGCAAGAGCACCTTCAGAGTCATTCATTTTAGATACATCAACGCCCATAGCAGCTGCTATGTTCTTGTACTTAGCCTCAGAGCCTTTCATGTTGAACTCCATAACTACAGGTAGTAATAGTGCATTTGCAACACCATGAGGTGTATCATATCTAGCGCCTAGAGGATGAGCCATTGCGTGTACGCAACCAAGACCAACGTTACTGAATGCCATACCTGCAACATATTGTCCAAGTGCCATTCCTTCTCTTGCTACTAAATCTTTTCCGTTTGCAACAGCAGCTCTTAAATGCTTAGAGATAAGCTCAATTGCTTTAATCTCGAACATGTCAGATAACTCCCATGCAGCTTTAGTGATATAACCTTCGATTGCGTGTGTTAATGCATCCATACCAGTAGCAGCTGTTAAGCCTTTTGGCATTGATGACATAAGCTCTGCATCGATAATTGCAACAACTGGGATATCATGAGGATCAACGCAAACAAGCTTTCTGCCGTTTTTCTCATCAGTGATAACGTAGTTGATTGTAACCTCTGCTGCTGTTCCTGCAGTAGTTGGTAATGCAACGATTGGTATACCTTTATTTTTTGTTACAGCACAGCCTTCAAGTGATATTACATCAATGAACTCTGGGTTGTTATATATAATACTGATTGCTTTAGATGTATCGATAACACTTCCGCCACCGATTGCAACGATTAGATCTGCTCCGCTTGCTTTGAAAGCATTTAGACCGTCTAAAACATTTTTAACTGTTGGGTTTGGTTTAACATCACTGAATACTGTATAAGGAACTACGCCCTCAAGTACATCAGTAACCATTTTTGCAACATTGAACTTTAATAAATCGTTATCAGTAACTACGAAAACTTTTTTAGCACCTCTTGCGATAACCTCAGTTTTTAACTCACTCCTAGAACCTGCACCAAAATATGATGTTTCATTCAAAATAAATCTTGCCATTTTTACATCCTCCTAAATATATAATTTTATCTACTGCTATGCAGCTGATACCTTAATAATTAGATCATCTTATCAAAACAATTACTGTTTGTAAGATAAATCTACTTGTGTAGCCAAACACCGCTTGGTTTATAAACCTTGATATCGGTGCTGTTTTTTACTATTTTTCTTGCTTCTGATATGTTGTCAACTTCGCCTAATGCCATTAGTTGAACTAACGCATTACCCGTTGCAGTGCCTTCACTCGGTCCTGCACATACTGTCATGTTTAGTGCATTCGCTGTGAACTGACATAATATTTCCGCATTACATCCACCGCCGACAATGTTCAACACGTTGAACTTTTTGCCAGTAACCGACTCAATTTCTTGATACGATTTGCGATACTTGTCAGCTAAACTTTCATACACACACCTTGCAATCTCACCGATTGTATGTGGTGGTGTTTGTCCATGATCTGCACAGTATTTTACAATACGATCTGGCATATTACCTGGCATTTCAAAGATACTTGCATCAACATCTATATAGTTTGCAAATGGTTCGCTTTCGTTAGCTTGCTTTGCTATTTCCGCAAAAGATATTTCTATGCCTTCACGTTCCCATTGTCTGCGGCATTCTTGGATTATCCATAGCCCCATAATGTTTTTTAGCAATCTAGTTGTTTTGTTATATCCACGCTCATTTGTCATGTCGCATTCATAAGACTTCTCCGTTAAGATAGGCTTATGCAGCTCCGTGCCGATAAGTGACCATGTTCCGCACGATAAAAACAATATTTGCTCTTTATCTTCAGGAACAGCAACAACTGCTGAGGCTGTATCATGAGCACAAACTGCAATGACAGGGATTCTTGGAACTCCTAATTCATCAGCTAGTTTCTGACTCAACTTTCCGTAAGTTTCACCCGCATGTATAAGAGGCGGTAAAATGTTTGAATTGATTCCTAACTCTTTCAACAACTCCAAATCCCATTCGTCTGTTTTCGGGTTCAACATTTGTGTTGTTGACGCTAGCGAAAACTCCGAACGCATTTCTCCCGTTAGGAAGTATGCAAATAAATCTGGCATTAACAATAATTTTTTTGTCCTAGACATCAAATCATTGCGGTTATTTTGCAGATAAAATAATTGAAACAATGTGTTAAAACGCATAAACTGCAAACCACATCTTAAATATAATTCTTTTTTAGGTATAAGCTTAAAAACTTTTTCCATGCACCCGTCTGTTCTTTCATCTCTATAATGTACGGGATTCTCTAGCAAATTGCCATTTTCGTCGATGAGCCCAAAATCAACACCCCATGTGTCAATTCCGATTGCATCAAATGCGCTTATTGCTTTCGCTTTGGTTATACCTACTTTAATTTCGTGATATAGTCTTAAAACGTCCCAGTGTAACGTTCCGTTTATCTCAACAGGATCGTTAGAGAATCTATGCACTTCCTGCATTTCTAACTTTCCGCCGATAACATGAAACAATACAGCTCTGCCGCTTGACGCACCGAAATCAAAAGCTAATACTTTTTTTGACATCTTTTTCCCTCCATGCTTGTATATAAATATATTATACCACATCTACTATTAATTGCATAGCAAATACGTGCAAATGGCAAAGATATTACACTATTAAGTATAAAACTTTGCCATAAATGCATTTCTGCCACCTATCAATGATAGAATGTTGTGATGTATTTATTGTTAACAAACACATTTTCTGTTTTTAAAAATTCCGTAACCTAAGCCATCAAAATTGTTAATTATATTACTTGTAAAGAGGACCGTATTGAGCGCATGCTCTGTAGTCACTTGACTCAGTACATTTTGTACCAAAACCACTGAATGCATGTGGACGATAAATATCGCAATCCTCAACATTGTGCATTGATACAGGCATTCTTAGCATACTTGCCATTGTAATTAAATCTTTACCAATGTGTCCATAAGTGAATGAACCGTGGTTCGCACCCCAATTTGCCATTACTGAATATACATCTTTGAATGCATTATGATCTGCCATTAAACGTGGAGCAAACCATGTGCTTGGCCATGTTGGGTCAGTTCTGTTTAGTAATGTTGCATTAACATCTGTTGGAAGCTCAACTGTGTAACCCTCTGCAATTTGCA
Source organism: uncultured Clostridia bacterium (assembly GCA_947037025.1). GTDB lineage: Bacteria > Bacillota > Clostridia > Christensenellales > UBA3700 > MGBC100798. The sequence continues at coordinate 37,558 of CAMQSU010000004.1, read as the reverse complement.
AAGTAGGCATGTTGCCAATCATGTTAACACGGATTAGTGTAACAGGCATTTCTCCACGGCTGATATATTGACTTGAGAATCCGCCACCTCTGAAATATCCTAAGTTAGCTGGAGCCCATTTTGTAGCTGCAAGCATATCTTTTTGATCTTTATCAGTAACATCCCACCATTGTTTCATAGTAGAATTGCCGCTTGCATCTTTAGTAGCACCGCTACCATCAAGTGCTGCTGCGCCTGAGTTGATCAAATGGATAATACCATCTTTAGCTTTTCCTGCAAGTTTATGTTTAGTTACTCTATTAACTGCATCTGCACTCCAGTATGTTCTAACGTCAGCGAATATGCTTGCGCGGCCAGTAAGTAACTTACCAAATACCATTGCAACGCCGTTAAGTCCATCATTCTCTGTTGCTAATATCATTGGCTCTCTTTTACCATTCCAGTCAAAAGTACTGTTTAATACAGCCTCAGAAAAATCTGCATTTGGCTTGTAATCTGTCCATTGACGTTGTCCTTGGAATCCGCCTAGTAGTGCATTTCTGCCTAGTGCTTCCTCATGACGATCAATTTTCTTTAACTCTTTGTTTCCGAACATAATGTCACGGATGATTAATGTCATCTTAACTGAGAACTCAAATTGTGATGCTTTCTCTTCTTTGCTAAGTGGCTTAGCATTGTTATCATCACCCTCTGGGCAATTTGTTTTAGCCCATTTGATTGCTTTGTCATACTCTTTCTCATCATAGATCTTAAGATCCATACGACGTAAAATCTCTACCATGTCAACCCACTCAGCACGTATGCCAAGGAAGTTTTGCAAGAATGCAGGGTCACAAGTACTACCAGCGATTCCCATTGAAATTGAGCCGATATTTACATATGACTTATTCTTCATTTGTCCAACTGCTACTGCGCAACGTGCGAAACGTAAAAGCTTCTCTTGTACGTCAGCAGGAACTGTTGTATCTGTACTATCTTGAACTTCTGTTCCGTAGATAGCAAATGCAGGAAGGCCACGTTGTGCATGACCACTCATTGCTGCAGCTAAGAAAACTGCGCCTGGACGCTCAGTGCCGTTAAAGCCCCATATTGCTTTAGTAGTGCTTATGTTAAGATCCATAACCTCACCACCGTAGCACCAACATGGTGTTACTGTTAATGTTGCTGTTACATTTGCAGCAGCAAATTGCTCTTCACAAGCTGCAGCTTCTGCACTACCACCAATTGTTGTGTCGCAGATAACTACTTCAACTTTAGTGCCATCAGCATAACGAACGTTCTCTTCGATAAGCTTTTTAGCTGATTTTGCCATTCCCATTGTTTGAGCCTCAAGCCCTTCTCTGATTCCGCCCCATCTACCATCGATAGTAGGTCTAATTCCGATTTTGCAATTCATATATTATTTTCTCCTTAATGTTATTTAATTTTACAAGACGCCTTTTGTTATTATGATGTTAGCATACAATGCACTTTCGCTTGTAGCGATTATTGCATATGCTTTTTTTGCTCTCTCATAAAACTCGAAACGCTCTAGGTTGTCTATTTTGCATCTTTCATTGTTTGCTTTAATTGTCTTTTCATACTCACTCCATATTTCAGGAACAGTTTTAACTCCATCCACTACTTTCATAAGATAGATAGGATTTTCACTATAAGTATCTACTGGAATCATTTTCAAAACAGCGTCAAGTACTTGCGTCCCACTGTGACCATCTAATCGTACTAATCTTTTTGCGCACGAACTAGAAGGAAAATTTCCATCTGCGATTACAATCTCATCACCGTGACCCATTTCATCTAATATTTTAAGTAGCTCTGGCGATATAATATTTGGCACATTTTTCAGCATAATTACCTCCACTATTTTTTTATATAAAATTTATTCCTTTCGGACTAAATGTTTTTTTTCAAATAATAATAAAATATAAAAAATATAGGGAGAGCTTTAACACTCGCCCTACATCTTTTTATATTTTATTGTGCATACCGACTAATCAGTATACTTTTATTTTGATTTTGTTACATATACTCAGGAATTAACCTTTGTATAGTAAACCATCTTTCTCAAGTTGAACCATATTGTCTTTGTCCCAGAATGCTCCTGCTAATGCTATGTCAGTAACCTTTGCGTATTCTTGTGTTATTGCAAAGTGTAATTGATTAATTGTATCAACACCCATCTGGTAAGGATTCTGAGTTATAGCACCGATTAACTCTGCACCAAATTTATTTTCCTTATCTTCCATCCAAGTTAATTGTGCAGTACCACTATCAAAACCGAAGAAATCCATATTATTATAAGCTGCTCCAGTTGAAGGTGCAGTAACTGCATCAAAAACTTCTGAAACAACGCCCTCATTAGTCATGTAAATTAAGTCAGTGTCAGCAGCAAATCCCTCTAGTGTAGTCGCATACTTATCGTCCTCACCTAGAGTAACAGTAATTTCAACTAAATCTTTGTACTCTGAATTGTTAAAATATTCTTGAAAGCCAGCTACACGATCCTTTCCTGTTTGAGTAGCATCATGTTGAAGAACACCGATTTTATATTTTCCAGTACTAGCTTTAATCTCAGCACCATTCATTTCGATAACTTTCTGAGCAGCTAATGCACTTGCCGCAATGTTACTAGTAGCAACTTTAGATTTTACTGGATTCTTCCAGCTATCTTCAACGGCCTTCATATCTTCAGCATAAATACCTGAATCGAACTGTACAACTGGAGTTTTAGAATCAAATAGATCTTCTAAATAATCATTGTATCCTGTACCAATAGTAGCTAGACCTATTCCTGCAGGATTAGTTGCCATGGCAGCTGCAAGTTGGTTTTTCTGCACTGGTACGCTGTCTGGAGTTTCGTTCTCAGGTCCCACAAATGATACAGTGTAACCTAACTCCTTAGCTTGAGCTTTAACACCGGCTTCCATACTTTGCCAGAATGCGTGAGTTGAACCTTTTGCTACGATAGCAATTGTCTTGCTATTTTTCGCAGGAGCACATGCTACAAGTAGCACACTAGTACATGCTACAACGCCTACTACAGCTGCAGCTAAGATTTTTTTTGATAATTTCATAATATCCCCTCCAATGTTTTTTATACTACTGGTTACCCAGTTAGTTTCACTAAATTGTCTGTTTTTATTTTTTTATTTACTTGAATTAACTTGAATAATATTACTCAGCTTCAGCTAAAGCAATTTTTCTTAAACGCTCTGTCTCAGCTCTTTCAGCTGCTACTACTGATTTGTTTTCAGTAAAGAAAGCATTTTGCTCTTCTTGAGCTGCTGCTAATGCAAGCTTACTTGCTTTGATTGCCGCAATATCTCTATTCTTTTTTTCTTTTTTCATTTCTGCTTTAATCTCTACTAGTTCAGCCTTTTTAGACTCGATTAAACTAATATTTATAGACTCTTTATCTTTTTTCTTTTCTGCTTTAATCTCTGCTAATATAGCTTTTTTAGACTGAATTAAATCAAAGTTTCTTAAATCTATTTCTTTTTGAATAACGGCTTTGCAAGCTGTTATCTTAGCTAAAATTACTACTAGTTGCTCATTTTTAGTTTCGTCATCCATTTTCCAAGCTTGAAGCAATTTACTTTCTTTAGCAGCTGCTTTTGATTCTGCTTTAATACGCTTAACTTCTAAAGCTGAGGTTTTGGCAATTCCTGCTAGAAGAGCGTTTTTCTCATTATCAATTTCTTTAAGATTTACAGATTCAATAGCCATTTCAGCTTTTATTACTGCCATTTCTTCACGAATAGCTGCTACTCTTACTGTTTGTTGCTCTTTTAGCTCTATCTTGTTTTCTGCATAGAACTGTTTAAGTTCTGATTTTGCTGTTGCAATATCTGCTTTCAAGCTAGATACTTTTGCTGCATCTACACCTACCTGAAGATTTTCGATCTTTAGATCCTTTTTACATATATTAATTTTCTCGATAAGAGCTGCCGATTGAGCATTTTTAACTTCGTCAGCTAAAGCCCTATCAGATAAAATATAATCTATATTAACTTTCATTGATTCTAATACTGCACGCTTTTCAGTTAGATAATTTGTCTTTTGAGAAACGATTTTAACTTTAGCCTGATTTTTATTTTTAACAACATCAAGGTAAACTGCAAACACAACTACTAAACCTGTTACAGTGTAAGTCAAATATAAAGTGTTGATAGGGATTCCAAATGCAACACATGCCTGAGTCAAACCAGTAGACAACACAACAAGGATTGCACTACCAATAAGTGAACCAGCAATAGATGCTATACCACCTGCAGCACTTGTACCGCCGATGTATACTCCAGCAATTGCATCTAGCTCCATACCATTACCACCACCTGGTTGAATAGTTGGACTAACTGCTACCCAGAAGATAGCTGCGATACCAGCAAATAGACCAGAAATCATATAAGCATACATTTTATATCTATCTGTGTTTATACCAGATAGTCTAGTTGCCTCTTCGTTACTACCAATAGATAGGATGTAACGACCAATCTTACACTTATACATTAAGTACATGCATATTGCTGTAAGAGCCAAAACCCACATAAGACCAATTGGGAAATCACCTATACTTGTGAATAACTCCCTAGACCAACCAGTATTTGGGAACAATACACTTGTCTTATTAACTATGATAGCACTTAGTCCACGTGATACCATCATAGTACCTAGTGTTGCGATAAATGCTGGCATTTTTAGTTTTGCGATTAATAGACCATTAAGGATACCAAATAATAAACCTACAATAAGCATTACTGGAATTGTAAGTGCTAGAGGCATACCTGCTTCTAATAATCCACCCGCAATTGATGCAGATGCTATACAAACAGTACCAATTGATAAGTCAATGCCACCCGTTGCAATAACGAATGTAACTCCTAGTGCCATTATAGCGTAAGGTGCTAATTTCTGAGACATTGATGCGAAACCTATTTTACCTAGGAAATTAGGTTCTATAATTGTAAATATTAGCAATAGTGCAATTAGCGCCCCTAATATTATAAATATCTGTTTACCTTTAGACCAAGCTGAATGAATGCTTTTGTTAGCTAGCTGCCTAGTGGCACCTCTCATATTCAGCTTTATATTTTTATTTATATTTTCCATTATCAAACTCCCTCCCTTAGTGTTGCGTACTTCATTATTGTTTCGCTAGTTGCGTCCTTAATATCAAGCTCAGCTGTCTTTCGGCCTTCGCACATAACTATAACACGATCGCTCATCCTCTGAATTTCTACAAGCTCACTTGAAATCATAATTATTGATTTACCTTCAGCTGCTAGTTTATTCATTAGTTGATAAATCTCGCTTTTAGCTCCAACGTCAATACCACGAGTTGGCTCATCAAATATAATTATTTCACAATCTCTTATTAACCATTTTGCAATGATAACTTTCTGCTGATTACCACCAGATAAGTTTTTAAGTAGTTGTTGTATTGATGGCGTTTTAGTCCTAAGCATTGCATTGTATTCAGTAGCTTCTTTAGCGATTTTTTTATCGTTAATCCAGCCATGCTTAATATATTTATCAAGTGTTGCTAGAGATGAATTCTCCGCAATTGATTTGCCTAATAATAATCCGTATCTTTTTCTATCCTCAGATAAATAACTGATACCTTCTGCAACTGCATCTTTAGGAGATCTAATAGATACTGTTCTGCCGTTTCTTGTAATTGTGCCATGATCCTTGATGTCTGCGCCGAATATAGCACGAGCCATCTCAGTCCTACCTGCACCCATAAGACCCGCAAAACCTAAAATCTCACCGCGTCTTAAATTAAAGCTAAGGTCATTAACCATTCTGCCTACTGTTAGGTTTCTAACTTCAAGAACGACTTCCGCACCCTCTGGAACCATTGAGTGACTCTTTGGCTCTTCAAATACTACTCGTCCTATCATTAATTGAATGATATCATCTTTTGTAACTTCCTTAGTATTGACTGTGCCTGCATACTCACCATCACGCATTACTGTGATACGATCGCTAAGGTCCATAACCTCATCCATTCTGTGTGAGATATAAACGATACCGATACCTCGCGTTTGCAAGTCGCGAATTATTTTGAATAACTCATCAATCTCTTTTGATGTAAGTGCCGCTGTCGGCTCATCAAAAACGATTACTTTTGACTCATGAGAAACCGCTTTAGCAATTTCTACCATCTGCTGTTTACCAACAGTTAAAGTTCCTAATTTTGCAGATGGGTCAATATTTATTCCCAACATATCAAACAACTTAGTAGACTCTTTATTCATTTTAGCGTCATCAATCCATGCGCCGGTTTTCATAAACTCTCTACCAATGAAAATATTCTGTGCAACTGTTAGGTGATTCATCATGTTCAACTCTTGGTGAACGATTCCGATACCTGCGTGCTGCGAATCATTGATACTGTCTGCAACATAAACTGCACCTTGGAATGTCATGCTACCTTCAGTCGGTTGATGAATACCTGTAAGGACTTTCATCAATGTAGACTTACCAGCACCATTCTCGCCCATTAAAGCATGGACTTCACCATACTTCAAATTAAAGTCAACACCTTTTAGTGCGTGTACTCCGGCAAACCTTTTATGAATACCTTTCATCTCTAAATAAACTTCGCCCATTTTACTGGAAAAATCTAATTTGTTTTTTAAATTAACATCACTCAATTAACCCACCTCCACTTGTCTTCTATAATACTATAATACATTTCGACAATATTTTATAGTAAAATTCTATTGTAAACGATAAAATTGCTCTTAAATTCTACTGATTTTGGTAAATTTATACCGAAATTATACGCAAAACATTTTTTTTTACTAATTTCAATAGAAACACACAACATTATTATTATTTTTGCCTTTTCGTTACTATTTTAACAAAGCCATATTTCTCATGTTATTTAATTATAACGCTAGAATGAATATTGCTCTTTTGCCTTCAAATTATACAAAAAAAAGCAGTATTATTACTCATTTTACTGTTTTATGCCTTTTTTATCTAGTTTTTACACTTAATTTTCAATTATTAATAACTTGCTAAATATTAACTATATGTGATTAATTGCTTCGTGAGCATGTATTATATTTTTTATCGCGTTTTTATAATTTTGCATAAAAAAAGCATTTAATTATCATATTGATAATCAAATACTGCTTTTTTATTGATTGTACTAATAACTGTATATTTATCACAAAAAAGTTACTGAAATTCTTTTAATAATTTCGCTGTGAGCATTCTGAATATTATAGGTATTAAATGTTTTATTATAATATATATAATATTAGCGCGTAATATGTATAAAGTATATTATATTAATTCATTGTTATATCGGAAACAGAATTTCTTGGTTTTCTCTATCGTACATATTTGTTTTATCAATTATTGCAACGTCAATATATAAATTACCGACCGTCTTTCCTTTAAGATAATTGTCAACAGCATTACTTACTGCTGAATATCCTATCTTGAAAGCTCGTTGCACTGCCAAATAATCACACACGCCTGACTCCAAATCTATTACTTGTCTTTTAGATCCGTCGAATCCTATCACACTGACATTCCTATCCGAGGGTTCATTCATTAAATCTTTTACTGCCATTTGGCTGCCGATAGCAACCATTTCGTTCGTTGCAAATATTACATCAACATCTTTATCAGCTTTAAGCATTGCAAGGGTTTTGGCGCGCGCATCTTCAATATATGTTTTGCCTTCACCTGATTCTGAATACTTGATATTATTGCTATTAACGTTAACTCCTGATAATTTTAATCCGTCATTAAATCCATCAACTCTTTCTCGAGCTGTTTTAGATCCTTGCTCATGCCCGATTATTATTGCATTTTTACTGTGAAGTTTTTCACTAGCAAATTTGCTAAGGTCATTTGCAGTCTGATAATTATTTATCCCTACAAATCCAATTAAATTATCATGCTCTAGACTTATGCCAGAGTCAAACGTCAATACATATATCCCAGCATCTAATAATTTTTTCACATCATCATTTATCGCTTTGTAATCAACAGCTGCTAGTAGAACGATGTCAGGTTTTGATATTAACGCCTCCTCGATCAAAAGTCGTTGCCCTTTGATATCGCCTTCGTTTGCAGGGGCTTTATAATTGAACTCATAGCCATACTCATCACAAGCATCTTGCATTCCACCTTTCAGTGATCGCCAAAAATCTATTTTCATATCATTACTTTTAGATATAATCATGATATCAATTTTATCAGTGCCTCCAAATATCGCAACACTTAGAGTCATCACCGCACTAATTATGACTAGAAATATACATGTCATTGCTATAATAAAATTTCTTTTGTTTACCTTCTGCATACTCCCTCCTCATGTTTTTTATCAATTACTTATTTGTTTTGTCTCGCAAATTGTGATTGCTCGTTATTTTTATCACTTCATTTTGATTTATTATGTTTAGCTTATATGGCACAATCATTGTAACTTTTGTTCCTTCTCCGATTGTAGACTGGATGCTTAATCCATAATCCTCGCCAAATCTTAATTTAATTCGTGAGTTTACATTTCTAAGACCGGAAAACTCTTTATCCTCTGTATTCTCTTTTAATATTTGCACTCTTGTAACATCATCCATTCCATCGCCATTATCGCAGACTTCTATCTTTACAGTATCCATTAACTCATTTAATGTTGCCGTTATTGAGATAACTCCGCCAGTGGTTTTTTTTCTGAAGCCGTGTATTATTGCATTTTCTACTATCGGCTGCAATGTTAAATGCTCCATCTTGACATCATTTAAATCATTAGATACATTAATCTCGTACGCTAGCTTTGTTGAGTGTCGATATTTTTGAATTTTTAAATAACTTGCGATATGCTCAAACTCCGTCTTAATTGTTGCATACTTAGACGATTGACTTATACTTGCTCGCATCATTTTTGCAAGCGCACTTGTCATCTCCACTACATCACCGTTATTGCCAAGCTCAGACATCCATATTATTGAATCTAATGTATTATATAAAAAATGCGGATTTATTTGCGCTCTTAGCACATTCATTTCGCTTTCTTGTTTGTGCTTTTCATCCTCAAGCCTATCTGTCATAAGTTGATCAATCTGCTTTACCATTGTGTTGAAGGAATTACTTAGAGCTCCTATTTCATCACCAGAATCAATTGGCGTTTGAACGGTCAAATCACCGCTTGATAGTTGCGTTACAGCACTTTGCAATTGTATTATTGGCTTTGATATCCTCTTTGATAGGACGTATGCAATTAAAACAACTAATATTAGGAATATGAAACTAACAAGTAAAAATATCCCCGGCAATGCCCCAAGATACAAATTGAAAAATGATATTTTCACTACTCCTACGGTTATCCACTCCGTAGTTTGTGAGTTTACTACACTGTAAATGCTGTCACCTTTTACAATTGTTGTATCCTCGCGGTCTTGGCTGATTACTGAAAAATCTTCCTCGAATAATCCGCTGTATATATATCGCTGCTTTGGATGATACATAATCTCATTTTCATGATTAAGCAAATAAATATATCCGTTCTCATCTGGCATAATGTTTGTGCAAATATCAATGATACTGTCATATTTTAAGTCAATCAAAAACATGCCAACATATTTATTATCTACTTGGTATAGGCAGCCCACACTAACAACCCAGTCATATTGCCCAGCTATAATATTCTGCACATAAGATGGAGTCATAAACGTATTAATTTTTTTGTTACTTGCATCAATATATTTGTTATACCATGTTGCTTTAGAATAATCAATGTTTTCATTCAGATCACCTTCAGCACTTGATACGATATCTATATCACTGAAACTCCCACTAACCGGAGCTTTTATCAAATGAACATTTAATACGTCTGAGCGAGTAATTTTGATATGCTCTAAAAGTTGCTGCAATTTTTGTTTATCAGAACTTATACCCAGTCCATTTAAAAAATTAACCGCATTAGCTGAAGCTTCAATTACTTTATTAAGATGCTCAACCCCCGCCACATAGTCAGTCATTGCCTGATCAACTTGCGTTACTATTTGCTCAGAGAAATCAGCTGCTGTTGCCCGAACTAAACTTTGCGTTGTAACAAAATATACTACTGAAATTGCCGCTATAACTAGCAAAAATAATGGCATAAAATACATCAGAATTCTGTTACGGAATTTAGATGAGAATTTATTTTTATTTTGCTTTGTCATATTAATCTCCTCACCCTTTATTTTTGCATTTAAATTTACATAATTTTATGTAAAAGATTTTGCCATATTTAATTCGCTTTATCTTTTATAATGCTGTAATTTTTAAAATATTTTATCTTCATATTTTGATTGCAGAATCATGGATTTTTTTTAATTAAAAACTTATAATTACAACTGGCTGTAAATTTGCGATAATATGCATTATTTCTACAATAATTTAATTGTAAATAATCGTATATTTTTGATTTGCATTTTATATTTATTTGCAAATTAATCGAGATGTTTTTATAGCTTTATATTGCATAAATTTTTAAATATTATATTATCATTTTAATTGTATTTTAAAGATAATTTGAATCAGTTATTCGCATAGTTTTTGTTAATTAATTTACTTAAACTTCTTCATTATTTCTGTATGTTTTTGCCGTCATTCCTACGATGTTTTTGAATACCATGCAAAAATATCTAACATCCATATAGCCGCACTCTTCGCTGATTGCAGATATAGAACTAGTAGAAGATTTTAATATTTTTTTTGCATAATCAATTCTCACTTCATTTAGAAATTTAACAAATGTTGTGCCTTTTAATTGTTTAAATAAAAATGAGAAATGACTTACACTAACTGAAACGGCATTTGCTACACTATTGATACATAATGTATGATCCTTGAAGTTGCTTTTAATATATTGGTCAGCAATTGCTATCATAAGCTCTTTATTTATGCTTGTGCTTTTAACAATTTCTGCATACATCTTTGTTAGTGTTTTTAACACTTCCTCCATGTATTCAAAAAAGCTTTTACACTTGCTTGTATCGCATACTAACGGGCTACACTTAATATTATTTTCTTCTATTAAATCATTGATATAACTTGTCATGTGTGATAAATGCATAGGCAACTCTGGGATATGAACGTAATTTTCCCCAAGTCTATTGAATAATGCTGTTATGCTCTCCATGAATGATTTTTTATCTTTGCTTATAGTGTATGTGAATATCGATTGATAATACGGCACATATGAAGCATCCTTTTGAGCCTCTATAATTTGCTTATACATGACAACTTTATTTTTAGATACTACTTGGTCAGAGTCTTGCAACTCTTGATAAAACTTGTGCAAATCTTCCTTTTTCTCCGTAAATGCTGCAATGCGTGCATTCATTGATATCTGGAAAATATGCTCAAACTTTTCTATGCATTCAGTAGCAAATTGTATAAACGAATTCTCTTCTGATTGTCCATTACTAATCGATAAATTAAGACATCCTATTTTATTGCTATCATTACAAAATGGAATAATACAGCTTATCTTGTTTTTTTGATTATATGCTAACGCTATCTGGTCGATAGTGTTAAACTGCACACACATTAGCTTGTGTTCGCTTTCAAATAATTTAGACTCCATCACTTTGTCAATATCAATTATCACAAAACTAGTGGTGCTGAAATATTTTGCACCAGCAAGATTTGACTCTATAAGCAAATCTACTTGCTGAGGAATCTGCTTATATCCGCCCTCACTTAGCAATAGATTTACCGTCTGTTCATCTTTAATAGAAATATTTTTCCTGAAATGGTAGACATGGTCGCCCAAATCATCAATATATTCCAGCTCAATAGCTAGTCTGGTTTTGGTTAATATTTCATTAATTTCGCTTGCTGTAACTGGCTTCAACACATAGTCAAATACCTTAAATTTTATCGCCTGTTTAAGATACTCAAACTTATCATAGCCTGATATTACAATGAATTTTGTCTTTGATTTAGCAACGTAAACACTATCAATGAACTCAAAACCGTCCATATCATCCATACAAATATCTGTTATTACGACATCAGGCATGGTAGATTTGTAGGATTCGCAGGCTTCCTTGCCGTTTTTGCATACCGCTACAACCTCATAACCTAACTTTTCAAAATTAATTATTCTCAACATGCCTTCTCTAACTATGTCTTCATCTTCCACAATCATTAATTTTAACATTTTCCCCTCTTACTTATCATGAATTAACAATTTTAAACTCTTTTAATTCACCTAATACTGCAAAACCTCATATATTTTGCAGCTTTTTTACTAATGTCATTGTGTGTAATATATATTACTTTACTAGTATATATAATACTATATTAAGCAGTTATTTCACGAACGGACTTCCGTTCTAAAATTTTTTTCTGCTACTATACACACTTTTATATTATTATCTATTCATTAAATTAAATTATATCTTAATTTATACTGAAAATTATCCAATTTGATATAATTATACATATAACCGCACAAAACATAAGTATTTTGAGTTGTGGCAATAATTATATCGTTTATTTATAAGATACTCTACTACTCTTCATAATCATTGAAGTAATCTCTATCATAAAACTCTGCTAATGTGATGTTAGCACCTTGACATATTTTTTTTATAGTATCTATCTTTGGCAACTTAGTTCTACCATTAACAAAATCATAATAGGTAGATGGCGTCAATCCGCCTTTTAAGCAAAACTCATTAACAGCTTTGCCTTTTTCCGTGCACAACTCACCAATTCGTTTAATTACCGCATCCTTAATTACCATATTTCACCTCGCAACGGAACTCCGTACTTATATATTACTATTATTATACGCATTTAACGAACGGACTTCCGTTATTAAGAAAATAACTACACTAAATACTTAAATTTCTCTCGCTTTTTATAATACTTAGAATTATTGCTACTAATTGCCGCAAAAAAACCGCAAATACTGTTATATGCGGCTTTAATATTTATAAAATTTAATATCGAATTGATTTTATGTCACTTAATTAACTTTTTTAACAGCTTTAATTTATTAGCATTTGGTGAGTATCTAATTGGCACCTCAAAAGCAAATGACTTTTTTAAAACCGATTTGCTATGCGATAAGGTTTCTATGCTTTTTGCCCCATGATAGCTACCAATTCCGCTTGCGCCAACTCCGCCAAATGGCATATGTGATGATGCTAAGTGAACCACTGTATCATTAATACATCCGCCACCATATGAAATATTACTTACGATTAAATTTTGAATTTTTCGGCTTTTTGCAAACAAATAAAGTGCTAGCGGCTTTGGACGACTATTTATTTTAGCTATTACTTCCGCAATATCAAAAAACTCTATAATTGGCATTATAGGCCCGAAAAGTTCCTCGCTCATACAAGGAGAATCCCAGCTAGCACTGTTTACAATAGCGAGTGCAATCTTTCTATCTTCATCATTTTTGCTGCCACCAATGACATTATCACTATTATTTATAATACTGGTAAGCCTGTCATAGTGTTTTTGGCTGATAATCTTAGGATAGTCTCTGTTTCGCTCGGGATTTTCTCCGTAAAATATTTTAACATATTTTTGCATTGCTACCACTAACTCATCTTTAATTGCTGAGTGTGCAATAATATAATCGGGTGCTACACAAGTTTGGCCGCTATTTAGCAATTTGCCCCATACTATTCGCTTTGCCGACTTGTCAATATCTGCCGAAATATCTACAATACATGGACTTTTTCCGCCAAGCTCTAATGTGACTGGAGTTAAATTTTCGGCTGCTTTTGTCATAACCGTCTTGCCGACTTGCTCACTTCCCGTGAAAAAAATGTGATCAAACTTGCAATCTAACAGCGATTGATTAACATATCTATCACCCTCAATTACACTTACACTGTCAAAATCTTTAAATATCTCGACTAATATTTTAGTCACATTAATTGAATAATTCGACGGCTTTAGCACTACGCTATTTCCTGATGCGATCGCTCCTATGAGTGGCATTAGTGATAATAAGACAGGATAATTCCATGGCGATATTATTAAAACAACTCCTAACGGCTCGTGATATATCCGTCCCTTTGCAGGTAGCTGCGTGATCGCGACACGTAAACGCTTAGGTTTTAGTATTTTTTTCATGTTTGCTAGCATGAACTTTATTTCCGAATATACTAAACCTATTTCTGAAGCATATCCTTCAAAGTCCGATTTGTTAAGATCAGCACGCAGCGCTGCTGCTATATCTTGCTCGCGTTCCTTAATTTTTTCGTACAGCTTTGTAAGCTCCTGCTTGCGTGACTTTACCTCTGAAAGTTTTCCGCTATTAAAATATTCCCTTTGTTTTGCTACTGTTTGATAAATCTCATTCATTTTAACCTCTCAATTTAATATAAATATTTGCAAAATCTTTTTTTGTGAAGACTTTTGGTGTTGGATACAGCGGTACAGCTTCTTTATATGAAAGATTAATCATTTCATCTATATCAGCATATTTGATTTCTGGTATATTTGTAGGGATATTCATTTTTGCATTCAACTCCCTTATATACTCAATCACTTTGTTACACTTAGTTAAGTTGCTATCACCAATTTCCGTCAGCGCCAACAGATCTGCAAGTTTTGACATTTTACTGTAGATGCTTTTGCCATAATATTCCAATACCTTTGGCAGCACTATAGCATTTGCAAGTCCATGCTGAATGTTGTACTTTCCGCCTATTGCGTGCGCCACTGCATGAACATTACCGACATATGCTCTTGTAAATGCGACCCCAGCATAATATGACGCTAACTGCATTTTCTCCCTTGCTAATATATCACTGCCATCCGTGTACGCTCTATATAAATATTTATCAATCAATGATATTGCTAGCATTGCATGCTTGATTGTCCCTCGTGTGTTGCTTTTACCAAGATACGCTTCTATTGCATGCGTTAGTGCATCAACTCCTGTCCATGCTGTTATGTTTGCCGGCAAACCTTCCGTCAATTTTGCATCCAATATCGCATAATCAGGTATTAGACTAAAGTCGCTGATTACATGCTTTACATGACTTTCATCGTCAGTTATTACACTTGCCATTGTTGTTTCGCTGCCAGTGCCTGACGTGGTTGGTATCGCATATAACTTTGGCGTCTTTCCGCATACTTTTTGCACCCCTTCCATTTTTACAAGCGGCTTGTTTGGTCTTGCAATTTGAGCACTAACACCTTTTGCACAGTCGATCGCAGAACCTCCGCCTATCGCTATTATTCCATCACAACCGTTATCATTATATATACTTACACCTTCCATTACATTTTTGATTGTAGGGTTTGCTACAGTATCTTTATAAATATAATACTCAATTCCTTCTATACTAAGTCCACCCTCAAGTTTTTTTGTAAGACCTAAATTATATATTGATAAATCTGTTACTATAAGCATTTTTTTGTGTTTGTTTACGCCCATTTCTTTTGCAGCTTGATCAATCGCGTTGCTACCTTTAATTAACTTAGGCATTTTCCATACTACAATATGCGACGCAATATTTAGTACACCTTGATAAACTCTTGCTAATATCATTTCTTTCCTCCATTTTTAGCTTGACATATTTCTATAAATAAATTATACTATAGAAAACAATATTACATGCTGTTTAATTATTGGTACACGATACAATATTGTATTAAGTGCTATAATTAAACAATATTAGGAGGGATTATGTCACCAAAAGCACCTTATCGTAATTCGTTACGCTCTAAAAAAATGATTAAACTTTCATTCCTTAAACTACTAGCTACTAAAGATATCTCTAAAATCAAAATTTTGGAGATAACTGAAATGGCAGATTTAAGCAAGGGATCTTTTTATACTCATTACCAAGATATTTTTGCTGTCCTTGAAGATATAGAAAATGAGAATATCGACATTCTAAATACACTAATGGAACTGCATCCTTGCCATACAATAATAGAAAATCCATCAAACTTTCTACTTGAGCTTTATAATCAAATAAACTGCAATATAGAGATTTACTCACTTTTATTCAAATCAGATCATGCAGGGCATTTTCTTGATAAATTACAAAATGAATTTACAAACCATATGATGAAAGATGATGTAGTTATTAACAAAACAAAGGATGCTCAATGTGCAAAGATATACTTCTCTTTTATTGCTGTTGGAACTGCACATATGATATATGATTGGTTCACTAGCGAAAATCAGCAGCCTTTTGAAGAGATTGTTTCACTTTATAATCAATTTATGACTAATGGAATTTCCGCAATATTCAAATAAAAATATAAATAATGTGATAATTTACACATTAAAAAATTAGCAAAATATTTTCTATATTGTTATGTTTATTTGCTTTTTAAAGTAATAATTTAATTTTATATTTGACTGCATTTTGCTTAATTATTTTCATATAAAAATACGCAAATTTGCATACAAATAAATTCAGCAATTATACACATAAAAACAACTCCTTAGCACTTGGCTTAGGAGTTGTTTTTTTTTAATATTTATTACTTATATATTGATATGATTTAAATATAAAATATAATCAATAATCCACTTTTTTAATCATGATAATGATAATATCTACGCATTTATATGTAATTATTGCGAATAGTCGATATTTGTCTGAAATTAATTCAATTGAAACTAAGTAAATAATTATACATATTTTGCATGTTTTTTAAATTACATTTTACATTAAATTTTCAAAATTTTTCAATTGTTATTATTTTGTTATTTGCCATAATATTAATTTTATATTTCAACTATAATTACTATAAAATTTCTATAAACTCACTATCATTTTCATTGTAACTATCTTCATTGTTATTTAGCTGTTTTTTTAATTTTTTTATCAACATAATAAATAGTATTAATACTAGACAGAAAGTAATTAATTGAGGCAATAACATTGTCATAAACACGCCGTCAATACCAAAGGCAGCAGGCAATGTTGATAAGAAAATAATTGGCAGAATTATTGCTTGCAATCCCATTGTTATTAGTGAATATAGCGGCTTGTTTAATCCTGTAAAAAGTGAACTTGCTCCTATATTAAACCATGCTACTAAATATGTAGGGGCTATAATTAGTAGCCCTTTTGTTGCGATTTGCATCATATCACCATCTGGATCATTTGCAAACAAACCCACTAAATCCTTAGCGCAAAATATCATAACCAAAAATAACACAGCTGATATAATAGCAGAAGAAATGAAATTAATCGCGACTAAGCCTGTTATTTTTTTTGCATTCTTTGCACCTAAATTATAACTGACTGCAGGCTGAATTGAATCCGCCATACCAAATAAAATAGGCTTAATCATACTGTCGATGTACATAACAGCACTAAATGATGCAACTGCAACTGCTCCGCCTATATTAAGTAAAACTGCATTCATTGCAATCATAATAAGCGAACTTGTCGCTAATGAGAGGAACTCCGAACTGCCATTATAAAATATGTTGCCTAATGTTTTGATAGGAATTTTCGGCAAGGTAAATTGCAGTTTCTGTTTTCCAAGCATGAATGTTGCTAATCCTATTACCGCTCCTAATGAGAATGATATACCTGTCGCCCATGCTGCCGAACTAATTCCGTATCCAAATTTACCGATAAATAACCAATCTAAAAATATATTTATACATGATGAAAATACTATCATGAAAAGGCTTATGTTCTGCTTACCGCATACCCTTAAGTAGTTATCGATAGAAAAAAATAACATTATAAGTGGCAACAAATACACTATAGGCATCATATAATCTACTGAAAGCGCTATCAGTTTTTCATCTGCACCCATCAACCTTATAATGCTCTCTCCTGCAAATCCAAATATTAATGCAAATATCACACCGATTAAAACTAGCAAGGCAAGACATGTTGAAAAGATTCGATTTGCTAATTTATTATCTTCTCGACCGAGCGCAATGGATACTTGCACGGACGAACCTATAGCAACCATATCTGCAACAGCAAACATAATAAAGAATATTGGCATAACTATATTCACTGCCGCCATCGCATCTTGCCCTATAAATCTTCCGACAAATATGCCGTCAACTACTGTTACTATTGATATAAAAAACATACTAATCATGCTAGGTATTGCACATTTAGCAAATATCTTTAACGGCGAAGAATCTTTGTAATTAATTGCTTTCATTATAATTACCAACTGCACTAGTTAAAGCTGCTATGACCATTTTGAAAGCATCTACATCTGCCTTATCAATAGAATTTTCCACATCATTAATTAACTTATCATACACTATAAACATACTGTTAAGCTCATCAACCTCACGCGGGGCAAGGCTTACATAATGAAAGCGCTTATCATTTTTATCCTGATGCTTAACAACGTATCCTTGCTCAATAAGCTCATTCATTTTTAGCGTTATTGCCGGTTTAGATACACCGAGCCTTGTAGCTAGGTCACTGATACTAATCTTGTCATAATACGATAGCACATCTAAATACATTCTACTGTTGACCGAAATGCTGTGACCTTTATCCCCTTTTCTATCTTTAAACTCTCTAACTGCAAGGACTAGTCCTAATTTCTCTAATTCTTTTATCATAATTCTCCTTGTGTATTAATTAAACTAATTAAGCATACTTAATTAAGTCAACTTAATCATATCAAATTAAGGCTAAGTTGTCAAGAGTAAATTTAACTTAAAATGTAAATTTATTGTATATTATTTTAAAATGATTAACTTTATTTTATAACATATAAAAAAAACCGCCCAAAACATTTTTGTTTTGAACGATTTTATTTGATTTAATTGCTATTATGCTTTTTTTCGTTTTTTAGCTATTATAATTGACACTACTGCTCCGATGATTAACAATTCAACACCCAATGCACAGCCTACAATAATTGCTATAGTATGATTGCTCTCAGGGTCAGTGATTTCTGGTAAAACTACCTCTTTATCAGTTGGATAAAATATAGGATTTATATCACCCTGCATTTTGCTTGTCCTAAAAGCATCAACATTAATAGTGTGACCATCTTTTGTTCTGATCGTTAGAGTATGCTCGATGTTTGACAGATTTTTTTCGAATGCTATCATGTTTCCAGACTTAAACTTGTCATTGTTTAAGTTAAACTCCTTCCACTCTCCGCCATCAAGTCTATACTCACCAATTCCATATTGAGGGCCTATTATACTACTAAATGATACCGCATTACCGAAAAACTTGAAATTTATCTCTCCGTCATATGACTCCACCACTCCGCTACCTAATTGGTAAGCATTAGGAAGAGTTTTCCATGTGCCTGTTTTAGTAACAACTGTATTATCATTAACATCAACAAAATTATTCATTACAACAGTACTTTTGAAATAAACTTCATGCAGCGAAATTGTTTTATATCTTGCAAAAACCTTGTGGGCATCATTGAACACGAATCTCACGCATTTTGCTGAAGGTATATCTTCACCCTTTATAGTGAGCTTTTTAGTTTTAATTGAAATATTATCTACTTTTTTAAATAAAGTCATATTATCACTAAACTCATCTCCGTAGTAAACTGAAACATCTGTTAAGGTTTCACCACCAATATCCATGATTATTTCATTAAAACCGCCTGCATCCTCTCTAGTCACATCTACTTTCGCTGGTCCATCTTTTAGTTGGAACATATGATAAGAGGCATACTTACCATCAAATATAACATTTGCATTGCTCCTATATGGATTTGTGGAAACAGCCGTTACACCAGTTGCTGCATATATTTTGTTTAGAGTTGTTTTGGTTGGATTATATACATGCTCAGGCATGAATAATGGCTTATTATCAGCCTTCACTACAAACTCTGATATGATTGTAACATCTTTGATTTCCATGCTTGGATTTGCATCGTTTACTAGTGATACCGTAACATCCATTCTGCCTACATTATTATAGTTGCCATCAGCTTTATATGTAAATGTATCTGGTGAAATATTAACAAATTCACCGTATCCAGATGTTGTTACATTTTTGATAGTCATTGTAAACCCTTCTGGAACAAGCATTTGTTTTTGAAGGTCTAGCAGTAATTTTTCATCAGCTGCTACTTCATATGGTCTTGCGCTAAAGTGGAACTTTTCCACACTTTCACCATTACTATCAGTATCCCAATATGTAGAGCCATTCTGCTGTGGAGATGTGACAGGCACAAACATTGGTAGATTTTTAGCTGCAGTAGCATCAAGTAGATCTTGATTTACTGGAAAATTACATAATTCTGTATAATAATATGTCATATCATAACCTGTAACTTCCACTAAAGAATAAAACCAAGTGTCATGATTCATGTTAGTTTGTCCTGTTCGTGCATTTTGATGAGCAGCAACTTCAATATACGTATCTAACGATAAAGCATGCTGTAGAGTTGTATACATCGATAATAAATCACCTAAAGCATCACCCCTTCTGTCCGCAAGTGGTAGCATCGAATTAAATGGTACTGCAACCTTATCCCAATAATTCAATCCAGTTACTTCATATCTGTCTCTACCCTCATTTAGATACATTTTTCTTTTTGCTGATACATTTGTATATTCGCTATAAATTCCGGCGTTAATTGAATTATTGCTGACCTCATCAAAGCCTACATTGGCACTAGTAGCCCCAAATCCACCTTGAAAATGATGATTAATTTCATGCACTGTTCCCCATGAACCATTATTTATTAGATTAGTTATGTTTAAGTCACCATTTCTCCAATACATAGGTGCAATAGTAATATGTGTGCCAGGAATTGCTACCGCTTCGCCTGCAGGCACGAACACATCATAAAAATGCGTAATAGGAATAGATTGGGACATCATCACCGGTGTGGTGAAATTCAATGATACGTTAATTGCCTTATAATAAAAATTTGCAATCGCATTCATCTCTTCAAAACTGACCTTTCTTGCTATTTCTGCAGGCATTGATAGTACAAGTCTGTTAACATCTAGGTGAAAATATGTGCCTGGAGAAACTCTAAGCCTCTCCCACTCCGCCTCAGTAGTAAATCCAACCTCGAAATGAGGCATTTCTACCACTCCGTCTATTGAGAATTTAAGCACATGTGCTATGCTAGATATTTGGTTCGGTGCACTTGATAAGCTTCTTACATAAATTGGTCCGCCATTTTGTGTGCCTACATAATTTTCGCCTTGCTTTAGTTTAATACCCTTGAATGGTAGTGGCATACGGGAATCCCAATTACTGCCATTAGTACCACCTACTGTATGATTAGCGCCAACACTCAATGGACTTGCCCCTATAACTACTTCCATTCCGACGCCAATATCAGCGATGTTTATTTTGATAAGTTCGCCCGGTAGTGCATATAAATTTAACGGAGTTAATCCCTTGGCTGAATCATAATAATATGATATATCCATGCCAATTGCTTGCACATCGTCACCGATCGCGTCTTCAAAATATAGATTATTAGTTGAATATGTATGCCTCTTTAATGTGTCATGCGGCTTTGCAAGTTGTACGTTATTTTTGTATAACTTTCCGTCAGCACCAATCGAGTCATAATCAAACATTGCCAAATTCTCCGCTTTTACAGCCGCTTTATCTGCACCAACACTACTTAAACTCTTGCCATAAATTGGATACGCCGACAATCCGCCATCATATGTAATTGGCAAATTGCGCGGTACATTGTAGGTATTTGTCTTCCTAATATTTCTATAATCAGCGATTTGAGTGTCACCGGCTAGATCGGCTAGATACCCCCCGTTCTGGCTAGTATTACTGATATTGTGATTATTTGATATTTCAATATCTACTGATGCAATGCATGTAAGTGCAAATAGCCCAAACATCACTACAACCATCAATACAACTATATATTTTAAAGATGCCGCTTTTTTCATATGTCCTCCGCAATTTGATAATGATTATCGTTTATGCTTATATTATATCATATTTAGCGAATTTTAAATTAAATTAGGTCTTTTAACCTATTTCAAGACTTTTGACCTGAAAATTGCGTATAATGTTAATATGAAACATATTGAAGTTTTGCAATTATTAATGCTTGAGACAGAATTAAGTCAGGATAAACTGGCTATTTTGTTGCATGTCAATCAAACAACTGTGAGTCAATGGCTGCTTGGCAAAAAGAAGCCAAGTTTTGATAATATTTTAGCAATTTGCAATGTATTTGACATTACACCTAACCAGTTTTTCGGGTTAGAAGAAATTACTAGTGATATTAAAATACATTAATAATCTATACAATTCTGTAATATAAAAAAACCCCTCATACTCTGAGGGGCTTTTTTATATTTGTGTGTGATTTTTCCGTAAGAACTTATTACTTTAATAGATATGTAGTATATCAATTATATTATGCAAGTATACTATTCTCTTCATTTACGGTGTCTAATTCTTTTTCTCTATTTTGCATTATCTTTTTCATTTCTTCTATTGTATATTTTGTAGTGCAATTTATAACGTCAGTATTAATTATTTTCGCACTTTTTTGCGACAACACATTATTTTTTCGTATTTCATAATCTAATTCTTTTTTACTATCGATTGAAACTAAAAATCTATTGCTCATAGTTAGTAATGCCATTCTATAATCTTCATACAGTGTTATTAAACTGAAATATATACTTGTCAATTTGTTTAAGTCATTCAGACAATCTTCATGACCTAATAACAGTTTATTGCTAAAATTGCCCTCATTAGAAATTTTTTCAAACCTTGTACATATATCTTGTTTACACTTTCTAAGCAAGCAGTAAAACTCTAATACCTTATAATGAATATCAATTTGTACTTCACTATAAAAATTACTATTCATTATTGTATACGAACCATTGATAACTGCATCTAATATTTCATCCAAATTATTACATGATGCATGCAGAATATTTCTTGCTTTTTTGAATTTGATCACTAAATTATCTTCGCATACTGCGTCATTAAATAGCTCATCGTACAAGCTCAAAATTGATATTGTTTTGTTTAACTTCAACATACCAACAAGCTCTACTTGCCTATTGATACTGCCTATATGGATTTTGACTTTTACCGCTAATATAGCATCATCTTGCAACTTAACTAATTTATTATTAAAATCCTCTAGTTTAGCATGTTGCATTTTATTTTCTGCGCGATCGGCTAACCTGTTATTGTCATTTTCTTTCTTATCATTTTTTCTTTGCTCTATTTTTTCTATTCTTTGTTTTTTATTTTGGAAATAAGCTACATACCCTAAAATAGTAATTATATAGCAAGCTATCGTGCCTAAGATTAATGCGACCCAAGCTCCTCCACTTAGCCACATAACACCATCTGCTTGATATCCGGCATGTATAATGGCAAATATTACTATGATTGCAAGACCTACGCTTGCACATAATATAGGAATCAAAAGCGGTAGACTTTTCAGTAGTGATATTGCATTATTTTCTTTGCTTTTTGTTGATAACTTATTCGCATTATTGCTGCTATTTTTATCAATATTTTCTTGATTAATTTCACTAGCTTTTAATGCTAAATTTTGCTCGTTTTTTTCTTCAATATTATCACTATTAATTATTATGTTTTCTTTAGTATTTTCCATAATTTCTCCTAATAATTTTATCTAATTTTTAAATGTATTTTTGCTATATATTAACCTAAAATTGCTATCGATTATATGCTCACTGCAGCTTTGCGTTGTTTGCAAGCAAATATTTGACAATATTATACTGCTTATTAATTTTTCTTAATACATTATATCACAAATTCTATAATTTAGCAAGGAAAAAAAATAAGTCTAGCTAAGTTAAATTAGCTAGACTTATTTGCTATATTAATTTTAATTTAATTGCAGAAAATTATTAAAATAATATTGCACTAATTTTAGTAAAATATTTGATAATTAATTTTTTATTAATTACTGAATATCGGCTTAATTAACCTAAAATCTTTTTCATATCTGCTTGCGGTGTAGAAGTTGGTGTTAAGTTAAATTTTTCAATTAGAACATTCAAAATATTAGGTGAAATAAAAGCAGGCAATGTTGGCCCGATTAAGATATTTTTTATTCCTAGCGATAAAAGCGTCAATAAGATACATACCGCTTTTTGCTCATACCAAGAAAGCACTAGACTTAGAGGTAATTCATTGACTGTACACTCAAACGCTTCCGATAATGCTACAGCTACTTTAATTGCACCGTATGCATCATTGCATTGTCCCATATCCATAAGGCGTGGCAAGCCGCCAAGTGTACCAATATTTAGGTCGTTGAATCTGTATTTTGCACAGCCAAGAGTCAGAATAATAGTATCTTGAGGAGATTGTTTTACAAAATCTGTATAGTAATTTCTTTCAGACTTTGCTCCATCACAGCCACCAACAAGGAAAAAGTGCTTTATGTCGCCTTGTTTAACAGCATTAATTACAGTGTCAGCAACGCCCAAAATTGTGCCATGTCCAAACCCTGTAGTCATTGTATTACCACCGCCATTGATACTAACAGCTTTATGTAGTGTTTTATATCCGCCAAGCTCAAGTGCTTTTTCAATTACCAATGTAAAATCTTTATCTGCTCCAATATGACACATGTTTGGATACGCTACAACTGATGTCGTAAATATCCTATCTGAATAGTTTTTCATCACTGGCATAATGCAATTTGTAGTAAACAAAACTGGCGCAGGGATATCTATAAATTCCGTTTGTTGTGCATGCCATGCTGTGCCGTAATTGCCTTTTAAATGTGGATATTTTTTTAGTTCTGGATATCCATGTGCTGGAAGCATTTCTGAGTGGGTATAGATATTAATCCCCTTATTTGCAGTCTGATCTAAAAGAAGTTTCAAATCATGCAAATCATGACCTGATATAACAATAAATGGACCAGCTTCAATATCACAGTTTACAACGGCTGGCACTGGTGTACCATATGTTGATGTGTTAGCATCATCAAGCATTGCCATACAAGTTAGATTTACACTGCCTACTTCCATTACAAGTGATAACAATTCATCAGAAGTTAGATTCGCCGCCATTGCAGCTAAGCCTTTATAGAAAAATGCCGTCACTGTTTTATCTGTTTTGCCAAGAACATATGCGTGATGTGCATATGCTGCGATACCACGAAGTCCAAATAAAATTAATGATTTTAATGAGCGGATATCCTCATTTCCTGTCCAAAGCGTATTCATATCCATTTTCTCTACATTTTTTACGCCTATTTTCTCGATTTCTGCACGGAAATTTTTGATAAAATCGTTATCGAAATTTGTATTAGTAATAGTGATAAATAAACCTTCTATTATTAACTTATCAGTTTGTGGCGTGTTTTTACCGTTATAGGCAGTAGCTAAAGCAATAAGATCGCTCGTTAAATCATCTTGCAAGTTAGATGTATCGGATTTTTTGCCGCATGCACCGTTAGTTGTGCACCCTTTGTTGTTTGCAGTTTGTTCGCATTGAAAGCAAAACATTGACATAATTATTTCCTCCTAAGTTTTATTAATTTTGTTTAACTTTTTAATCAGTTCATACATTTGAGGCATATCCTCGTTTATGCTGATGTTTCTATTATAGGTCAATATTAATGATAAGTATGTTGTATTTACAACACAAAAGATGCTTAAACGATTTATTATTCAATTTGCGGTAAATATACTGATTGCTCTATCAATTACCTGATTGGAATGATATTACCTAAATATTTGGCTTTTTTGACTGCGTTATGATACAAAAATCCTCCCTCCTTGATTTCAAGGTGGAAGGATTAAAGTATAATATAATATTATTGTTATAATCTTTTGCTTTAAATATTTTATTTAAACTGCTTTGTTCATTACACTTGTATAAACTGTCACCAGATCTAATGAAACAGCAATGCCGTCTACATCTGGGTGATTTGCGGCTAGTGGTTGGTAAGTAAGCTTATACTCTCCAATCGCCGCAAATTTTATCTTGGTGCCCATTGCCCACTTACTAATTTGTACTACCTTAGAAGTTGCTGACGTGTCCGCTACTAAAGTCCAGTTGCCATCCGAATCTTTAACATAAGCAAGGATTTGCGCAAGCGGCACAGCAGTTGTCTTGCTGACTTTTAAGGTGCCATCAGCATACACTGTTCCTGTTCCTGTTCCGCAGAATGAGAATGTATCTGCTAGGTCTGCTGCAAATGGATTCCCCTCTGTTGAAGCGTTTAATTTAGTAGTTCCTTCATTTTCAGCGGCCGCACCCATGCCACCTGCACCATGCAAAAATACTGCCTTGTATCCTACAATTGCATTAACATTTACTGTGAATTTAAATAAAACTTTATCACCTCGAATACCTACTGCCTCAAACTGATAATTCGCAGTGTCTGCAGTCTCAGGAAAACTTATAGAATAGCTGTCGGATGTTTCCACAACAGTTACGCCAGTATTAGCTTTTTTGAATGCATCAATATATATCTTAAAACTTTGAATCGATAGTCCTAATCCAAGTCCAGTTTTTGGATTAATAACAGTAAATGGATTAATATCTACTGCTTTCGTCTGATAGCAATTGAATTCTATCGTACCTTCAGCTGAAGCGTTCGAGTTAACCTTTACTGATGTATTAAATTTTTCACCTGCTAAACCTACTGTGCTATACTTAACTAACACATCATTATAAAACGCTACAGTCGCACCTTCTATAATGTTGTAAGGATCTGTAAAAACAGAATGAGTAGTGCCTTCATATGATATTGTAGCGTTGTAAGACTTTTGAGTTGCTCCCGAGTACTTACGCACGTATCTTTGATCGATAGCTACTTTGTCACCAAACGAATATATCTTATCTGTATCTAATCTTAAATCTTCTGAAATATGATCTTGTGACCAACCTTCACTCTTAAAAGTTCTTAGAGTGATAGTACTCTTAACGGTTGCAACTGGTAGAGATATATTCGGCATTTCTTTAATAATATCAAACATTTTAAGAAGTGGTAGAATATTATCTAAAATTGTGTATATTCCTTGACCAGTACCACGAGTTAATACGAGTGTGATTTCTTGTGGTTTGTTTGTAATAGTTTTGTCTAATCCTAATACATCCATAATATACATCTTAGAGCCTTTTATTTCATTACCACTTATATCAGTATAATTACCTTTTACATATCTAGAAGCTTTGCCAATTTTTGTTTTATCTATCCCTGTCATAAGCTCTTCATAACTGAATGGAAGCGGACTACCATCTGCTGCTTGAAGATCATAATTCTTATCTTTCTCTCCGAATACATGAACAAATTCACCTGTCTTATCAAAAGCAATTTCACTCCCTATCGGCGCTTTCATTGATGGTGAATTGCCTGTACCTTGATGAGAAAAATCCTTACCATTCATAAAACTTTCTTTAACGTTAAAATCAGTAGGTAGCGTAGCTCCATTTTTATATTTTGCTGCTATTGCAATGTTATTTACGCCATCTTCAGTGCCTATTATCATATCAATTATCGAATTAACGATAGTAGCAGTGCTTACAGGCAACTTTGAATCGGTGATTAACTTTGATGCTAAATCTCTAATGCTTTTGCCATCGATATCTAAGATACCATCTTGCAGATTAGTAGTTAAAGATTTAAGCAATGCATCAAAATCAATATCTTTTATTAATTCACCAATTATAGTGCCAATATCGGTAGCCTTTTCTGTATATGCAGCGTTAGCATCGGCAACTGTTTCAGTATTACCTTTTGATGTGCGAGCCGCATAATAACTACTAATTAATTTAGGATTAACTACAAAGCTTGCGTCTACTGGTAAATTTGGTTTCAATGCTGTATTCCATATTAAGGCTGGAGTGACACCGGCTGGTAATCCTAAACTGCCTAACGTTGTCATGAAATCTCCTGGTAACAGTGCAGCGATATTTACAGAGCCGTAAATATTACTTGTCCCAAAATTAGTTGCGTCATATGCTAAAGAAAATAATGAGCCATCAAAATTAGTGACAGGCGCATCACTTTTTGTAGTCATATGTCCATTACATCCAACCTCCGAGTCAGCACATTTATGCGAAATATCTACAAACATTTTTCCCTTTTGATCTTCAAACAGTGCTGTCATTACAGGTATCGCGCTCTTAGTTGAAATACTGTTCATAATCGCCTTGACTAAACCTTCAGCGGAAAACTCTATATTAATATTGTATGTATATTTACTGATTAATTTTTTTGCCGCATTGCTACTTTCAATAGAGCCCTTTATTTCATGTTTCAACAAGTAAACCTCTGTTGCACCTACAGGCTCAATTATAGTGGGGATTTTATTTAAAAATTTTAATCCATTAATTTTAATATCATGATTAGCACCTGAAACAGTTGCATTTAAGTCAAAAGCATCTGCACTAATAGAACCATCTGTGAAATAATATGTATAATTAATTTCGTTTTTTTCCTCATTTACACGAGTTTTTACTTGAAGTATCTTATCTTTTACATCTACATTAAATTGAACTGTAATGCCCTTCAATGCAGTATCTAATATATCTCTGATGCTTGCAATGTTTTCTGCACTTATATACTTCGTCAACAATCCTGACACAAGGTCAATTGCACCTACTACTGCTTTATTAATATCAAGAGTAACATCATAATTTACGTCGTAAATTGATCCATTTGCTGCAGCTTCTCCAGACACATGCTCTGATACTATATTGTTTACAGTAACTGCATTATTAAATATTATAGGTATAAGAGATAATGCCGTTTGTATAGCGCTTGAAACACTACCATTTGCAACTAATGCTAATCCAAAGTCGTTGATACCTAATTCGTTATTTGTATAACTCTTACCTTGTATAGTAATGTTGAATTTATCGCCTAACATTTGTAGTCCAAACTCAACTTTATCTGCAAAAGATTTATTAATCACAGCAAAATCAATAACGCTATTGCCACTATTATCTATCCCACCATTGAATCGTATGCAAAGGTTGTTTGCACCCGCAACGTCCGAACTATAGTCAATGCTCGTATCCCATCCAAGTGTATCCCCCTCAGTCCAGTTGTTTGCAGCTAGCCAGCCATTTACTATGTCGGACATAGCAGATTTATCATCAATTGCTGATTCTATATTGCCCTTGTTCACATCTTTAGGTGCTTCCTTTGCACATGCTACAAGCACTCCACACATCATGGTGAGAATAATCATTATTGATACAATCATTCCAAAACTTTTTTTCCTCATAATTTACTCCTTAACAATATATTATTTATTTATAGGTACACATCTGCTAGTTGCAAATATATACGATCAAACGAGTAATTTACTAGTAAGGCAAAAGTGAAATTTGATTAATCACCGAATTTTTTGCATTTATTATAAATTTTTCGTTTAACTACAAAACACTTGTTATATATCCCGCTCACTCCTCTACTATATTATAAAGATGAAGTGTGATTTTGCAATAATGACTTTGCAAAATATAATTGACATTTACGATTTACTATGATAAACTAACTTTAACATACTAAACTATTTATATCAATACTATTGCGTCCACATAGTGTGCAATTTTATCTATAATGCGTGCAATATCGCCTCATTAGTGTGTATTTTTGTCTACCCGACAAAAATATCATAATGGAGGTAATTATGCAATCAGAAATATGTTTATATGAAAAAATTTGCTACAAACAAGGTCAACCTTTTGCCTATGCGAAAATTCCTAGAGTCTTTTCAATGCATTTCCACAAGCAACCGGAAATAATTTATTGTAATCATGGTAGTATTGAAATTACACAAAACAATCAAATCTTAACATTATATAAAGGTGATGTGGCAATAATATCACCTTATGTAGCACATAGCTTTAATGGAGGACATGGCAGAGGCTGGTGTCTAGGTATACCATTGCAATTTGATAGTTCCTTTAGTAAATATTTCTTATGTCTTAATAGCAATCAATTTATTATAAGAAATTGCAAAAAAAGTAAAATCCTACATAAAATACTTATGAATTTTAAAAATGCAAATAGTTTAACTTTTGCTAAACAGCAATTTTTAGTTCAGAATCTATTAGATGAAATTTTAAAATTAATTAATCCGAATAAATTGCAAAATATTAAACAATTGGATATCGTGAGCCAAATAATATACTTCCTAGATGAGAACTACACACATGATATTAATATGCAATCACTAATTAGTAACTTCATGTACTCTCGCTCATTCTTATCAGAATGTTTTAACAATGTTTTTCAATGCAGTCTACCTGCATTTTTGACTAACATTAGATTATCAGCATTTATCAAAAAGCAACTTACATTAAAAGGATCAATTTCTGAGGACGCTTTTAATGTTGGGTTCAAAAGCACCAGAACTTTTTACAAAAGTTTTTCCACGCAATTTAACTTGACCCCTACTGAGTATATCAGTAAAATAAAATGAAAGCTGATATGTGTTTTTCTGTTTATAATATAAATTATAAAATTTAAGTATTAAAAAAAATGCTTAATAATAGAAAAAATTTTAACATTAAATAATTTGGAGTATAATAAACTTATATTAAAATGACGCAATCCACAAATACTTGCAAACAATATTGTAACAAAAACATAATAACAACAATTAAAATAGTCATCGCAAGGTGACTGTTTTTTTAATCCCATTTTCTGTCGATAGTTAGTTTAAAAGTCCAGCTTTCTTGACGAAAATGAAATCTTCTTGCATAATGCTATCTATTGTTATGGTTGAATTTCTTGCTACTTAGGCAAGTACACTTAGTAGTTTCGTATCCATGTTGCAAAATAAGCTCATAGTTCTCTTTAGTTGGTTTCCATAATGTAGTCGGATAATTCTTTACTGTCAATACTTCATCATCAGAAAGACTTTTGCCTATTAACATTTTTTTTCGTGTCTCTGAAATATTGCATTTTTTTACTATCTGTTTGACAGTATCGCCAATTTTAATATATATTCCTTTATCCTTTTCGATAATATTTGATTGAATTTCTTTAATACGTAATGAGCCTATTTCATTCATTGTTATATTTAGCAATCTTTTCAAGTTACCAATTGGAGAGCTGCTTTTTCTCTCAGTAATATCAAAAGCGCCCATAGCATCACTAACAATTAAATACTCTATTGTTCTATTTAGTTTGCTATTCATATTATATAGTGATTCGATTCCTAAATTATCATAGATCCCCCCATCCCAAAGGTGGTATTTTGGTAGAATATATGCTGCCGGACACATTGTTTTATTGCAACTCGACCATTTGTATTTTGTAGCATCTAGCGAAAGCGGACCAATAATAATTGGGACTCCCGCCGATGCTGCCACTGCTGCTGATATAGAAAAATCAGGGTTCAATACATAATGTGTTGTATCGTCACCCATATAATTTTTGGAAAAGCTGAAATTTTTACCCGTTTCGTAATTCGTACAGTTAATATCCCATATCGGAGAGTCTGGCAAACCTTCACTGCTGCCCTTAATACCCCATTTATCTTCAAATACTTTGGCATATAGTCCGATTCTGTTTGACCACCATTTTGGTCTGGATATCAATCGCCATATAGCGCTAAACGAAATATTATGCTTTAATAATAACTTTTTGACAGCAGGTAAAACTTTGTTCAAATATTCATAATCGGTTGGCCACCTTCCATCATTTTCCTGCAATATTAAAGCAACACACAGGCTTGCTCCTGATACTGTGGATATCTGATTTATTTTTGACAGTTGATTTATTTCCGCCAAATATTGAAGTGTGCCAAGATGAAATATAAGTGCACGTATTCCGCCTCCCGATAGCGCGATTCCTATTCCTTTATTAAGTTTATCCATATTCTATATATCTCCTACAAGATTTTATATAACATATGCTAAACATCGCAACTTTGTTATTGTTTTGTTCAATTAAATACGTATACAACATAATATCACATCAAATTTTGCAATATAGTGTTTTGGGGAGTCGTAATACATATTTTGATAAAAATACTACCCCATTACGATGTATTATCGCAATAGGGTAGTTTTTATTTATATTAGGTTATTGTGCATGATTTTATAATGCTAATCAATTTTTTTAACTATCAGATATGCGTTAGTTACGCCATTGCTAAATATTAATGTTGTATCAACTGACGATTGCACTGCTAAATCTAGTACTGCACCATCAGCTAGCTCCGTAATAAATGAACCTGTTAACGACATACCCCCATTTTGTTGATCGGCTATCACTGATGCTCCAGGAATGTTAACTTCAGTATCACGAACATACAAGCCCACAACTGAATTTGGACTTAAACTTTTTACATTTATCATGTATTGTAGCTCATACACTCCAGCCTCAATAATAGTTATATTACTTGAATCAGCTAAAACATTCTGTGAGGCCATGCTTGAGATAGTAGCCACTGGTTTAGGCGCATTCTTAAACATTTTTATCGCTGTTTTGTCATCATTATAAATGCCACCATATGCTTTTAGACTTTTTGGTCCGGTTGCTCCGGTAGCACCAGTATCACCTTTTAATGACTCAACCCACGTAAATTCATCCCCTATAAACCCATTCCCTACTGCTAAATCATATGCCGATTCAGCTTGCAAAGCAGCTGTTCCCGCAGCGCCTGTTGGTCCAGTTGGTCCGGTTGGCCCAGTTGCGCCTGTTGCGCCGTCAATACCATTTGTACCATCAGCTCCGGTTGGCCCAGTTACGCCTGTTGCACCGTCAATACCAGTTGCGCCAGTTGCGCCAGTTGCGCCAGTTGCGCCAGTTGCACCAGATAAACCTGTTGGACCGGTTACACCAGTTGCGCCAGATAAACCTGTTGGACCAGTTGCGCCTGTTGCGCCTGTTGCGCCAGATAAACCTATTGGACCAGTTGCGCCTGTTGCGCCAGATAACCCTGTTGGGCCACGTAAGCCTGTTGGCCCTTGACAGCAGTAGCTTTCATTTCTGCATCTATTACAACAATTTGCTCTATTTATATTATAGTAATTCATTTATACTCCTTGTGGAAAATTCTATTATTCCGTAATTAAAGTGTTAGATTAAAAATTATTTCATGTATAGCCACAAAATTAATTATATTGCGTATCAAACTGCTATACACTAAGTAAAAAACTATTTATTTGCTTTTGCACATGGTAATTTTTTTCTAAAATATTCTTCGTTTATTTTCACTGAACTATTATTAGGCTTTAACAGTTTTGTCCGTTCGTGACACTTAAGTGCATTTTCATAATCACCTAATCTATCATAGCAAACACACATCTGAATTTCAGGAATGAAACCATAACAATCAGGCGAAATAAATCCTTTATTATTATAATCTATCTCAATTGTTGTTGCCATGTTATACCAAAATATTGACTGCTGGTATTTCATCACTTCAAAGAAATACTTACCTATTTTGCAACATATTTCCGCCCTCGGGACGTCATAAGTCAGGCTGCGTAACAATGCTACCAAGGCTGCGCGGTCATCTTTTAAAGCAGTGTAACAATTCGCTAAATCTTGACAAGCACTTATGTTATTCTCAATCCAGCCTTTGCCTTCATTAAGAAAAAAATTAAACTTATCTATTGCCTCTTGATATCGCTCATGATAATATAATTCTCTAGCATAATAAAACTGTCCTCTAGCATCAAGAATTTCTCCGCTTGCTATCATTTTCTCAAAAATATTAATATTGCGATCTGGGTCTGCAACGCTTAATTTTTTATGCGAAATTGCAATGTTAGAATATTCAACTTTTCCTGTTGTTTCAACTGTTTCATGAATTGGACTTATCCACTTGAAATTATTACTTCGTTTCATTATCCGCTCACGATAATATGAAAGCACTGGCAAATCATCTTCATCAAATGCAACATTATACTTCATCATTACCACATCTACTGAAAAGCTTAGCTTACTCTTAAATGCAAGCAATAGTTCACGATCAGATGTCATGATAATATCATCAGCATCAAGCCACATTACATACTGCATTGTCGCCTTTGAAAAAGAATAATTACGCGCTGCTGAAAAATCATCAACCCATTTAAAATCATATACTTTATCTGTATACTGACTTGCGATTAACTTTGTATTATCATGAGAACCAGTGTCAACTATGATAATTTCATCAAAAATACCGCACACACTATCAAGACATCTGCCCAAAACCTCTTGCTCATTCTTTACTATCATGCATAAACTTAATTTTATCATGCTTCCTTCCTTTTAATTTTAGATATATTTAACTATGCTATCTTATAGCAGATACTGCATATATGCTGCATAAATAACTTCATTATTTTCTAATTTCAGTTACACTAAAAGCAGCATTATGCACCTATTTAATATATGCAAAACAATTAAATTATGTTATTAGCACAAATATATACTGTCAATATTTCAGCAGCATATGCTAACATTGCTAAATTAAATATTTTGCATTTATCAAAATTAGTGCAAATAAAAAAAGCACTAAAACATAATGTTTTAGTGCTTTAAATTAATTTATTTTTTTACCTGCAATTGTATAAATATAACATTTAAAAAAAACTATTTTTTTGCATAATTTTTTTATCTTTTTTCTAGTTTTTTTTCTGCATAATTATTATATATATTATTGCTTTTTTTGTTCAATTTTTATTTAATTTTTATTGATTATCATTGCACGATAATGTCAGATACTTTAGAGTGCAGAGTAAAATATTTCCCCTTAAGTTTCAATAATTCATCATGAGAACCGCTCTCTGCGATAATGCCATTCTCTACTACCATTATCCTATCAGCATTTTTGACAGTTGATAGTCTATGCGCTACAACAATTGTTGTCCTTCCCTTTGACAGTTCATCAAATTCTGATTGAATTAATCGCTCTGTGCTATTATCTAATGCACTAGTAGCCTCATCAAGTATGAGTATTGCAGGGTTTTTAAGGAATATTCTTGCGATAGATAATCGCTGTTTTTGACCTCCGCTAAGCTTAACGCCACGCTCTCCGATTTTTGTATCGTAACCTTCAGGCAATCCAGTTACAAATTCATGAATATTAGATTTTTGTGCAGCTGCCATAATTTCTTCTTCGCTTGCACTCAAATTTCCGTATGCAATATTTTCTTTAATACTGCCGTCAAATAAGAAAACATCTTGCTGAACTATTCCTATATTTTGTCTTAAAGATTTAAGAGCAATGTTATTAATATCGATATCGTCTATCAAAATATTGCCATTTGTAATGTTGTAGAATCTAGGAAGCAGATGACAGATTGTAGTCTTTCCGCCACCACTTGCACCGACTAAAGCTATCTTTTCACCTGCTTTGATAGAGAATGATACATTATTAAGTATTATCTCGTCATTCTCGTAACTGAAGCTTACATTACTAAAAGTAATATCACCTTTCACGCCGTTGACAACAATAGCATCAGGGCTGTCAAACTCCTCTTCTTCATTCATTACTGTCATAAATCTTCTAAAGCCTGCAGATCCGTTTTGAAACTGCTCAACAAAGTTAATAATTTGCGTTAGTGGTACAATTATTAATCCAACAGATATAATGAAAGCTGTATAATCTCCGATAGATATACCTTGCTCGAGTGCAGAAGATTTGCCTAACAATACAAAAAGTCCGCCAGTTAGCAGCACTACCATATTGAATAAATCCACTACATATGAAGTCCTAGATGTGAACTTTCCTAAATTTTTATATACGTCTTTGCGTGAAACAAGAAATTCTTCATTACTTTTGCAAAATTTATCAAATTCCTTATCATCATTATTAAATGCCTTTGTAACTCTAATGCCTGACACGCTGCTTTCTATTGATGAGTTAATACTCGCTTTACTTTCTGAACTTGCAGTAAAAGCTTTTAGCAATCTTGATCGACTAAAGGCAGCGACAATAATCAGTATTGGTGCACAGAAAAATATGATTAATGATAACCATAAGTTAATTGACATCAAATACCCAAATGCAGCAATAAAAGTTACCGATGATATTATGATTGTTTCCGGTCCATGGTGAGCAAGCTCGGTCACGCTGAATAAATCATTAGTCATTCTTGACATTATATCACCAGTTTGGTGCTGGTCAAAGTATTTGAATGGTAGTTTTTGAAGCTTCGCAAACAAGTCTTCACGCATATAATTTTCTATGCGAGCACCCATTACATGACCTTTGTCTTGTATAAACCTGTTTAATATCATTCTGATAGTGTACACTAAAAACAATATTGCAGCAGATACTATTATCATTGTAATGTTCTCATTTGGCACATAATCGTTTAATACTATTCTTGTTAGTATTGGATATAGCATTGCTAATGCAGCTAAAAATAATGATGCTATCATATCTAGACTGAAAAGCAGTTTTTGTTTTTTGTAATAACTTAAAAATTCTTTAATCATAATCTCTCTTTTGTTTGGCTTAAGCCTGATGGATTTAGTTAGCCTAATCCAATTAACATCTTTATTCTAACATACTATTAGATATATTAGCAACCAAATCAAGGAGTACTTGGCTTTTATTATTTAGTGTATATATACGCCGTCAACATAACTCATCTCATCTTGAGCTCATTGCACACTACACTCTCGTATAATTAGGCAACCATTTAGACTTAGCTACAGCTAAGTTGCGATTAGGCAAGTTTTTCTATCTTCATCGGGGGAAACTATTAACGTAAATAGTTTATTAATAACATATTTAAAAATCCACAAACACTGAAAAATAATAAAGGATAACTCTACGAGAATATAAACTAAATTATCATTCCACGCTAGCTAAATACGTGCTTGCAATATTCTTTAGCCTAATTGAATTTTCTTGCGCAATCTTTTTAATATAATCGAGGTGACAGTTTTTTGCAATAGCTAATTTAAGAGCTTTTTCCTTATCTTCTATCGAATGATTTTTCAATCGTTCATATATCGCTATTTTTCCGTCAAGTGACGCCATATCAGCAGCAATATTTGTGGTTAATACCCCGTTTTGATTATTGATATATTTCGTGGTTAATACCCCGTTTTGATTATTGATATATTTCGTGAATGTCTTACCGTTTTGATTAATGATATATTTCGTGTGAGTTTACCCCCCCGCTTACGGGGTGAATTGCCCTAGGTTTTAGACCTCCCCCCACTAACAATTCGTAATTAATCTCACGCTATGTAGGTATTACCCACATGTTGTGAGATTTTTGTTACTTGTTAATATACTTAATCAAAAGGTAAGACACTAAATCTATGTTAAACTCTTTCGAGTATTGTTTTCAAATTTAATTAATTGGTATTATTTTCTCCCTATTTATATTTCTGTATGTTTGCTTTTCTTTCCTTAATCATTGATCTTGTTTTATTACTTTTGACTTTCATACACTATTGCTTTATATGTCATTCTTACTCAATCAATTTAATTACTATTTCTTGATATGTTTCTTTTGACCACCATAATCAATGACTTCCTGCAAAACTTCATCCAAACTTAATATTTGTGTATCTGCAGTTATTCTATCTGTCAGTGTTTCCATTAAGTGTTTATCCTCAACTGCTTCTTTCCATTCCGATAATCCTCGATTAGTTATAATTACAATACTTCGTGTTTCATTTAAGAATATCAAAATCTTGT
>CAMQSU010000003.1 GCA_947037025.1 uncultured Clostridia bacterium | reverse complement strand
ATATTCCCACATTAAATCATTTTCCATTTCACGTTCAAAACATATTTCCTCATTAATCATTTTTCATTTCACGTTCAAAACATATCCCCTCATTACATCATTTTCCATTTCACGTTCAAAACATATTCCCACATTACATCATTATATTAGTCAATTCATATCACGTTTCACTTGTCTACAATTATTTACCTAATCACCTAAACAAATAAAAAGCCTAGTGCATTGAAAATATACCCAATAGCGATAATTCCCGTGACTACAATAGCTATAAATGCAAAAAGTAATTTAGGTTTAACTGTCTTGCTAAGCATAATAATACTTGGCAGTGAAAGAGCGGTAACACTCATCATAAATGAAAGTATCGTACCTACGCCAACTCCTTTCGCAAACAATGCTTCCGCAACAGGAATTGTACCGAAAATATCCGCATACATTGGCACGCCTACAAGGCTTGCAACAAGTACCGAGTACCATTTATCTTCACCCAGTGCAGCCTGAATCCATTCAGTAGGGATAAAGTTATGGATAAGTGCACCGATAGCAACACCAATCAGCACGTAAAGCCAAACTTTTTTAAGAGTAGCAAACACCTGATTTTTAGAATAAACTAATCTATCTTTTTTAGTTAGCTCATTAATATCTCCATCAATCCTATCCCCTTCAAGGACAAAATCTTGCACGTGCTTACCCATTCCAGTTTTCTCAATTATCGTGCCGCCGATAACAGCTAAGATAAGCCCCACAACCGCGTAACTAATTGCAATCGGGAAACCAAAAATACTAGCTAGCAATACAAAAGCACCCAAATCAACAAGCGGACTACTTATCAAAAAGCTGAATGTTACTCCGCTGCTTATCCCCGCACGAGTGAACCCTACAAAGATTGGTATTGATGAGCAACTGCAAAAAGGTGTAACAGTACCTAATAGTGCACCCATAATATTTGCAACAATTCCTTTTCTCTTTTCTAGAATCAACTTTGTCCTCTCTGGAGGAAAGTAACTCTGAATATAAGAGATAATAAATATAAGCACACAAAGCAAATATATTATTTTAATAACATCATACAGGAAAAACTGAATTGCTTGCCCCCAAATCGTTGCCATAAATTCAGCACCAAACATACCAGTAAAAGCCATTCCTATAACATCATTAAGCCACTTCATTCCAAGTAGTTGACCAGAGATGAAATTAAACATTAAACTAATCCCTGCAGTACCGCCAACTAGCCAAGCGATTAGCACCGCAAGACCTATCAAAAACAAGAAACCCAATATGCCAATTAAAACTTTAATTTTTGTACTAATTTTCTTCATAAATATACTCCTGCCTATTCAATAGGCAACATTATAAACTCTGCAAGTTTAGTTGCAGTTTCGCCGCAAATAGAGTAATGACTCCACTTGCCAATTTTTTTTGTTTGCACTAATCCGCAATCATTTAGCATTTTCATATGATAGCTAAGAGTCGGTTGAGAGCAATCAAATTTCTTTAATATATCGCAAGCACAGCACTCTCCACTTTTTAGCATATTAAAAATTCTTACCCTTGTTTCATCTCCAAGTACTTTGCAACAAAATGCATATTCTGTATAATTCATATAATCCCCCTCATATCGATAATTGTCTATATGATAACACATACATAGAGAGTTGTCAATGTATTTCGCATGGTTTTTATATATTTTTTTATCCACACTCTGTGGATAATTGTGCTGCTATTTAAATCTACTCCACAATTCGTGGAATATATCGAATATTACCTATATTATGCTTAAAATTTCTACTTTCAGTGGATTTAACACATGTTCCGGAAATAAATAATCCACATCAAGTGTATAACAACAAAACAAACAGTCCTTATAATTCACCATTAATATAACGTACATATAAATATAATATAATAAATCATGCACTTTTCCACAAAATACACGGCAAACAGTTATACTTCTTCCATACTAGACCGATATCACACAAATACTGTATACTTATTGTAACTTACACATTGCAACTAATAAAAACGTATTAACTTTTATAGTATTGACATTTTCGGCAAAAAAAACACCGCCCTATGCTTTCGCAAGGACGGTGAATATTAATTATTTAATTTATACTATTAAAATTTAGCTCTACTATCAAGTGTCAACTCTTTACTATCATAAGTAAAATACATTTTCGCTTTTAAATTAGTTTTTGTTGTTCCCATTACTGGAAGCTCATACGACTCATCACTAGAAACACTCTTAATCAGTCCATTCTCCCACATTACAACTTCAAGACTCAAATCAGTAAATGTTATTTCTGCTCCTGCAGTCATGCTATTATTACTCATGTTATATTCCATATTCTTTACATAATCAGTAGTAGCAGTTGCTACATTCAAATCCATTGTGAATGTGTATTGACCTGTTTTAGCATCAAATACTGGTGCTGTAGAGCTATTAACCGTTGATTCATTAACGATAAACATATTCATTCTAGTTGGGTCATTAGGATATTTTTTAACAGCTGTCGCTATATCTGGATAAGACTCAACTGCATTCCAGCCTAGTACGCTCCCAACACTGTCTTCAACTGCAAATTCATTTGCTGATCTAACCTTACATTCTCCATTTCCAAACCTTAATTGATCAACAAAATGAACTTTTACTAATCCTGACACTGTGTAAGTCTCTGAATCTAGGAAATAACTACCATTATCTTGTATTTTGTAACTTGATAACGACTGTACAGTATTAAGACCAATTGTCTTAGAAGTTATTTGCCCCTTTTGATGACTTCCTACATATTCAACATCATTATAATTTGCAAGTCCTGCCTCATACATTTCTAGCGCGCTCATGCTGCTATTAATGCTGTGTGTAGGATTAATTCCCTTTGGCAACTTTAATCCTAACTCACTATTCATGTCAGGGGGAATTACCGCACAAGCGACTAAAGATACAGTTGTAACTGCTACTACTGCTCCTAAAAGCAAGCTCTTAATTGATTTTTTCATATAATCTCCTAGTAATAACCATATTTAAGAGGAACACTGTATTATATAAATACTAATTAATATTATGCAAGACTCAATCATAGAGTAAAAACATTCGCATAACACCTACCTAAACATAATGATCATTTTATATTATCTTATGTAGTAAGGTATATTATATTCCTGATATACTCTATAATATCGCATATTTAAATAAATTGCAAGAGAAATTATTGAAAATTTAAGCACTTTTCAAAAAATATAGATTAATTTTACATAACTCCTTCGCAACATTGAACTTTTTTGCTTTATTGAATAATTTTGAGTTATATCGCTTAAACCTATTGACAAAAAAGACTTTATCTAATATTATATATGTAAGTAAGTAAAAATTGAATATACTAACAATATATATTTACACACTAATACAATTGCAATATCGCAGTATAGCAATATAGTCACGGCATATAGCTTGCCGAAAAAAGCGCAATTACAGTACACAAGGAGAAAAACTTATGTCTTATTATATAACAACAGATGCTACATGTGACCTACCTAAAACTTACCATACAGACGATTTCCATATCATACCAATGTCATATTTAATTAACGATGTTGAGTACGGAATTGACAAAATGCTTGAATCGGATGTATTTTACAATATGATTCGTGAAGGAGCTATGCCAAGCACTTCATTAATAACAACATATTTTACTAAAGAGAACCTTAAGCCTATCCTTGATTCAGGTAATGATATAATGCATATCTGTTTTTCATCAGGTCTTAGCAGCACATACGACAATGTAATGGTTGCAATTATGGAGTTGCGCGCTGAGTATCCAGATAGAAAAATATTACTACTAGACTCTAAAGGAGCATCTACTGGTGAGGGTTTACTAGTATTGCTTGCACTAAAAGCTAGAGAAAATGGCATGGACTTGCAAGCTAACTACGACTATACACTTGCAAATAGAGATCAAATATGTCACTATTTCACAGCAGATGACTTGCACCACCTACAACGTGGCGGACGTATCAGCAAGGCAGCAGCATTTGCAGGAACAATCTTAAAGATCAAACCACTTATGTACTGCAATGCAAACGGAAAGCTAATTCCGCTAGATAAAGCAAAAGGCCGTAAGAAAGCGTTGATATGGTTAGTTGAGCAAATGATAGAGAAAATATTATCAGATAGAAACGATCAAATGATATTTGTATCTCATGCAGATTGTATTGAGGATGCAGAGTTTGTAAAAGCAAAAATATTAGAAAAAACTGAGTACACTGATGTACAAATTGGCGAGATTGGACCTGTTATCGGAACACATTCGGGACCAGGAACTGTTGCATTATTCTTTATTGGAGAAAACAAAATTTCCGCTAAAGACGAAAGCCTTAATAGCTAATTAAAACTGCAATCAACTATACTGCACTGTTAAATTAACTTAAATAACAATTATAAGAATTAAGAAAGCAAGCCTTTTCAGAAAAAGGCTTGCTTTCTTGCATTTTAGTACCTTAACATACGCATATAATATATTTTTACCGCAAAATATTATATTATCTATTAATGATGAAAAAACATTTTCAAAATACTACTAATACAAATTACCAGAAAAAAAACATATCAGTTTATCATTAAAATATAAAATATTTAAAATTACGCATATTTTAACTCACACTATAATATATTATAATGTAAAGCACTAAATTGTGCTGCAAAACAATATATACAAGAGGTGAATATAATGTTATTATCTACAATTATAGGAAAAAAAATCGTAAATATATCTACTGCGCTTGATTTAGGCGGAGTAACTGGCTTTACATATCATAAAGGCAGCATTGAATACTTTGTCACTGACGATTGCATGGCAATAAAAGTTACAGATATTATTGCAATCTCTGATGTTATAACAGTAAATATGCACTATAATTTTGCCGAACTTAAATACCCGCTATTAAACATTACAAATGTATACATATGCTCAATGCAAGGCAAGCATTTAGGAAACCTTCAAGACGTATTAGTTGATGAAAGGTACGCAATAAAAAGGTTAATTACCGATCTTAAAAATATAATACAATTCCGCATTGCATCATACTCATCTACTACACTTGTATTAGATAAACAGTGCAAGGAAGATATTCCAAAGAAAGAAACTGAGATTTGCATACCAACAGTAATTACAAACTATGATTTCTTGATTAATAGAACATTATTTCGAAATATCCTTTCTAGCTCAGGCTCATTGCTTTTCAAACGTGGACAATTAATCACAAAGCTTGATATAGATAAAGCCAGAAATATAGGTAAACTCGTACAATTAACTTTATATTCTACACCATTAAAATAAAAATTTGTCTATCAGCTTTTCAGTATTAATGGTAACTACATATTATAATATATATAATTAGTATGCAACTTGCTAAAAAATACTCGCACTATAAATCATTTTCCAATAAATTGCTAACTACCAAAATAAATTATTGGTTTACTAAAAAAAATATCATCGCAGCTAAATTATAGCTGTGATGATATTTTAATTTACTTATTATTGCTTATTTAAGCATTAATAAATTACTCAGATTCCTTTCCGCAACCGCAACCGTTTCCACAGCCGCAACCATCTTTACCGCAATCGTCGATTTGCTCAGTGCCCATATTTCTATTAGCCTGACCGTTAGCGCCATTTGCTCTTTCTTTGCTTCTTGATCCTGATTCATTTGTTTGATTCGAATTACTGTATGCCATAATATTTCTCCTTCTGCAGTACGATTATAATCGACTACATAGCTATTATTAGCAATCCTCATGTCATTATACCTAATTAATTCCGTAATGTATAATTGTAAATATTTTCCTATGCTTTATATGTACCAATCACTTTGAATGTTCGGCACTTTGCGCTAAGCAGGTCAAACAATTTCACTACCCCAACATCATAAATACCACCTTCTATATCTATATAAAAATTAACTTCGAAATCAGTATTAGCGATGTTTTTCGACTCAATTTTAGTCATATTAATATCGCATTCAGTAAATAAATTGATAAGCTCGCTTAGGCTATTACGCTTATGCGCAGTAGAGCAAACTAGGCTGATTCTGTTATTATTAGCATTATAATCTATATTTTTGCAGACAACTACAAATCTAGTGTAATTATTTTTAGCATCCTGAATTGCCTTGTCTAAAACATTTAAGCCATACAATTCCGCGCACAAGTTGCTAGCAATTACACCCTTACTTTTATCACAACTTACAGCTAACTGCTCGCTAGCAATAGCGGTATTAAGTGCGTTTCTTGTTGCTATATTGTTGCGTAAAAGATAATTCTCACACTGCATAAGGGCTTGAGGATGAGAGCTAACTTCTTTAATATCAGAGCTTTTTGCTCCGCTTAGACCAAGCAAACAATGATCTACTTTTATTGAATCCAACATGCAAATATTAAGAAAATATTTATCAAGCAGCCTATATGTGTCATCGACACTGCCTGCCGTACTATTTTCAAGCGGCAAAACACCGATAAACTTATCGCTAGTGCATATTTGCTTAGCAACTTCATCAAAAGTTGATACAAACATAATATTTTCCGCGCTCACGCCGTCAATCTTCTCAATTGCAAACTTATGCGAGTATGCACCACTAACACCTTGGCATATAACTTTATCAAATGTCATAAACTATCTCCTTTTTGCGTCTACTCAAACTTTATAGACTTTTCATGAACGCAACTAATTTATCAATCTTAGCATTTAGCGCATTAAACTGAGGAATATTTAACGATTGAGCACCATCGCAAAGTGCTTTTTGCGGATTATTGTGTACTTCTATAATCAATCCATCAGCGCCTGCTGCAATAGCAGCAAGAGATAAAGGCTCCACCAAGTGCGACATACCTGCCGAGTGTGAAGGGTCAACGATGATCGGCAGATGACT
Source organism: uncultured Clostridia bacterium (assembly GCA_947037025.1). GTDB lineage: Bacteria > Bacillota > Clostridia > Christensenellales > UBA3700 > MGBC100798. Next base: position 87,719 of record CAMQSU010000003.1, on the reverse strand, counting down.
CAACTTTTTGATAATTGGAATAGCTGAAACATCAAGAGTATTTCTTGTTGCCGTCTCAAATGTTCTAATACCTCTCTCGCATAAAATAACCTTTTCGTTACCGCCAGCCATGATATACTCAGCACTCATAAGCCATTCTTCAATAGTATTTGCAAGTCCTCTTTTAAGCAAAATCGGCTTATCCAATTTGCCAAGTTCTTTTAGCAATCTAAAGTTTTGCATATTTCTTGCGCCGACTTGAATAACATCAACATCATCAAATAAAGCTATATCATCAGTACTCATAACTTCACTTACTAACGGCATTCCTGTTGCGGCTTTTGCCTCTGACAAAAGCATTAATCCAGTGCCCTCTAAGCCCTGAAAAGCATACGGAGAACTTCTAGGTTTAAAAGCACCGCCACGTAGTATTCCAGCGCCAGCTTGCTTAACACCTCTTGCAATTTCAAGAATTTGATCATGACTTTCTACAGAGCATGGCCCTGCGATAACACTGAAATTACCACCACCAATCTTGAAACCGCCAATATCAATTACAGTATCAATCTCATGAAACTTACGATTTACAAGTTTATACGGTTCTTGAACTCTTTTAACGCTTTCAACTACAGGAAAAGTAGAAATTGCATCCATATCTATCTTAACAGTATCTCCAACCAAACCCAAAATAGTATGAGTTTCACCAATTGTTTGCTTAATTTGCACATTATGACTTTCAATATAGTTAAACAGTCCTTTCAGCTCATCTGATTTTGACTTACTACTTACAACAATAATCATCTACATTCCTCCTATAAAAAAAATCGACACCTTAACAGCGTCGACACAAATACTATCAATACCGCGAATTAAATATCAAAATTGAAGCTATCTCATAAAGAAAAAGCTAAAAATAAAGCTATTAAATTTCGCATTATAATTATTTGCCATGATACTCCCTAAGTTACTATATCTACACAATGTATAGTGCATAATTATAATTTATGCGCTGTAATATTGTATAGAATATTAGTTATTTACATGATACCACATAATGTAAATTTGTCAACACTTTTTCAGCAACAAAATGATAAAAACCTATAAAAAGTAAAAAATAGTTAAACATCGGATTGCACATTCAGAAACTTTCATTTTAATTGCAATAACCTAAGGCGCTAGTATTTTAATACGCAAAACAAAAAAGACTATCTTGCACAAGATAGTCTTTAAATTTAATGTTTTATATTATTAATTTTGCAAAATTATTTCAGTCGACTTAGTTATCGCTGTAATTAGTGAAGTAGTTTTGTATTAAAATAATAGGTGTACCCTTATCTCCACTGCCTGAAGTCAAATCGCTTAAGCTACCTAACAAATCAGTAAGTCTACGAGGAGTAGTTCCCTGAGCTGCCATATCCGCAACAAGGTTAGATTTCTTATTTTGAATAAGTTTAATCATTGCCTCTTTAGCAGCATCACCAGATAAATCACCAATTGCATTATCAGCTAAATACTTTAATTTAAGCTCGTTAGGCGTACCCTCTAACCCTGCAGTGTAAGCTGGAGAAACTACTGGATCAGCAAGTTCCCAAATACCACCGATTGGATCTTTGAAAGCGCCGTCGCCGTAAATCATAACTTCTATATTTTTACCTGTAAGTGACTTAAATTTAGCAGCAATTTTCTCTACTAAAGGTTGACCATCACGAGGGAATAATTTGATAGAATTATCTGTAGCTAAGTTACTACCGTAAAGACCGTACTCATTAAAACCACTACCGTTAACGCTTTTATTCAAGATATCAGCCAAGTTCAAAACAACGCTTGCGCCCGCTTCTTTCAAGATACGCTTAGTCCTCTCACGAGTGTGGATATCAGCATTGATAACTTTATCAGTATATTTAAGAATTTCTTTAGGGCTGTTAGCAAGAATAATCTCACAAGGACAGCTCTCGCTAGCATATTCTTTGTATAATTCAACGTAATCGATTCCAGTGAATGGATGAACGATTTTGCCAAAAGTATCATAAAATTCTTTCTCAGTAAAAACATCAGTGTAAGGATTAACACCCTTAGCATCAATCAAATCCATAGGGATAAGTGGATTGCCCACTTCGTCGCCAGGATAAGACATTTGGATAACAAGTTTATCAACGCCTCTAGCAATACCTTTCAAAATCATAGAGAATCTATTTCTTGACATGATAGGGAATATTAAACCTACTGTACCGCCGCCAGTTTTAGCACGAACATCAGCAGCTATCTGATCAAGAGTAGCGTAATTTCCCTGAGCGCGAGCAACGATAGCTTCAGTCATAGTAACAACGTCTTTATCTTGCAAGTCAAAGTTACCCTCAGCCGCCGCATCCATAATGCTATCAACAACGATAGTAACTAAATCATCACCCTTTTTAATAATTGGTGCTTTAATACCTCTTGAAATTGTTCCGATAGTTTTCATAAAAACCCTCCTAAATTAATAAAATCAATAGCAGTACACAGTCTTAAACAAAAATCGTGTGCTACTAATCGACATAAGTTACCTTGCTAGTATGCAGGATGTATCAATATGTCTTACCTTGGATATTATACAACAATTCTAAAGGAATAGCAAGGCAATAATACTAATTGCATATAATGAAATCTTAATGTTAATATAAGTATGGTATATATCATTATTGAAAACACATGAAAAAAGACGGCATACAATTAAGCATGACGTCTTTATTATTTACATAATATGCAATATAATACATAATACAATATACATTATGCTATACCTTTTCAACTATCATAATGGTCATTACATTTTAGACGGGCATTCAATACCTAACAGAGCCATACCGCTACCTATAATATCACGAACGATACCAACTAGAAGTAATCTTGCGTTTTTCTCACCGCTATCAGAGTTAGATATATTTTGCTCTATATAAAACTTATTAAACTGCCCTGCAATAGCAAGCAGATGTCTAGTCACAAGAGAAGGCTCATATTTAGCGCCGCTATCAGCAACTACAGCAGGATAGCGATCAATAAGTTTAATAAGCTCATAAGCTTCAGGCTTTTCAAATGTAGAATAATCTATTTCGCCGCCATCTTTCGCAATCTTCTCAATCAAAGAGTTGCATCTAGCATACGTATACTGAACGTAAGGACCAGTCTCGCCATCAAAGTTAAGTACTTTATCATAACTAAAGCTGATATCTTTAATCCTATTGCCAGTAAGCACACCAAATACTACTGCACCAGTACCGATCATCTCTGCCACACTATCTTTATTATCAAGGTCAGGATTTTTTTCATTGATTACGCTAAGTGCGCGTGCCTTTGCAGTATCAAGAACATCCTCAACAAAAACAACATTGCCTTCACGAGTAGAAAGTTTACCACCCTCTATACTAACCATACCGAACGGCACATGAACCAAATCACTTGCCCATTCATGCCCCATCATATCGATAACCTTAAAAAACTGTTTGAAGTGCAAGTTTTGTTGATATGCAACAACATATAAAGTTTTATAAAAGTTGTAAGTATTTTTGCGATAGAACGCCGCTGCCATATCACGAGTAGCATATAATGTAGCGCCATCAGCTTTTTTAAGCAAACAAGGTGTCATCTCATCATTAGGAAACTCTACAATAGTAGCGCCGTCACTAATTTTAGTCAACCCTTTCGCCTCAAGCTCATCTAATACAGGCTGCATTTTATCATTATAGAAACTCTCGCCGTTGTAGCTATCGAATGCGACATGAAGTCTATCGTAAATTTTGCTAACATCACGCATCGTTACTTCTTTAAACCAAAGGAATAAATCAATTGCTTCTTTGTTACCATCTTCAATCTTCTTAAACCAAGCCCTTGCCTCATCATTCAGCTCTGGCTTGCTCTCCGCCTCTTTATGAAATTTGACATAAACTTCTAATAGCGAATTAATTCCGCGAGCGTTTACATCATCCTTATCGCCCCATAATTTGTATGCTACAATTAGTTTTCCAAACTGCGTACCCCAATCACCTAAATGATTAATGCCAACAACATTATAACCAAGCTTGCCTAAAATTCTGTAAAGACTTGCACCAATAACAGTAGTTGACAAATGCCCCATGTGAAAAGGTTTAGCTATATTGATACTAGAGTAATCAATACAAATAGTCTTGCCTGCACCTAAGTTACTATCGCCATAGTTTGTACCGGCAGAACAAGCTGCATCAACCACACCCTTAGCGTAGCTTAATTTAGATAGTTTAAAATTAACATAACCATTAACAGCCTCAATACTAGCAATAAAATCCGGCTTGCTAATATTATCTACAACTTCGCTAGCAATCATGTTAGGAGCTTTGCGAAGAGCCTTAGCATACTTAAAGCATGGAAAAGCCCAATCAGCAACAGCAGTATCTTTTGCTGGCATAACCAAGTCTAATATTTCCTCTAAGCATACATCATCAATGCTAATAAGTTTAGCAATCTCTAATTTATAATCCATAACCAAAACCTCTCTTAATAAAAACTAGCCACTCATTGTAGCAATAAAAAATCAACTAACTACAATATATATAATTAAACGTTAAACCTAAACAAAACGACATCGCCATCTTTTATAACGTACTCTTTACCCTCTGATCTAACTTTGCCCTTTTCTTTTGCAGCATTGTAAGATCCTAGCTCAAGCAACACTTCAAAGTCAATTATTTCCGCACGAATAAAGCCTTTTTCAAAATCACTATGAATTTTGCCCGCAGCTTGCGGTGCTTTAGTCCCACGCTCGATAGTCCAAGCACGAGTTTCTTTCTCTCCGGCAGTAAGGTATGATATCAAACCTAAAAGCTCATAACAACAAGAAACTAAAACATCAAGTCCACTTTGAGATAAACCATATTCATCAGCAAACATTTTACGCTCATCGTCATCATCAATCGATGATATATCTTCTTCTATTTTTGCAGATAAAACTACAACACTAGCACCCTCTTTATCAGCAAATTCACGGACACTTTTAACCATGCTATTTTCTGTGCCAATCTCATCTTCTGCAATATTAGCAGCATAAATAACAGGTTTAGTTGTAAGCAAATAAAGATCCTTAGCCTGAAGAACTTCTTCCTCATTAAAGTCAATAGAGCGGACAGGCATACCTGACTCTAAAACCTGATAAATTCTCTCTAGCAATTCAATTTCTACAAGCAACTTTTTATCACCACTTTTTGCGCCACTTTTAGCTTTAGTAAGACGCTTAAAAACAGAGTCCATATCAGCAAAAATCAACTCTAAGTTAATTGTTTCAATATCACGAATAGGATCAACGTTTCCATCAACGTGAGTGATATTAATATCCTCAAAGCATCTAACAACATGGACAATAGCATCTACCTCACGAATGTGAGATAGAAATTTATTACCTAATCCCTCACCGCGAGAAGCACCCTTAACAAGACCTGCAATGTCTACAAACTCAAGGTAAGTAGGAACCATTTTTTTACTAGTATATAGTTTAGCAAGCGCGTCAAGTCTAAAGTCTGGCACAGCCACGACTCCGACATTCGGCTCAATCGTACAGAACGGATAATTTGCACTCTCCGCACCTGCTTGAGTGATAGCATTAAACAACGTACTTTTGCCGACATTTGGCAATCCAACAACACCTAACTTCATAAACAAAACTCCTCTTTTTGACAAGTGCAGAATCACAACACTTATCACTTGTATTTAATATAATATTAAATTTGCGACTTCAAATATAAGCCGCTAATTTATAGCAATACATTATAACTTATAATACGCTGTTTTGTCAAGCAAAAATAAGCAGCAATGCCTTACTAAAATACACTATATAAAGCTAAATATAGTGCGAAAAAAGCTACCGCCTTACAGCTGTAGCTTCTATCATGATATTCACATTGATTTGATGATATTAGTGGCAGGCTCAAACACATTACATTTTAGCCACTAAATTGTCAAAAATTTATAGATTATAGAGTTACCAAATAAATTAACAGTAATTAATATTATTTTCCGTCTGATAACATATAAAGTTCTGGGTTTACCAAAACGCCATCTTTATGCAGCTCATAATGCACATGAGGGGCTTCAGCCGACTCAAATACAAATGTACCGATCGTGCCGATAACAGTTTGATCTCCTACTTTATCGCCAACTTTTACTTTTACATTATCAACAAGAGTGTATACTGATGTAAACCCATCTTGTTGCTTAATAGTCACTATAGAACCATTTGCAAAATCTGTTGTTATGCTCTCAATCACACCCTCAAAACCAGCAATGATATTTGAACCAAGCGCCCCTGCAATATCAAGAGCTTGATGAGTAGTATGTTTGCCAAGAGTATCATTCCAAACAAGCACTGTATCATTAAATGAATCAGCAATTGTTCCGCCCATAACTGGCATAGTTACTATAAAATCTCTTACTATGACAGGTGGATCTGGATCTGGCTCTGGCTCAGGATCTGGCGTAGGATCAGGAGTTACGATAGGTGGATTACCACCTGCATCAATAATCGTATCTTGACTATTAACTAGGGCAACAGTCGTAACTATCGCACCGATTGCAAGCACACACCCTATCATAAGCACATAATAAATATTACGCTTCAAAAATGATGTGACTTTGTTTAGACTAAAACTTGTTTGCTTCTTTTCCATTAAAAAACCTCCGTAAAATTTATTCAATAGCTCCCCATGATAAGTGGAGTACCTATCGTAATAACATCATCCCTTATAGCGACCTGAATATTAACAGCAATGCCATCAACAATACGTGTTTGACCGCACCGCTCTGACCGACCATAAATGATATGTATATTGCCTACTATCTCAGTGCTAAGCACTACAATTCCGTATGTATTTAGCACCTCGCAAAACTTGTCATAATTCCCTGCTAAAGTATAACTTATACCTACAACATTAACTAACTCACGCTCTGTTTTTTTCGCTTGACTGTAATCGCAATTCGTCAAGTAAATATCGTCAAACATATATGTAGATTTTCCTGTGACATCACCGTGAGTGTAATAACTTACACTTACCGATTCACCCTCATTATCTCGCATAAGAGTCGGCACGGAGTATGTAGCAATGATAAGTATCACAACTGTAATTATTATAGAAAATTTTTTCATATCCACCTCGCTTCTTATAGAGTGTTGACATGAAAATATAGATTTATACACAAATTGCTTTTATTTTTTATTTTTCAAACATATTTTTCTTAGCGTGACTAATTAGCATTGCCTCAGCAATAAAATGTAGATTCGACTTCATACAATGCGATGATAATATAAAAAGTATTTTTTCAATCACATCGCTTGTAGTACGATTATGACCATACTTTATTAGATAATACATAAAATAAACAAAAAAATACTGCCACCAGTTAAGGTAACAGTATAAAAATATTTATTATTAAATTAGTCAACAAACAATATTATAATTATAGAATATAAATATTTAAAATATATTATAGCGTATAATTAATTAATTCTTTTACATTTGCAATTTGCGTTTCAGATGCTCTAGGGCTTATCTGTGCTACAACCTCATTAATTATACTTTCCGCATCATCAGGAGTAACGCCTAACTCAGTAAGAGTCTTTGTAAGACCTAAGTTTTGATTTATTTTGCTAAGGATACACCTAAAAACACCTATCACATAAATACGCCTTTCATTATTTGGCAAGCAAAAGAACCCCTCATCTCCTATATAAATTCCTAGTGTACTAACATCAACATCATCCAATCTATTAGCAGCAATTGCAAGCTGCCTATCAATCATACATGCAAAAACATGGTAATATTGCAAATTTTTACGCTCTGCAATATTTGCAACCACTTCAGCGAAAACATTAAGATAACTACCAGAGTATGCGATATTAGCATTCACAATTGCATTGATAATTTTATCTGGATATTTTTTCAAATTGACTTTTTCATCAAAAAGCTGATCTCTAGCAATATCAAGTGCAGCAAAGCTAAATACCTTTGCACTAAGCGGAGTTTCTTCTTCCATAAGAGCAATCAAAGACATACCTACAGCCATCACAACCCTAATATCTTGCACATAATTTTTCACTTTTATAATCATACGTTTATCTATAACAATATGATTAGGAGCTAGAGTACGACCAGTGAGGGTTCTGCTTACATTGTTTTCGTCAAATATAACAGCACGCCCAACTCCAAAATTAACATTATTAAAGTTGTTTACATTAGTTGGTACTAACATAAGCGGAATTTTATCTTCCGCAACATAGTTACTTGATCCAAATATATTTGTGCTGCCGAGGTTTGCCATCAGCTTGACAGCCATAGCAATATTAGTAACAACATCACCGCCTAAGCAAATGATAAACTCGCATTTTGAATCGCGGAATATTTTATGTGCAAGTACAGCATCATCAATTGTTGCATATTTCTTCACTCGCAACTTAACATATGTCACAGTAACATCAGTATAATTAATAATCCGCTCAAGCATCTTTGAAGCACCAGTCGAAACGCTTTGCGTATCCACTATGATAAAAATTCTTGTACAGTTGCAATTATAAATTTCGAAGCTGATACGCTCTAACGCTTCATCACCTACCATTATTTTTGCTTTATTGCAAAACTGTCCGCTCATAGCTTGCCCTCCAAAATATTTGTTAGTATCAACTTAATTGCATTATCATCAATGTGACGAGGATTAGTAAGATTCGCACCATCCATCAGTGCCTTGCCAGTAATTTCATCTATATTATCTACAGATAATCCATGCTCTGCAAGTGTTTTCATATCCTTGATACCTCTTTTTAGCTGCATATACCAATCATGCAAAAAGGTATAAAATACTTCCGCACGTTTCTCTTTAGGCGTAGAAACATACTCACTTTCAGGTAGGATATAAAAAAGCATTTTTCCATACATTTCCTTAGAGCTTTCAATATTATACTTAAGCACACGCGGCAAAACCTCGCCCACGGCGGTTGCATGATTCACGTCAAGAATAATAGAAATACCATGACAAATACTATGGACACTACCAAGCATACTACTACTTTGAGCTACACCAGCCAGCGACGCAGCCTCCATTAACTTTTGTAAATTAATTGTATTCTTGCCACCTTTCAATGCTTTTTCCAAATTATCTCTAATTATCATTATTGCCATATACGCATATCTTGTAGATATCGGGTTATGTTGCAAGCAGCATACGCTTTCAATAGCATTAGCAAGAGCATCAAATGCTGAATCTAGTACTCTATCTTTAGAAAGGTTAGCTATCAGCTGCGAATCAATCAAGCTCGCATTAGGGAAAAGTTCTGATGTTACGATTTCAATTTTGTTATTATGAATGCGATCACGAATGACAGAAACATTGCTAACCTCGCTACCTGATCCGCACATAACAGGAAGCAAAATCATTGGCATTTTATAACCAGATCTAACAGTATCATAACCTTGCAGTTCATCAAGATTGTGAGCATTCTGAGTCAAAACAATTTTAACGCACTTCGCCGTTTCTAGCACGGAACTGCCGCCGACTGCAACAATACTATCACAACTATTAATTCTGCACAAATCGGCAATCCGTTTAACAACAACAAGGTTACCATTAAAGGGAATATCTATGTAAACTCCACCGATATTAATACCGCCAGCATTAATATTATCTCTCACAATTTTCAGCTGCCCATTATCATTACAATAATTATCAGACAGAACAATAACTCTTTTGCATCCTAACAATTTTAATTCCGCAGCCAGATGACTCTGCACGCATTTTTGCCCCGCGATTAGTGATACAGGATTATAAAACTCAAAATAATCTTTCACTTCGTACGCCTCCTGTCAAATATTATGTGAAACGCCATAGCAGCTCTAAACATAACACGCTCAGGCTCTCTATGGTTTAATTTGATATACTTTTTTCTCGACATAGAATAAGTAAGCAACTTCTCTAAAATATGCACAATATAAATTGATTCAGCGATATTTCCTTTAAGGACAACTTGATGATTATTATAAGACTCCATCAGCCCATATTTGCCTAAAATTATTTCGGGGATCCATTTGTACGACTTAAATACTATATCGATATCAACTTTACTCGGAAGTTTAGAAGCCTTAAACCCATAAAACTGATCTTTATATTTTTCCACTACCGTTACGTGCTGACTTGAGCAAACACAAACACGGACTCTATAACCGTCCACAAATTTTTCTGAAAATGCACGCACTTCAGGGTCATCTTTTATTAATCTATTCATTCCTTTTTCCATAGCAATGAAACCTAGCTTCATTCTGCCGTTATAAATTCGCCTTCCCATGATCCTCCTAATGTGCGTTACTTTTTATTCAATCATTACATTATACCATTATCAAGCAATTTATACAACAGCAATCTACAATATAATATATAATCTTATTTAATCTTATATATTCTTACTTTTCCTGTGCACATTCTACACATGCACAAATTATTTATTATGATTTATAATTTTAGTTAGACTATCTAAATACATATTATTATTTAATCTGATTTATCATTTTTATAAGTGCTAAAATCAATCGGAGTATCCAAATACTCATTACATGCTAAAAAGTGACCACACTCAAAAAAACCTCTGTATGCCGAAAGTGGGCTTGGGTGCGGCGCCGTCAAATATAGATTACTTGCAGGATTAGGTAGCGATGCAATAAGCTTCTCGCTAGGCTTCCCCCATATCATCAAAACGATATTGCCTTTTGCAAGCACGGCTCTAAGTATATTAGATACTAATTTTTCCCAACCTATATGCTTATGCGACAGTGGCTCGCCTTTCCTCACGCTAAGGCAAGTATTCAAAAGCAATACACCCTGCTTTGACCATGACTCAAGACTTCCGCTCTCAAATTCGCATAGCGGATAATCATTCTTAATCGCTTTAAAAATATTCACAAGTGATGGCGGAAGTTTTTCCACATCAGCAGAAAATGCTCTGCCGTCAGCCATGCAATCAGTGTGGTAAGGGTCTTGACCTAATATCACGACCTTCACATCACAAAAAGGAGTGTCTTGCATTGCGGTGAAAATTTTATCTTTAGGCGGATAGCATTTATAACTTGAGTATTCATCATCAACCATTGCAGCAGTCAAGCTATAATCATTCGATGAAAAATACTCTTTAAGAACATTATCCCAATCATTACCTATTGTCATAATACACCTTCCTATAAGTTATATTATAATACATTAGCTAACTACTGTCAAGACATACAATCATTATTATAATTATCACAACAAAAAGGCGAGTGCTAACACTCGCCTTTTTGTATGTGAAGTTTTAAATTATATGCATCAATAAATTATTTAATATCAAACAATTTATCTATAAACTCTTTTTTTGCAGCTTCAAGAGCGGCAAAATCCATAGCACCACCATATATAATTTCGATGCCATCATGAGCTTCTCTTGATCTTGCAAAGTACTTACCCGCACGACACAAGCTGTGATTTACACAAGCACGCTCTTTAATAATGTCAGTTACAAAAGTAGATAATTTAACATTATCTACTACAGCATCAACATCAATAAGCCTACCAGATAACGCAGTCGCAGTATAAAACTTATTTTTTGTTGCGATCGCTGAAATACTAGTAGGGTTTAAAATAGAATGAAATCTCATGTGAGAAATACCTTCATCATCTAACGCCTTGCTAACACTTTCTAAAATTTTTTCAGAAATATCCACGCATCTAGATTGCAAGTAAACAACTTCTCTGCCGTCAACATATTCATCTCTGATATCATGATAGCCATCAGCATCTATGTAATCTGGGAATGCATCTCTGTTGTGACAGCTCTCATCAGTCCTTGCTTCCTGAAGTATATCATAAAGCACATCATGAAACTTATCACTTTCAATATTATCAAAATACAAGCTTGCTATATTATCAAGAGCAAGGCGTGCGATTTTCAGCTCGTTGTATAAACACTTATAAGATTGGCTCTTACGCTCTAAACAATCTTTGATAATACCACCTGCACCAATCAATTTCGACCTATCAAGAAATCTACCTAAGTCAAATATTTCGCCATCGATTCCATAGCATGACGGCTCAAATACATGTGGACTTGTAGCATCTATCATAGTAATATTCATGCCATAAACTTTCAGCATATCATGGCTATTTATATCACTACTACAAGGCACATACTCCACCTCATACCCACGCTCAACTGCTAATGTTTCCACATCACGCATAAATGTACTTTTACCAACACCACTGCCACCTTTGATAAAAATAGCATAACTACTACCAACATACTCTTTAAAATAATTAATGAACCCGTCTGTCGTATTGCCAGCGAGTAATAAACTTTTAGTCATATATAAATCCTCCTAGTTAATATATGCGTAAAGTTGTTATTATGTCAGCAAAACTTGCATTTTTTTTACCTCATAAATCTGCTGTTTTATGCATGAGTAATATAAAAATTATTGCTATATTTATTTAATATTTTTTATTAGTTTATTATATAATTTTACTTGACTAAAATTTATATTTATTACATGATTTTGCAAATTATTTATCATGATAATTAGCATACTAAACTACAAGTAGACTGCTTATATACGCACTTAATATACACACTTAACATACTATATAACAATAAGGAGGCACTATGAAAAAACCAACATTTATAATTGATACGGAAGATACAAGAATGTTTTATACACTCAGATACATAAGAGAAAAAGGCTTTGACACTTTATCTCTAGATAATTACGATAACAAAAAACCTGCCATTTATTGTTATAGTCCGTCTAAGAGATTCTGTTGTGATGAGTTAAGCGCAATTTGCAATGACAGTATCATGATAGCAGGAGCATTACCAAGCGATCAAGCGGCAATTTTGATTTCCAAAAACATATCATATCACAACATAATACTTGACGAGGTATTTGCTGTAGAAAATTGCATCCAGACTGCGGAAGCCGCACTTATGCTACTAATACGCGCTACAAACATCTCAATATATGACATGAATATTAGTGTATTAGGATTTGGCAGATTAGGCAAAGCGGTTACCAATCTATTAGATAGGATTGGGGTGAATGTTGCAGTACACACTAGTGACTATTATGAGCGAGCTGCGGCGCATATGACCAAGTGCAGCGTACATGATCTAAACTCATCAATTAGTGATGCGGATGTAATCATCAACACAATTCCCGCTAAGGTATTATCGCAAGAAAAGCTAATGAATGCTAAAAAAAGCAGCTATATACTTGATTTAGCGTCATATTCTAGCGTTGATAACTGTGATATCTCTGCATTAGGACTTAGTTATGACAATGCGCTAGGACTGCCGGGGAAACACTCTCCAAAGTCAGCCGGCAGAATACTTACCGATGCAATAATGCGGATTGATGAGGTGCGATTATGCTTATAGGATATTGTTTTACAGGCTCATTTTGCACATTATCTAAAAGCCTACAAGTTGTGGAAAGATTAGCAGAATTAGGACATACAATAATACCTATTTTCAGCTATAATGTGCGTGATATTGATACAAGATTTTGGCTATCTGATGACTTCCGTACAAAAGTTCTTGAAATAACTGGCGGAGAAATAGTTGATAGTATCGTTGCAGCAGAGCCGTTAGGGCCTATTGTTAAATGTGACGTTATGGTAGTTGCTCCTTGCACGTCAAACACATTAGCAAAGCTTAGATATGGCATTACAGATACTCCTGTCACAATGGCAGTAAAAGCGCATCTACGAAACGAAGCACCAGTTGTAATCGCACTATGCTCTAACGATGCACTGGGCGCAAGTGCAGAGGTTATAGGTGAAATGCGTAACAGAAAGCATTATTATTTTGCTCCACTTTATCAAGATGATATTACTAAAAAGCCTCGCTCTTTAGTGACAGATATGGATGAAGTAATTGCTACGATAGAACATGCTATGCGTGGAATGCAGTACCAACCAATAATAAAATAATTCATAAAATATACTATATTTTTTTCTATGTTATATTTGATAATTTATATAAATTATCTGTATAGTTTTTCCTCGCAAATACCATCAAAAATATTTGCGCTTTTTCTTAATTAGCATTACTTAAAAAACAGCGATAATTATATAATATATTTGCTATTAATCCACTGCAAATTTACACAAAATAAAATGCTGCAAAATATTATTTTGCAGCATTTTATAATTTATACTAATTATAAATAAAGTCTTATTTATTATTCTCTATCTTCAAATTTCTTTTAACACTATCAATCATTACATCCTTGCTAGCTTCAGCACTATATGCATTAATTGCTTTAATATTACGAGCGTCATGATTAACACAACCACTACCATTAATGCAACCACCGGAGCAAGCCATACCCTCAATAAACATACCGTCAGGCAATCCCTTTCCATTCTTAAGCATCGCAATTTTAATATTATCCAAGCCATCAGCAGCAATTATAGTAGGCTCTATATTAAGCCCATCAGCCTCTATTACATTGCGTACAGCTTCAGTAACTCCGCCTGCTCTTGCAAACACGCGACCAAAGTAAGATGCTGCATCCATTGTAGATGGAGATAAGTCTTCAAGCACAATATCCCTACTGTCAATAATAGCTTGCAGCTCCTCAAATGTTATAACATTATCAACATAGCCACCCGATCTTTCCATCTTGCATTCTTGCTTTTTACTGATACAAGGTCCTATAAATACTACTTTACAGTTAGCATCTTTATCCTTAATTAACTTAGCACACTCAACCATTGGCGACGCATTTTCTGATATATACTTTGCCATTTTAGGGAAAGATTGCTGAACGTATGCAACAAATGAAGGACAGCAAGAAGACATTAAACTACCCTTCTCAGCCAGTTCATGAGCATCCTTAAAAGCAGTTATATCAGCGCCGACAGCAACTTCTGATACTGACTCAAACCCTAGCATTTTAAGAGCGGTAACTATTTGTTCAATAGAAGCATAGTTGAATTGCCCTGCAATAGAAGGAGCTACCATTGCATGAACTTTGTATGGTACAATTCCTTGTCTATTATTTAAAAGTCCTATAGTTTCTAATATATATGATCTATCTTGAATTGCTCCAAACGGACATTGAATCATGCACATTCCGCAACTTACACATTTATCATGGTCAATTACAGCCTTCCAATTTTCATCGACTTTTATAGCCTTAATTTTACATGCACGGACACATGGACGGATTTGCTCCCTTATCGCACCATAAGGACAAGCCTTAAAGCACTTGCCGCATTCGATACATTTTTCACGATCAATCTCAACGTGTTTATTACTTCTAACGCGGATAGCATCAACAGGACAGCTCTCCATACACCTATGAGAAATACATCCTCTGCAACCTTCGCTGACAGTATATCTCTCAATAGGACATTCATCACAAGCGATATCAAGCACATCTATAGCGGCAGTCCCCGTCCAGCTAGCACCTAAAACTCCCCTTACCATTTCCTCAACAATTGCCCTATCTTTATATACACAGCAACGCATTGACTCGGCATTTTTTGGCACAAGTAGCCTAGGAATAGCGTAATAACTTTCGCTAAGTTTATCATCAAAAGCAAGCTTTGCAACTTCCTTTAGCACCTTATATTTAAGTTCCTGGGTCAGCGTATCAAATTTTCTCATAGTACTCCTTATACATAGCTACAAATAAACGTGCAAATAAATGACAATTAATTTGTTGCAATAATGTTATTTTATAATATTAGTATAACACATCGCATTACATTTCGTCAATGTATACTGCTACTCATGCAAATATTAATTTATATCTTTGCAATAAACATACGCAAAATTTAAGTTGAATCGGAAGAACAAAAAATAGACGATGTAAAAATATTTTTTCACATCGTCTATTAATAATTATTTTAATTAAGACTCGTACCCATTAGGGTTAGCCGACTGCCATCTCCAGCAATCTTCACACATCTCATCAAGTCCGAACTTCGCCTCAAATCCAAGCTCTTTTTTTGCAAGAATTGGGTCAGCAAAACACTCTGCAATATCTCCAGGACGACGCTCAGCTAATCGGTAATTGATCTTTTTGCCACAAGCACGCTCAAAAGCTTTAACCATTTGAATAACGCTATATCCATTACCTGTTCCTAAATTATAAGTAACAATTCCAGGAGCAGTTTCCAATTTCTTAATAGCAAGAACATGCCCATTTGCAAGGTCAGAAACGTGAATATAATCACGCACACCAGTACCATCGCAAGTCTTGTAATCGGAGCCATAAATACTAAGCTGCTCTAACTTACCGATTGCAACCTGAGTAATATAAGGCATCAAGTTGTTAGGAATCCCGTTTGGATCTTCGCCGATAGTACCAGACTTATGAGCACCAATAGGATTAAAATATCTAAGCAAAGCTATATTAAGCTCAGGATTAGCGTGATAATAATCTCTCAGAATATCCTCGATAAATAGTTTAGTTTTGCCATAAGGGTTAGTCGCAGATAGCGGAAAACTCTCATTAATTGGCACTGATTTAGGGTTACCGTACACTGTTGCAGAAGATGAAAAAACAAGGTTTCTACAATCAAATTCTTTCATAACTTTAACTAGGCTAATAGTGCTAACAATATTATTCTCATAGTACTTAAGAGGAATAGCAACAGACTCACCTACAGCTTTCAAACCGGCAAAATGAATTACTGAATTGATTTTTTCAGCGGCAAAAACCTTCCTAAGACTATCTTCACAACAAACATCCATCTCATAAAATTTGATAGACTTTCCGATTATTTTTTCAACACGTCTAAGCCCAGTTAATTTACTATTGCTTAGATTATCTACAACAACTACCTCATATCCCGCTTTATCAAGCTCGATAATCGTGTGCGTACCAATGTAACCCGCACCACCTGTAACTAAAACTGACATATTATATCCTCCTAACTTTGTTAAATTATTGATTAATAATGTGATAAAAAAGTGAAAATACACTTAATTTATATCAATTATATAATTAAATAACGCTGTACAATTTGTGCAAAGCATAATGTAATTATTTAAATTGCCATGTATCATGTCTATATATCTTTATGTATTAATATCATTATATTTCATGTATTGCAAAAACTAACTCTTTACAAATTCATAATGTCTATATATTGATATCTATATTTCTTTATATATTATAAAAACTTAAGCACTGCAAATTTATCGGGCTGATGAAAAGCAGGATCGATAGTCGGAGCAAAAGCATAAAGAATCATGCTGTTATCTGAGCGGCGTTTAATGCGATAAGCATTAAACTTCCATTCACCCGACATTTCCGCATCAAAAAGTTTTTTCGATATAAATCCTAACACTGACCAGCCATTTTCTTCAGCATAAACATCACTTTTGATGATATTATCCTGAATAAGACTGATAGCAGCATTACCTTTCAAATCATTATTGATATTCGCTAAAAAACTTCCGCCAATAGCATTCCATTCTAACTCTACATATTTATGCAAATCACTAGTCGGCTGAATAAACAACTCAACAGTTTCCTCATTGTAAATTGGCTGATTATAACCGCTCATAGTGCAATTAATTTTATCATCTTCAGCATAAAATTTAAACAATATACCGTTGTCGTTATAGCACATACGGCAAGAAGTGTTAAATTCGACTTCTTGTACTCCATCATTACTTGAAAGATTTAGGACAGGAATATAATCCCAGTCTACTTCCATGCAACTCGCTGCAGTGGTTTTCACAATACTATAAATCATATAGAGCAATACCTCCTAGCGATTTCATTCATTTCATCTTGAAGATTTTCCATATCGCTAACCATCTTAAATTGAGTTCTACATCTATCAATGTTATGCATAGGGTGATGAATCTTAAAGTAATTATCGCCATCAAGATAGTCAGTCAAAAACCTCATACCACATTCAAACGTCATAAGAATCGAACCAAAAGCAAGCATGTCACGCTCGGCAATAGTAATGCTTGCACCGATTGCAGCAAGATATCCTTTTGCAAAGCTCTCATAAAGATTGATATCAAAAGAGACTTTAGATAAATCAGGCTCATCCTCAAGACCTGTATTGCAGCCAGATCTTATTGCATCACCAAAATCATAAAGCAAACTACCAGGCATAATAGTATCCAAATCAATAACGCAAACAGGCTCGCCTGTCTTATCATCAAGTAAAACGTTATTAAGTTTAGTATCATTATGAGTAACTCTAAGTGGCAACGATTTATCAGCAAGCATATTTACAATTTTGTCACAAATACCAGCGCGACGAAGAACAAAGTCAATCTCATGACGAACGCTATCCGCTCTAGCAACCTTATCCGCATCAACAGCGTTGATAAAGTTTTGGAATCGACTTGCGGTGTTATGGAAATTATATATAACCTCATAAAGACTACTAGCAGGGTATGCGTTAAGCACGCTAACAAAGCCACCAAAAGCACAACCAGCGCCCTCAAAAACTCTCGGATCTTCAACAATTTGAAGTGCGGTAGTACCCTCAATAAAGATATATAGCCTGTAGTTATCCCCCTTATCGTCAGTATAGAATGTCTTACCGTCAACTGTCGGAACGACTGTCAATATTTCACGCTCAGGATTACCACCGTTATCTTTAACGATGTTTGCCATGAATCGAGTGACATTACTGATGTTATCCATAAGCTCACCAACACGCGGAAAAACTGTGGTATTTATTTTTTGCATTATAAATCTACGGTTGACATTATCAACATTTACCACTGCAACATATGTAGTATTTATATGACCGTTTCCATAAGGCTCAACGCTAAGCACTTCACCACCTACCTTGAACTGACTTGCAATTTTACAAAGACACATATTTCCTCCAAAAACCTCTTATATTTTATATGAAAAAACATACTAAATGTTTCATTAATTTTGCATATTAGACATAAATTAATTAGCTCATCAATACCATTAACATATTGATTTACTACAAATATTATATCACACTTACTTTAGCAAGTCAATTATATACATAAATAGCATTCAATTTCCCGTATATATTTCACCTGAATTATCATAATAAATTGTACAATTCACATGAATGTATTAATGCCTGCAAGTGCGTAACAGCTTTAACCGATATTAAATTCTAACTACTAAAACAATTACAACAAGAACCCCTAATCTAACTTTAACACTAGTCCTGCTTGCTTGGCAAGCATTCTATAAGCACACCAAATCCGGAAACTATATACTTACCTTCAGCTACAAACGGAACAAAAAAGTATTCACCTTTATTGACAACTTTGCTATATGAATCTCCGGATATCGTAACCTCACCATCTAGCAAAATATAAACACTAGGAGCGTAAGATATCACAAAACTTCCATCTTTTAGCACATGTCTATTCTCTGCAAAACAAGTCGTATCTTTATAAGTAATAAGTTCTTCCTTAGTATACTCTGGAGTACCGATTACTAATTTCGGAGTAATTCTAGCACTCCTTAAAGCAACCTCACCTACCATAGAATAATCAAAACAATCTAACGCCGTAGACTTATCAAGACCGATATATTTTTCATTATCAGAAATCTTGTAATCACCACACCAGTTCTCTGGTTGAATAGTAAAGTCAGTCGGCTCTTGCACTTCAATAATTGTACACCCTTCACCAATAGCGTGAATAAGTCCGCCATTAATCAAATACATATCTCCAACTTTAGCCTCAACGCCATTTAGGATACTCTGCATTATGTTTTTCTCATCAAGGCTACGATCTTCAAGCTCGCCAAATTTTTCTTTACCTACAAACTCATTAAACCCAAAATAAACTTTAGCATTTGGTCTTGTATCTACAACAAGCCAAGCTTCAGTTTTACCATACTCGCTACTAAAATTCTTTTTAGAAAACTCTTTAGTAGGATGCACTTGCACTGGCAAACGAATCGCACTATCAAGGTATTTAACAAGGCAATCATACTTTCTATTACCAAGCACTAATTCCTTCTCGCGCTCCACCAAATCATCAAAATATATATCAGTACCTCTAACGATACTAACGCCATCACGCTCACCAAAATATTTCGGATTAATTGCTTTTACAATGCTAGCAAGCCACTCTTCTGGAAACATCGTATCCTCTGCAGGATCACCACATAACTTAGAGTATTGCTTGCCACCTAAATAAATTCTAAAAACTCTATTTCTTTCAAAGAAAATAGGTTCACTTGCTATTTTTTTTATATTCATTTAATCTCCTTATTTATCTAATAATTCATATAAATTTTGCCGTAAATTTCTGTCATGCATTTTGTTATATATTTTGGTATAAATATTTATAATTCCAATAAATATTTCATAATATTATATCAAATTTTCCGATGTTAAATATCATAAAAACATGATAAATTATTGTAATTATTACGATTTAATTATTTATAATTTTATCGCAAAAAAACTATTATTATTACCAGCAGTATTTTGTTTATTTATTGCATTTTTCTATCAGGTTTGTTATATCTTCTTGCGTAGGCATTGCTTCCATAGCGCCGCTCTTACCAATAACAACACCGCACCCATAACTTGCAAAATCAACAGTGTTTACCATGCTTTTTAAGTCAAATGTTGCAATTCCCTTACACAAATGATAAAGCACTGACCCTATAAAACAATCTCCCGCACCAGTAGTATCAACTACTTTCACATCTACTGCATCTCTATTAAAACTAGCTAAATTTCTATCAAAAACTGCAACACCATTTTTGCCTTTAGTGACAAGCAAAATTTTACAATTTTCAGCCTTTTTTAGCAGTAATTTAACTGCAGTATTTTCGCACTTTTCTCCAGTCAACAACTGTAATTCTTCATCAGTTACTTTAACGATATCAGCACTGCCTATAAACTTCAAAATTGTCGCAATACAATTATCAATATTATCCCACAAATTCTGTCTAATATTAACATCAAAAGATATTTTAGCTCCTGCTTTTTTTGCAAGTTCTATAGCTTTCAAATGTGCATACTTAGATGGCGACTCTACAAGTCCAACTGAGCAAAAATGAAGTATATCTCCAGCGCTGAACATGTCAGGATTAATCTCATTTTCATTCAACATTAAGTCACAGCTTTCATTGCGATAAAAACTAAATTCTCTATCGCCATTATCATCTAATGTTACAAATGCAAGTGCAGTTTGATACTTTTCATCAATAACAACATAATCAGTATTAACCCCCCATTTTTGCATTGTATTTAGCAGAAATCTAGAAAACACATCCGTGCTTAGCTTGCCTAAATAACAGCCGTTTCCGCCTAATTTTGATACACACGCACAAACATTACTTGGAGCACCGCCCGCCTTAGCCGTATAGCTAAGCTCAGCATTTGCATTAGGCATAAAATCTATTAGGCTCTCACCTATACATATCACTTTATTCATATATCCCTCACAATTTTATAATTTTTTTTTTTTAATTCTCGAAAACTTATTAAAACGATCAGCAATATCTATTATTATTAGTTTTTCACTTTTATTTCCCTAGGAATTTTATTGTAATAAATCCAGTTGAAAAAGTTAATTGGCGTCATGAATACTTTAACGCGTATCATTAAATCTCCAAATTTACTACCTTTTGGTTTAATATCAGCTACTGACGTAATAGAAATATTTGCAAGTAATTCATCTACTGAATAGTCTTTATCCATTGTCTGCCTAATCTCTACACTTTCCCCAGCTGATATATCAAAAAAGTTGTCCGATAGCGGATTACAATTAGTCTTAGCGAAAACTTGAACGAGCCTCGCAAACTTATCTGATAGAATAGTATACACTGCCTCATCCCCTTCAACTCTGCAATTAATATCAAATTTGCATTTAGGAAGTTGAATGTTTTTTTCCTTATCAAATAGCAATTTTTTACTAGAAATCAACTTGCCATCGCAATACATATTAGCGACTAAAACGCAGTTATTTATATTACCCGCCTTGCATTTTAACTCGCAAGTTTTAATAGATAAAATCTTACTTGAGCAATTAATGTTGACATTTGTATTAACGCATTTATCCCACAGTTTGTTCCCGTTAAAGTCTAAAAGCTTCAGCTCTACACTTACAGAATAGCTGCTTAGTTTATCATTAATTACATATACATCAATTTTCTTTTTAGTGTCCTCAAATGATATCATTACAGGTGCAAAAAAATGTTTTGAGGTATATTGAAGTGCCTTAAAATTGCCATAATAATCTATACTTGACCATGAACAAACTGGCCAACAATCATTGTACTGCCAAAAAAGCGAGCCGTTACATTGACCTTTATATCTCCTCCAATGCTCCGTTGCATCGCGGATACATTCTTGTTGACATATCTGCGACAAATAAATATAGTCCTCAAACTTCTTAGGTAGTGCAAATCTCGAAGCTATGTAATACGCCATTTTCATATTACCACTATTGCACTTTTGATGACTTGAAAAGACTGGTGACGTTAGCGAATAATCTTTTTCTTCTGCAAAACATTTAATAGTTTTAAGGTCAGGAAGTGACTCAAAGCCAAACTCCGAACAAAATCTTGTCATGCGTTTGCGGTAATAAGTCATAGGTTGAAGCCCATGCCAAACTGCCCATAGATGCGTATCACCAACATTATCATTCCCAAACCCCTTATCATGAGCAGTACCAATAGGCGTCCCTGCGATATAAGGTGTAGCATCGTCAAACGGTGCAAGGATTTTTGGAAGCAACTCCCAAAAAAACTTCTCTGTCCATTTAACATACTTAGTGCGAAGTTTCCAAGCAATCGCCATAAGTTCAATTTCATTATTGCCGCACCACAAACACAAGCTTGCATGGTCACGGATACGAGCAACAACGCTGGCAATTTCCTCAGTTACATTAGCAGTGAATTCATCAATAAAGAAAGGATACGGTTGACACGCAAAAGCAAAATCCTGCCAAACTAGTATGCCATACTCGTCGCACAAGTCATAGAAATCATCACTTTCATAATATCCACCGCCCCAAACTCTAATCATATTAAAGTTGCAATCTGCAGCAGATTTTATATAATATTCTAGCTTTTCTCTACTGCAAGCATTAATAAAACTGTCAGCAGGTATCCAGTTAGCACCCTTTGCAAAAATAGCAGTATCATTAATTATAAACTGAAAATTCTTGCCGTACTTATCAATATCCTGATTAAGACATATTGTCCTCAATCCTATTTTCCTTGTAGAAGTTCCTATCACTATATCGTTTTTCTTTAAAGTTACACTTACAGTATAAAGCGGCTGTTTATCTAACCCATTAAGCTCTCTAATGCTCCAAATTTCTGGTGCATTGATAACAAACAAAGCGTTTGCATCACATGTAACATTATTTGATATAGTTTGATTTACTCCTTTTGGGCAAGTTACAACAACATCACAATATATTTTTTCACCGTCAAAATTATCAATTTTCACATCAACACTAAGACTAACTATGCCGTCAGTATGTATTTGCCTAATCCTAACATCATCGATAGCCGCGTTATTCACGCACTCAATGTATACATCATCACTAATACCACTAGGAGTTAGGACTGGACCCCAATCCCATCCAAAATGACACTGCGGTTTTCTAATATGCGGGATACCATTTAATCCATTATTGTTTGCAGGACATTTCTCTTTTTCTTGCTCAGCAATAACATATTCAACAGGCGACAAAAAAGTTATTTCAATTTTATTATCCCCCACAACAAGCATATCTTTAACATCAAAAGAATGTTTTATATGGCAATTACAAGTACTTGCAACAACCTTGTCATTAATAATAATTGTTGCAAGAGTATCCAACATTTTAAATACAATTATCAATCTATCATGACTAAGCATTTCACTAGTAACCTCAAAGTTGCGTTTGTAAATCCAATTTTTCTCTGCAATCCAATAACAATTTTTCTCGTTAGTGCCATAAAAAGGATCCGCAATAACTTTGTTATTTATCAAGTCAATAAAATTACAGCCAGGTACCTTAGCCTCCATCCACTGCGCATCATTTTCTTGCTTAAAAAACCAGTCTCCATTTAATTCTAAATTCATAAACACCTCATAAGTAACATTATATTATTAACAATATAATTATATCATAAATTTACCAATACTGCAATAGCAAAATCAATATTATTTTAAAAATTTATCAATTTTTCAATCGTATTTCTGAATAAATATATTAATACTATTAATTATAAATGCGATAAAATATTGTAGATTTATATATAATATCTAATAAATTTTAATTTAAATGCAAATCAATTGGCTTCTACCAACTAATTGTAGAACAAATTGTCTATAAGACTTAAATATATGTTTAATTAAATTTATTTACATTAAAAAGATTGACAAATACAGACAAATACTATATTATATAGACATAAAGTAAGATTATAGAGAGGTATAATATATGAATGAAAGCATGAGAAAGTTCGATATAAAGAATGGTCAAATATCCATAGCGGACTATACAAACCACACTTCTAAACTACATTACCATAGTGATGTACAGTTCGTGCACTGCTACGATGGAACAATCGATTTGCTAATAGATAATGTAATGCAAACGCTTACAGCTGGAGACACCAGTATTATAATGCCGAACCAAACACACAGCATAATATCTACGAGTAGCAGCAAAATTTTTGTAGGTGTATTCCCTTGTAAATACATTCCTGATCTAGCGGAATATTACAACGATTTATATGCCAAAACTCCTATATTTAGGCTTACAAATATGCCAGATATTATAACTGATCTTAAAGAGCATATTACCGACAAATACAGAGTCACTGCTCATCTTTGCATGATGTTTTCTATATTTAATGAGGATAATGTATTCTATACACGTGACGCCAAATATCGCTCGTTCACACTAGATACACTTAAATATTTAGATGAAAACTTCAACAAATCACCTAATCTTATTGAGTTATCAGAATTATTAGAATATAACAGTCACTATGTTTCAAACATTTTTGGCAAGTGCTTCGGTCAAAATTTGTCACGAGTTATTAATGAGTACAGAATAGAATATGCTATCGCACTAATAAAGGAAAACAATCTTAACATGCATGAAATCGCTCTTGAATGCGGTTATGATAGTGTTAGAAACTTTAATAGAAACTTCATAAGCATAACAGGAATTACGCCATCTTTAGCAAAAACGCAATACAATGAAATATAATATACAATAAATTACTACATTGCAATACTATACACGCAAAATGTAAATTATATTGTTAAACTATATCCAGTAATAATTATTAATCAAATTAATATATCACTTTATTCTTTAAAACAATTTAATATAACAAAATACCATTCGATAGTTTATCGAATGGTATTTTTAATATCGTAAAACACGACTTATGTATTATTTTACTTTTTTTTATCTTCTTTATTATTTAACACGTCAACTGCTTGATTAGCATCTGATTTAACGCTACTTTCCACATTAACATCATTCACTAAATCTAAGCTGTTGTTTAATTCGTTTGCGCTTTCTTCGTTTGCATCAGTTTCGCCGCTTAAATTGTCATCACTACCGCAATCACAACCTAATATAGGAGGGGCAACAGCAACTTGCTTTTTCTTATTATACTTCGCTTTAATTGAATTAATAACAGAAAATGCATCATACGTGAGAAACACATTAGTAAAACGGTTATCATGTTTATTTATTTTCTTATAAATTGCTGAAGTAATAAAATATCCACCAATTCCTGAAATAATACCAACTAGAGCACCCGCAATGACATCGGTAGGATAATGAACTACAAGATAAATTCTTGAAATGCACATCAATGATCCGAAAATAAACCCAAGCCAGCTGTAACGCTTATCACCCACAAGGAACAACGCTGTAACTAAAGCAAATGCCGCTGTCGCATGTCCTGATGGGAAAGATTTATCACTTAAGCCACTATTAAATACTTCTACAAACCATCGGTAATATTCATCGCTCGAATTATAAGGTCTAGCCCTATCAACTACATTTTTAAGTATTAAATTAGTTATTATAATACCAATAAGTATCGCAACACCGGCAGAAACTCCAGCACGCCTTGTTTTATTGAAACATACAAGCATTAAAGCAAAAATAATTATTGCAATACCTTCATCACCTAAATAGGTAATAAATTTGAAAAACGGGTCAAAAAACACACCCGCGCTCTCATGCAAATCCCTAAACGCTTGTAAAATAGCATGATCAAATGCTCTAAATGTTTCATCAAGCCAAATGCCTGCTGATGAAGACAATATATTCAATATATTCATGTCATCCTCCTCTTTTGATATTCACATCTCTATAAAGTTTAATTACTTACTTTTAGTGTTCAACCACTGTTTGAATGTACGTTTAGAAGATTTCAAAATTACAGCTCCTATAAAGTTTGAAAGAGAATTTTTAGACGTGATAAGGTCGCGCTGATTATCAATGCTCTTATCAATGATAATCATAGTTTGACCAATTTTGTTTGCAATTGAAGCTGTAACGCCATCGAATGCTTTGGTAACGCACACAAAAACAACATCATAAAACTTATATAAAGCTGTTATTTTAGCTTCAAAATCTGCGTGATGTGCTAACTCTATACCGTTCAACATATTGCCAGACGGCATTATATCATAGCTTAGATTAGCGTTTTTTATTATACACTTTTCTAGATCTTTATCCTCAACAATGTACTCAAACAAACCATCCTGTCCATTAGTGCAAATTTCGAAATTTCCATCAGTTAAAGCGTCTATCAAAATAACTTTCCTTGCATAACTACTAATAGTACTAGCAATAGTAGACACCACTTCAGCAGATCTATGATTATTAGAAAGCGGCATAATCGCGATCGGGCTGTTCTTATTATTGTCTACAACTTCAATCAGATTATTAACGATATTTAGCATCTCCGAACTCGCCATTACGGCGCTAGTTCTGTCATCTAAATTATTCCCCATCATGACATACCTCCTCATCCTTATTATTTAAATGTTCAAGTGTAACACTTTTCTTATTTTCTCCATCGCAAGTCATGTTTCCATCATTATCAAAAGTAATAATACCTAATACCTTTATATCAAATTCGCTTTGGAAATCCATAATATTTTTAAGATTGCGAGCAGTTATAAAGTATACTACTAATCCAATAACACTAAACATAATAGCAATTCCAACAGCTAAAATCAGCATCTTTGCCATATTATCATTTAGATTAATTATACTTGCGTCTTCAATAATTCCTATAGCAAAATAGACATCTACATTTCCGTAAAGATTATAAGGATTAAGATCATTTTGTAGAATATTAACATATGCAGTTAAAATTTCATATGACAATTCAGCGTCAGAGTATGAACTAGTAAAAGTTATCAAACTGCTCTTACTACCTTCTTTTAGTACAATTATTTTTTCAAGATCAATATTATAAATATCAAGCCCTGCAATACCATAAGCTCCTAACTTCTCTATAATTGTCTCATTAAATTCATCATCCAACATTAACCGCTGCATCTGATTAAAATCTGCATCGGATATATATCCAGTCGACGCTACTGAGTTATTATATTTCAGAGTAGCTGTTGCAGTATTAACATAGTTTGCATCTACAATATAAACAGAATATATAAGTGCCGCTACAATCATGACAAGGATAGTACTTGCAATTATATACCATTTTTTCATTATTTTTTTAACTAGTGTACCTAAAGTAATATTCATTATAACCTCATTTTTCTACTACATTATTTATAGCAGAGTGTATTTTAACGCAAATAGTGAGTGATAAAAAAGCACTCACTATTTATATTATTATTCAATATTAAATGCTATTATATATAAACTGAGAAGAAATTATTTCTTTTCAAACGGTTTGATATCTTCTAAGTCTTCAGTAATAAGAGCATCGTGCAAAATACGAACATCCTCTTCCATCTCATCAACAAACTTAATGTAAGACTCTATATCATCATCAGTTCTAAGACCAATAATAGAATGCTTATTAGCTATATCAGAAATATCTACAACATACATGTAGTTTAAGTAGTTTGTATTAATGTAATAGAAGTTATTCCCTATAAGAACAGGAGCAACGCCATCAGTTTTAATATACTCTTTAACAACCGGAGTTGGAGTGCCTATAAATCCAAAATCATTTTTGTTGCTAGGATTAGTTATGCCAGCTGGATTCATCTTCTGTTTGTACAATCCATTAGTCTTGAAATAGTATAAGAATTGACTGTCACCTTCAACGCGGATATCAAATATTTCAGTTGCTGTCAAATCACCATTGAACTTATAGCTGATTTTCTTTCCATCATATTCAGTACCATCAGCACTAATTGTAGGGATATACATATCATCACCATTAATTACAAAAGCTCCGTCATCAAACGTGTTGTATCTAATAGTTGCAGAATCGTGAGCTGCAATATTCATTTGTTTTTCTGTAACAACTTTAAGGTCTTTATCAAACTTAGTAGCAAACAATGCAGAAGGATCAGCAACAGAATTTTTAGTGATAGTCTTATTATAATAAACTATTGTATTTTCGCCCTCACTCTCAACGTGCTTAATCTCGTATTTAGTCTTAGAAGTTTTGCCGTCTAATAAAACAGCAGTCTCGCCGTTAGACTTTAATGCATACATAATGTTATATGGATCACCATCGATTTCCTCTGGAGATTTAGTATAAGCAGAATTCATTGAAGCTTTAACAGCATCAGCGGGATTATAAGTTTCGCAAGTAGATAAGAAAGATGATTCAACGCCCTCAACTACAGTCTTAACTTTGCCAATTCCGTCATTATAAGGAACATAAAAAACATCCGAACCTTCAATGTAATAAAGACCTAAATTTGTGAATTTATACTCCATAGAATCAGTCTCAAGAGTAGTAATTTTCTCTAAATTATCACCAGTGATATCAACTCTATAAAAGTCAGTAAAAGTAGTCTGAAGATCACCATCTTTAGATGTAGTTACTGATGGAGAAGTGAAGTAAAGGAACTCACCAAAAATATTCAAACTATTTTTGCTATTATTGTCCATCGCGATTTGAGGCACAAGGACTTTAGCATCCGTACCATCAAGTTTAGAGCGATAAATAGCGCCTTTAACAACATTACCGTAAGTATTATCATCAGCCTCAACAATTGCATCGTAACCAACGCTACCGTTAGTGTAATACATGTAATCGCCTTGAGTCACGATAAAAGAGTTGTTGTTTTTAGTAACAGCAGTAGGGTCACCACCCTCTAATAACGTGATTTGCGCTGAGCAAGCCACTAGTGACACAAGTGCAACTAGAACAACAGTAATAACCATAGATATCTTTTTAATATATTTTGACATAACATTCTCCCGTAATCTAAATTGTCGCGTGATACAATCATCACGCATAAATATTAACATATACTATTATAATATAAAGAAGCAAATAAATCAATGCTTTGTAGATACTTTCTTAAAAAAAAGGAGAAAATATGAAAAAGTTTAGCAATTACAATGGTTTCTTTACAAATCCCAAGGCAAAACCTCAACAATTTACGGAAAACAAAGAAAACATATTAACCAATACTACAATGTTCCCCGAGCAAACCCCTATTACTAACTATAACAATGGCCAACAATCTAACAATAATTTTGCATTTAGCAATAATTTTGACATGGCAAGCACTGATAATTTACATCCTTCAACTAACACGCAATCATCTGCAGTCAACCAATCTACGCAGACAAACTCGGCGACAGACAGCCAAAGTTACACCGTTCAGCCAATCAGCATGAAAACACGAAAACTTATGCAGATTGCTCGCTCGCACGAAGATGCAGTAAATGCAATCATCGCAGAAAACAATGTCGCACAAAGCAATGCAAAAATTAATATTAGTAAATAATAAACACATGGATATAATATTTAAAAATATAATTTATCTATAGTTTGGTAATATCTGTTATAAAGTTCAACCTATAAATTTACAGGTCAATAGCAACTTTATATACTTCATCCTTATGAACGCCACGCTCTTTAGCAGTAAGCTTGATAGCGTCTTTTTTAGTTAGTCCCGTAGCCAAATTCGCATTAAAATGGTCAGCAATAGAAAGTTCTACTTTTGCATTAGCCGCCACTCTACCTTCAATGATAAGCACAAACTCGCCACGCGGTTGCTCTATGTGAAACTCACCTAAAGTTCCGCACTCAACACGCTCAAATATCTTAGTAATTTCTTTTACTGCAAACACTTTCCTATCACCTAAAACGGAATACAGAAAATCGATATGATCATTAATATCATGCGGAGATGAATAAAAAACAAGCTGAATATCAATATCACAATAAGGAGTAACTAAAGCAATTTTTTCTTTTTTCTTCTCTGGCAAAAAACCTAAAAAGCAAAAGCCTCTCCTAGTGATACCTGTAAGCGCCATTGCACTTGCAACAGCAGTCGGGCCGGGAATAACTGTGCATTCAAGACCGGCATCTCTAACCATACTAACAAGTACGGCGCCAGGGTCGGAAACGCACGGCATACCGGCGTCAGTGATAAGCGCTACATTTTTTCCTTCACGCAATAGAGTAATAATCCTCTCACCGCTCTCACGCTCTTTATGCATGTAGTAGCTCATTAAAGGTTTTTTAATTTCATAACGATTAAGCAGAATCAGACTATGCCTAGTATCTTCGCAAGCGATAGTATCAACCTCATTAAGGGTGGAAACCGCCCTGTAAGTCATATCGGACATATTACCGATAGGCGTGCCAACAATATATAATTTTCCTTGCATATACTCTCCAATATCCGACAAAACGCCGAATTCATCTATCATTTACAGCAAACAAATTAAGCTGCAAGCACTACTCCAGCTGTCAGTATTGCAATAGCAATCACAACAGGGATAAGAAGTACAGCTACTTTGTTAATCCACGTTTTAGTTACATTTAACGAATACTCGCTATAACAATCTCCGGAAATTAGCAAATCAAACTCATCAAATTTACTCTTATCAATGGTTATTTCATTCATAGAAACATTTAATAGTGATTCAAACTCTGCACGCTTGCTCATTGCCTTCAAGTCAAAAGCAGCCGACCTAACGCCAAGCATATTTCTATTCATATACATTTTATATGCTCTTTCAAGTGTGAACATTCCACCAACGACTGCAAGACTGATAACGGTTAAATTAACTTCACCTTTGCCATAAACACCGGCAATCTCCAAACTAACAGCAAGCATTATTGCCATAATTATGTACATAACAATGCAGACATAATCAAGTATGTCTACAACAATGCTTTTATAATATACCACTTTCATAGCGTGAAAATAAACGCCTACAGCAAGCCTAGCCAGCGAAAAAACCAACACGATCGACATTGATGCAATAAATAATCCCAACATATATACTCCTATTTGTATATAATAACACATAAGAATTTTTTAGTCAACAACTAGAGCAACAACACTAATTTTTCTGCGCACATTTCTCGCAGCTTGCGCAGCGCTGCACAAGCTGTGCAAATCGCCCTACTTAAATCACATAAGCAGGGCGATTATTAAATTAGTAGTTTATATATTATATTATAATATTAATACAATACACTTTAAATGCAGATTTTAATCAATAGAAATAAACCTACAATTATCTATTCTTTTATAATAAATTATTTCCTGATACCGTCAATAAATACAATTCCTTTATGACGTTTAGTATACAATTTGATATATTTATCAAGGTACCCAATTGCCTGATCAGCAGATGATACAGCATAAACTTTATCCTCAGGGATATCCGGATATCTAACTCTGCTATCAACTCTAGTGCCTGCAAGCTTGCTACTCCAGCCGCCAACATTATCATAAGCAATCAACAGTCTAGAAAAAGACCATGCAAAAGCCATTTCAGAAAGCGTACCCGAGCCACCGCCGATAGCAATAACCGCACAAGCATTAGCAACCATAGCATTCCTCATAACGTCAAGACCGGTAGGAATAACGATATCTGCATATTCATTTACTTCAGTCGCATCATAAGATGGAACTAGTGCGATAATATCTCCGTCACGATATTTCTCTGATGACCTAGCACCGCGACAAACAGCCTCCATTACACCTCCAAGACCGCCAGTCTGAACTCTGTAACCCGCGTCAATTAGTGCGCGCCCTGTGTCAAACGCAACCTGTTCCTTTACACTTCCCTTCTCAACTCTAGCGTCACCCGCTATAGAAACTATATCTCTTAACATAATCCACCTCATAAAAATTTATTTTACTGACTTTTAGCAAATATTGTCTTACATGATTGCGACAGACTGCTATACAATTAAGTCTATTACATTATAGCACTTTTAATTCATAAATTCAATATGTTTTCAAAATTAGCATTAAATTACAGCTAAATAGCATCAAAAAGACTAATTTAAGCATAATTTCTGTTGCAAATCACATATTTTCTACTAGTTCACCAAAGATTATGTTGATAAATTATGCTGATATATAAGACTTATTTCGCACTCCCATCATTTTGATTTACAATCGCTTACTTGCCTATGCATCACCTTACTTTAATTTGCTTTTAATTAATGATTGCTTTTTAACAACTATTTTAGATGGATTATATTTAATAAGACGCATCGCATTTAATATAGCCAAAACTGCAACACCCACATCAGCAAAAACTGCAAGCCACATATTTGCAAGCCCAAATACACTAAGCACCAAAACAATTAATTTAACGGTGATTGATACAAAAATATTTTGCCTAACTATTGACAGTGTTTTCCTTGATAAGCGAATACTATCCGCGATTTTTGTTAAATCATCATGAATAAGTACAATATCGCTAGCCTGCACTGCGCTATCGCTACCAATACCGCCCATAGAAATTCCGATATCCGCCCTTGCAAGCACTGGTGCATCATTGATACCATCACCCACAAAAATCAATTTTTCGCGGCTGTCTAACTCGCTAAGTAACCTTTCTAAAATCTCCACTTTATCAGTCGGCAGCAGCTCACTAAACACTTCATCTATGCCAATACTTTCAGCTACAGCATGTGCAGTATCAGCTTTATCTCCAGTAAGCATCACTACTTTTTTAATGCCGACTGCCTTTACATTCTCGATCGCCAAGCGGCTATTTTCTTTAATCTCATCACTAATTACTATCGCACCGACATAAACACCTTCAACTGCAACATGGCATATAGTCCCAATCTCATCTTTATATAAATAATCGATATTATTGCTATCCATAATTTTGCTACTTCCGATAATTACCGACTTGCCATCAACTAAACTGCTAAGCCCAAACCCAGCATTTTCTACAACTCCACAAACCCTAGATAAATCAATATCAAGTCCATACGCTGCCCTAAGTGAAAGTGCAATCGGGTGCGAGCTATAACCTTCCGCATGAGCTGCAATTTCCAAAAGTTCATTGTCTGTCATGCTATCAGTTAAAATTTTAGTTACTGAAAACATACCACGAGTGATAGTACCCGTTTTATCCAAAACCAAAACTTTACTAGCTGCTAATGCCTCTAAATAGTTTCCGCCTTTAATTAAAACGCCGTTGCGGCTTGCATTTCCTATACCTGCAAAAAAGCTCATAGGTACAGATATTACAAGTGCACACGGACAAGAAACAACTAAAAATGTCAAAGCTCTGCTTAGCCACTCAATCCAGCCGCCTACAAATAGTGGAGGAATTATCGCAATGATAAGTGCTGCCACAACAACTAATGGAGTATAATACTTTGCAAATTTACTGATAAAAGTTTCTTGCGATGACTTATTACTACTACTACTCTCTACAAGTTCTAGTATCCGACTAGCCGTAGACTCGCCGTACTCTTTAATTACTCTTGCCGTTAAAACCCCGCTAAGGTTCACTGATCCAGATAAAATTTCGCAACCAACTTCAACATCTCTTGGCATCGCCTCACCTGTTAAAGCACAAGTATCAAGTGCGCAGCTTCCTTCTATAACAAGGCAGTCAAGCGGCACTTTTTCGCCCGTTTTAATAACTATAAGGTCGCCTATTGTAACATCAAAAGGATCCACTTGCGTAATTACTCCATCTCGGATAATATTTGCATAATCAGGTCTAATATCCATAAGCTCTGCTATACTTTTTCTTGACTTGTCAGTTGCAAGATGCTGAAAAAATTCTCCCACTTGATAAAACAACATTACCGCAACAGCTTCAGGATATTCTCCAATTGCAAAAGCTCCAACAGTTGCAATCGTCATAAGAAAATATTCATCAAAAACTTTACCTCTTGCAATGTTTGTAACTGCACGAAATAAAACATCGTAACCTATTATAAAATATGCGGGTAAAAATATTGCAAGCCATATATAATCGCTAGCCACATCAACATTTGCCATAACTATCATACCAGTCGCAAGCAAAATCATTGCAATAAAAATCCTTATGATAGGTTTTATATCTCCGCCAAGTTTCTCTATTAATTTTTTCATTTAACACCTCCGTAAATCAATTTAAATAATTAAATTTTCTAACGCCTTTTTATATCAAGCTTTGGCATAACTTTGCGGGCAACTTTAAAGACTTGCAATATAGTTTCATCCAAATTACTCTCATTTATCTCAATCACCATATTAAGTGTCATAAAGCTAATTGATACACTCTCTACACCTTCTATCTTTTTAATTGCTCTTTCTAATTTTGCTCCACAGTTAGCACAATCTAACCCATTTAATTTATAATTCAATTTCATTCTCTTTATCTCCTTTTGTCAATTGATTGAATACTTACTCAACTAACATAATCATATTATAGTTGAATACATGCTCAATTGTCAAGTCTTTTCGGAAAATAATTTATTTATTTTAAAATGCTCAACAACGTGATAAGCAATATTTAAAATAGTAATGCTAAATTTGACAGAAAAAATGCCACCATCAAGATTTCTCCTGATGATGACAAAATATGTCTTTTAAATTGCATTCTAATTTTACTGTTATTCAGCCATATTATTTATCACTTATCTGCGCGTGCATTACATGAATAAGTGTATCCACAACTATGTTTTTAACATGGCTATCATCTAAAGAGTAGTAGATAGTTTTGCCATCTCGCCTAGACTTTACCACACGAGCTAATTTAAGTGTTGACAGTTGATGAGAAATTGCTGATTTAGTCATATTTAGCAAGCTGCAAATATCGCAAACACATAACTCATTATCTACTAAGCCGAACACAATACTACATCTAGTCTTATCGCCAAGCACTTTAAAAAGTCCTGCAACATCAATTATATCAGATTCACTCGGCATGCTATTACGTGCTTTAACCACCATATGCTCGTGTATAACTTCACAGTCACAACTTATATTATTTTTCATATGCATTTACTCCTTAAATTCCCTGTTATACTTTATTTATCATTTAAGCATTTAGGCTCAAATCGTTCTTTCAACTTATTGTAATAATTTGATAAGCTTTTATCCCCATCGTTATCTGGAAATAAGCAATATGGCAAACTATCAGTTAATTTATGCTTCAGCACGCATTTAACACATATACCATGATTTGCACAAGTCTTTTTAGGACAAGGACAATTATCTACTTTATTTTCACACATAATTTATCTCCTATTCTTCCGTATATTCAAATATTTTTTTATACATTTATTTGCATAATTATTATTTTTTTATTGAATTATCTTTTATATTTATTTGCAATTTTTTTTAATTAAATAGTTGTTTTATATCAATTAATATATATAGCAAATAGTGTATATATTAGCATTTTTCTTAAAAAATAGTATATTATTACTATTTATGAGGTAAAAACATCAAATATATAATCAGAATTTTAATAAATATTTTATGTATTTTACCTGAAAAAACTTCCAAAAATATTTTTCACTTTTGCTGATATTTTCTATCTATATTTACAAGTTTTATCTAATTTGAAATTCATTTAATTATTGATAATATTTAACTGTTAAGTTAAAAATTTTATACTTCTACAATTACTCTGCATTTAATGCCAGTCATCTCACTATCATTAATCCACATAGTAAACACCGTAAACTTTTCATTAGGAATGCTATCAAGATTAATGAGGTTTTCAATTACGTAAACTCCGTTCCTCTCGCAATGTTTATCTGCTTCCTCATGCTCAAGTCCTCGTCTTATTCCTGCCGCATCAATACCTATAAATCTAATATTTTTCATAATTAAACTGTCTATTAATTCAGGCGATAGTTGAGGATGCTCTCCAAAATACTCGCCCGTTCCATACTCATATTTGTTTATGCGTCCAGTATAAAACATGACAAATCCACGATCCATGACCTTAGATATATCTATATCACTAAGCCCAATTTCAGCAATCCCACACACATCAAACATTACTCCATCACAGCGAAAATAGTCTAATGGCACTGTGGAATTACAATGAGTATCTAGGTGAGTACCTACATGACCAAGTGCTGCTAGCTTATTATGTTGACATTCTACCCAACCAAATATTTCACTATTCTTTGCAACGTTTAGTGTTAAATCTAAAAGCATATTATATAATCTCCTTAAAAATTGCAGGCATTTGCATTTGCAATTAAACTGTTTGCAATTGCTTATATTATTATATCACATTTGCAGCAAAATCACAAGAGAGAATTATATATTGCAAAATTATTTTACTATTATATAATAGCATTTATACATATGCGTGCTTTTACATATCAGCATATTTGCATATCTTCATACATGAATATGCTATAAAACAATATGAGCAGTGTTGACTTTCGCCTAAAACACTGCTCATATATATAATTTTATCATTAAATTTTCATTGCATTTATACCTGAATATGATATAAAATCATATTAAACTACTCTGCACTAGTCGCAATTATTTTAACTTTAATTGTACAACTGTCTCAACGTGAGAAGTATTAGGGAACATGTCATATGGACTAATACTTACAACATCAAACTTTTCTTTCAGTATTGATAAGTCACGAGCAAGCGTAGATGGAGAACAGCTTATATAGTATATAAAGTTAGGTCTAGCAGCTATTACAGCCTGCAAAACGCTAGCATCACAACCCTTTCTTGGAGGGTCAAGAACAACTACTATATCCTGATTTTCACCGCGTACAGTTAGCATTTTATTTAGTCTTTCTTTCTCAATTTCAGTCAAATTGATATCGTCAAGAGTAACCTCATCAACACCTCTTGCTATTGCTGCAAGCATTGGCATAACCTTGCCAGCATCACCGCATATATTAAGAATCTTATCATCATTGCCATTAAGAACGGCCATAGTATTAGCATTAGAAGTGGCTGATGGCTCAATCTCAACACTTACAAGTCTATCCGTTGTGCGTGCGATAATGTTAGATAACATACCAATTCCTGAGTAACACTCAAGGACTAGCGGCGACTTATGTACTGATATTTTAGTTGCGATATTATCATAAATCATCTCTGCAATCTCGTCATTTACTTGCATAAAAGCGTTAGGTGCAACAGCAAGTTTAACTCCTGAAATCTGGTGCATTATGTCCATTTTACCATAAATATTAACAGTTTTTGCCGACATAATAACGTTAGTATCTTCCTTATTTATATTCATATACATACTAAACTTGTAACCCATATCATGAATATATCCGCTTAATTTATCCTTATCAGGTATTGATGAACCGTTGATAACGATAACAATTGATATAACGTCACCAAGCCTTCTAAGTACTAAATGTCTAAGCAATCCCTTACCAGTTTTTTCATCATATGCAGTTAATTTATAACGGTTTGCCCACTCAAGGAAAGCGTCTATAATATCATCTGCCCACTCGCCATGCAAGTAACATCTGTTAAAAGGCTCAACAACGTGAGACTTCTCTCTATAGTAACCAACAATGATTTCTCCATCAAGATTAGATATAGGGACTTGTATCTTATTACGGTATTCATACTCAGTGCTACATGCGATAACATCATCAACTTCTGTGTCAATTTTTGCAACTTTTCTCATGCAATTGCTTACATTTTCTTTCTTAATCGCAAGCTGAGCATCATACTTAATATGCATCATTGAGCATCCACCGCACTGAAAAAATATCGGGCAAATTGGATCTCTACGCATCGGAGATGCTATCAAAACCTTAAACACTCGTGCTGTTGCAAACTTCTTTTTAACGAAAGTAATAGTAGCCTCAACCACTTCACCTACAAGAGTCATTGGCACAAATACAACTATACCCTCATGCTTTGCAACGCCCTCTCCATCCATTCCTACGCCTTCTATCATCAGCTGTAGCTTTTCACCTTTTATCATAAATACTCCTTCTACCCGTAGGTATTCCTTGCCTGTACCAGCCTGTATCTAGTAGCAATTCGCACCGGATATAAGGATAGTATAAATCTATTTAGCAGCTAGTATGCCGCAAATAATCAGTTATTATATTATTTCATATTGCTAATTTATTGAAAAAAATCACACAATTTTGCTTGTTTTTCATGCGTTTTTTGCACGTTTTTGTGCGTTTTTGGCACGTTTTTTGTGCGTTTTTCATGCGTTTTTTGCTTGTTTTTTGCACGTATTTTGATTATTTTTCAGTCGCTTATTTCTTTTTTCCTTGAGGTTTTTTGATTGTTTTATTATCTTTATCATCAGTCTTTGCAACAATCTTAGCTACTTTGTCGTCAGATTTTTGATCCTTTTCGCTATCATTGCTTTTAGCTTTTTTGATGCAATCTGCTTCTTTATTATCATTATCAGCTTTAATATCGCAAGTGATTTCATCAGAAGTAGTAGTATTATCTACACTATCAATATCATCAACTTTTTCGTTATTATCACCCTCATCAGAGCCAAACACATTAACTAAATTATTAGTATCGTGTATAAAGTCAGACCAAACCTTTTTAATATCTACATCAAAATAAAGCTTTTTATTATCGTCATATTTAACCCTTTCCATTACATAAGTTCCGCCTTTTATAACGATGATACTGATTAGTAACATACTCATAATCATAAATACTGCCGGAGCATCCTTAACACTAACTAGCTTAAATATATTCATTATATCGCCAACATATGGGCTAACAACAATACAAAGCACTGCTAGGAAGGATATGGATGCAAACAGAATTATTCGATTTCGATTAAATGGCTTACATACATTGAACAGAATAACTGCAAAAGTCAAATAAATTGATATTAAAACAACAGAGTTAAGCTGTGCATCTGGGATTGAAATAAGATTAGTAGCCTGAGTAAATATCATAACTAGAACTACATTCAGGACTACTGCAATCGAGCCTGGAATGACTCGCCTTGCCACATTGACAATAAACTTTCCTTCAATGAGATTGTTATTAGGCTCAAGTGCAAGGAAGAATGATGGAACGCCGATTATAAAGAAACTTATGAAAGACAGTTGAACTGGCTCTAGTGGCAACTCCATACCCATAAATATTAAAATCAATTGAAATACCATAGAGAATGCTGTTTTTGATAAGAATAATGAGCTTGCACGTTCTATATTATTAACAACACGTCTACCCTCACTAACTACCTTAGGCATACTTGCAAAATTACTATCAAGTAGTACGATGTGTGCGACATTACGAGTAGCTTCACTACCGTTAGCCATAGCAATCGAACAATCTGCTTCTTTAAGAGCAAGTATATCATTGATACCATCACCAGTCATTGCTACTATGTGTTTAGCCGCCTTAAACTGCTGAACTAGCAATTTTTTCTGATGAGGATTAACTCTACCGAATACTGTATATTCAAGAGCAATTTCCTTAATTTCTTCATCAGTCATATGCTGCAAGCTGATATATTTTTCCGCATTATCAATACCGACTCTTCTAGCAACTTCGCTAACTGTGATAGGATTATCACCACTTATAACTCTAACGTCAACGCCGTTTTGCTTAAAGTAACTGATAATTTCCACTGCATCGCTCTTGATATTATCCTCTATAACTACAACACCGATTGGCGTATTGTCATTAGGAATTATCTCCTCATTTTCTACATTTTTGTTTGAGCAAAGAAGTAAACATCTAAAGCCTTGTTTAGAATTATTATCAATAATTGTCTGCAATTTAGCATCAATTTTGCCGGTAGCATACTCTGGCGCGCCAAGAATATACATTGTTCCATCCTCAAAAGTGACTGCTGAGCATTTTCTGTCTGATGAGAAAGGAATAACACTGCGTGATTTAAGCAGATCGACCGATCCAAAGTGCGCTGCTAGTGCATCTGCAGTTTGATTACTTTCGCCAAGTGCAGACTGCATACTAGATATAATATCGCCAATTTCGTTATTAGGAAGCGTTGCCGCCTCAATAGCTCTAACACTCATTGTACCATCAGTGATAGTACCTGTTTTATCAAGGCAAAGCATATCAACACGGGCTAAAGTTTCTATTGAATATAGCTCTTGAACTAGTGCATTTTTCTTTCCTAGTTTGATAACTCCGACTGCAAGTGCCATAGATGTTAAAAGGAATAATCCTGCTGGTATCATACCTATCATTGCAGCACTTGTAGGGGTTACTGCGGATACATAAGCATCATATAATTGCGCTGAACTGAATAGATCTAGCTGACTAATTGCTGCAAAAAGACCTACAGAATCAATTGCAATACCACTATTAGCAGCAATTTCAACAAGTGCGCCACTCCAGTTAGTAAAGAATGCACCTATCGCAATCGGTAAAATAAGTACACCTATAATACGCATAATTAGCTTTAGTGAATGCAACAGCTCTGACTCTGGTTTTTTAAACTTTTTCGCGTCGATAGAAAGTCTTTGTATGTAGTTATCAGCACCTACGTGATCAACTTCTGATATACACTGACCGCTAACTATAAAGCTACCAGAGAGCAACTGATCTCCTTCGCCCTTCTTAATTGCCTGTGACTCACCAGTTAAAAGTGCCTCATTGACTTCCACCTCGCCTTGGATAATAATTGCATCAGAGCAAACTTGCGAACCACTCTTTAGATTCATTATATCACCGAGCAAAATTTCATTAAGCTTTATAATTACATCTTTGCCAAATCTGCGAACAGTTACATTTGGCGATGACATTAGCGATAGCTTATCCATAGTTCTTTTCGCTCTAATTTCTTGAGCAATACCGATTATGATATTTGCTAATATAATAAACATAAAAGTCAAATTTTTGGCATCATCAAAAGTCCTTACGATAGTGACAAGCCAAACAAATATGGCAAAAGACAGTATGTTAAAGAAGGTAAATAAATTACCAAAGAATATACCGAAGTAAGTCTTAGAAGTACCTATCTTAACATTATTAATATATCCTTTTTTAATTCTCTCCGCAACTGCCGCCTCGGTAAGACCAAACTCTTTATCAATAATAATATCTTCGGTTAGTTGTAATTTCTCTTTATTTTTCATATGCCTCCGTGGATTATCTGGGTAGATAATGGTAAATTTTATTATTTGCTACTTAATTGCCCCTATTAAACGCTAATATGCTACTGAAATATTCACTCTCATAACAGCACAACGACTAGGCATATAATCGCCTAGTCAAAGTGTATTTATTATTATATTTACGGGATTAATTTTAGAAGAGCTGCAGCAGCATCTTCATAACTCGTCATTACTATATCTTCAATAACTCCATCATCACAAGCTTTTGCAATAGTGGGATTAATAGGAGTTTTAGCTAGCAATGGCACGCCAAGCTCTGCTGCGACTTCTTCCGCCCTGCCTTCACCAAAAGGATAAATCCTTTTGCCGCAGTCAGAACAATCAAGATAACTCATATTTTCGATGATGCCTAAAACAGGCACTTTCATCATGTTTGCCATGTTAAAAGCTTTTTTCACGATCATAGAAACTAAGTCTTGTGGCGTAGTGACAATAACAACTCCATCAATAGGTAAAGACTGAAAAGC
Organism: uncultured Clostridia bacterium; assembly: GCA_947037025.1. Taxonomy (GTDB): domain Bacteria; phylum Bacillota; class Clostridia; order Christensenellales; family UBA3700; genus MGBC100798. The sequence goes on along the minus strand of CAMQSU010000003.1, from coordinate 45,764 downwards.
AGTAAGCGGAATATCTCCTGTACCAGGAGGCATATCAACGAACATATAATCAATCTCGCCCCACTTGACATCAGTCCAAAATTGCTTTAGGACATTAGACACAATAGAGCCACGCCAAACGACAGGTGTCTCCGGAGTATCAAGCAAAAGATTTATGCTCATAGCCTTAATTCCTGATGACGATACCGCAGCATCCATAAATGTGCCGTCGCTATTTACACCATTTGTAAGACCTAACATATTCGGTATTGATGCACCTAAAATATCGCCATCGATAATACCTGTCTTAAACCCAAGTCTTTGACAAGCACTAGCAAGCGCTACTGTAGTAAGTGACTTGCCAACACCACCTTTTCCGCTAACAACACCGATGACTTTGCCTATTTTGCTCATGTCATTTACTGAAAGCTTTGCAAGTGGATTATCACAATTCCCTTTAGATTCACAGCTGTTACAGCTGCCTGAACACTCTTCACTCATAGCATACTCCTAAAAATTTTTTAATATAAACACTATTATTATTAACTCTAGCGAGCCAAGATATTTATATCCGACCGCCAGTATTAATATTTAACATGCAATTGAATATGCCTGCCAATAATATTCGATTTACCGCAAAAAATATGGACTTTGCTTTAATAGTTATATTAATATCCATATATATTGCTGCAACTTTATATATTGCTGCAACTTTGCTATTAAATGATTAATTAGTTACTGATTTCATTCATGATTGGAAGAATTATAATCTTACCATCAGCTAAAGTCAATTTATATTTATCAACATAGAATCCAATTTCAGTAAGCGCAGTTTTTTCAGTAACTTCAAATTTGCTATTACCGTGATAAACTATTGCTGTATTTCTTTTACTTTCAGCAGAATCTTTCTTATTTGTAACTCTATCAGTGCCCTCTACATATAGCATGCCAGAAAGTACTGGGTACTCTGAGTGAGTTTGAGTGTTTTTAGTGAATCCATTGATTTTGCCATTAACTAAGTTTGCGAAATCGCTTACATTAATTTGTACAGCACCGCTTTTATCGTATTTAGCCTCATTAGATGCATTATCTCTACTTACTCTGTAATAAGTGTTGCTATTTGTGATAGTAGATTTAACTGATGTTATATATCCAACTTTAGCACCCCTAAATAATACTGAGTGAACAAAGCTATCATTAATTGCAACACTTCCACTGCCTGACACTAAACCTATAAGACCTGCAGCATTATCTTTAGCACTAACCACACCTGATGCATAGTAAGTTGAAGTCATAGTAATAGAATCTGCTGTGCCTACTAACCCACCCGCAATCGCTGTAGATGTTACATTAAAATTTTGAGTATGAATATAGACCATTCTAGTACTATCATTTTCTCCCTCAGCGTAACTGAAAGAAATAGTACCATCTACATTATTAGCAACAAGTCCTGCCGCAACAGCTTTAGTAGAAAAATCTATAGTATTATCATCATGCTGAATAAATATTTCACTCTTGTAAACCATGCTATAAGTTATATCACCGTGGTTTTCTAGTGCAATACCTGCTACAGTAAGTGTTCTTGAAACGCCTGTTCTAACATTAGTTGTTTCCTTATCAAACTGTGGAGCTTTAATACTGATAATACTACTCATGACAGATGCGTTATGAACTGTGCCGTGATTGATGCCTACAATACCTACTGCACTAAGTTTTTGGTTATTAGTCTTTTCATGAACTACATTAATAGTCACATAAACTAGTCCGACATTGTTAATTTTTCCGGCTGCCGTGTTAGTTCCTACAAGACCGTTAAACTCGCCCGCAATATTATAAACACTTTTTACAACATATACATTTGATATTGTTCCGCTGTTAGTATGTGCAATTAAAGATACGTCAAGAAGACCGTTTATGCTTTCAATCCCGACATTACTTAAAGTAAAGTCGCTCACTTTTCCCGTAACATTACCAAACAAATTAATTTGCCCATTAACATCCTCTACAAAATTTACATCTTTGATTATTTTGTTATTTCCGTAAAACTCTCCAGTAAAATTAATTGTAGATAAGCTGCCTTTAATATTAGAATCAACTCCATCTATGTTATTATTAAGGATATATTTTTCAGCAGGATTTGCTAGCATATATGCGATATCGCCTAATTTTTTTATTGCTAAATGATCTTTATAGTCTCCTGTTCCGCCAAATTTGCTAGGCGATTCAGTAGCAACATAAGTGTAACTTCCTGTTGCAAGCTCCTTAATTCCATCTAAAACAACTGCTTTAGTATCTTTGTTATTCTCTTGCGATACACTGATACTAACTTCAAATACCATACCAGCAAGAGTGTCCTTTATACTAGGGAACTCTGCTAGATCAAATGATGTACCTTGCTTATCATCTAAAGTAATGATTTTTGTCCTTGAAATACCACCCGAAACTAAAGTAATTTCATATTTATTATAATCTCCTAGTTTATCCCAAGAAACTTTTCCAGTTAGTGGATCAATTGCAACTCCAGTAGGAGCGGCAGGCTTAGTAACTTTAGCGATAGTAGTTTTATCACTATCAAGCTTAACATCTACTATCTTAGAAGGGATATAAATTGCTGTTGATTCTGTATTGTATGCCTGAATTTTGAATGTGTAAAGTCCATCTGACTGATCGTCCCATGGCAATTCTTTATCTTCAGCATCAAGTTTTGTTCCATCATACTCTTCAATATCTTCAGCTATAGCAGACTCTGACCAAGAATTATTAGCAGTATTACCTACTTTCTTAAACTCATCATTACCTTTTGCTATAAATAGTGCATATTGATTCGCGTCTTCTACTTTCTCCCATGAAATTCTACCTGTCGTGCTATCACCATCTTCAAACAGTGGTACAGGACTTTCTAGTTGCACAGACTTTAAGTGCTTAAACATATCAGAATTACCTGATATAGCGATAGTTATATCATTGCTTTTAGCCTTAATATCAAAACTATATTCACCTGGTTGAGTAAGCTCTGATAAAGGTATTTTGATTTCTGTAGTAGTTGACTTACGAGTTTTAGACTCAGTTTCTTTACTAGCATATTGCTTGATTATATACTCATCAGCACCTTTCACAGGTTCCCAATTCATAACCAAAGTTTCACCTTCAACTACGCCTACAGGCTTCTGAGGAGTATCAAGAGTATCTGTCGGTGTATAGTTTACGCTATTTGAAAAACCACCCGTAACTGTCTCTTTATTATCGCCTATTGCACGGACTTTGATAGATGCAGGACCGTTATTGCCATTATAGACAAATGTAGTCTTGTTGTTTTCTACAAACTCCTCGTTTTCTTCGTCGCCATTTATCACTATACCGAATTTTTCAGCATAGCGGACTTCTTGCCAGCTAACAACATTTGCTGATAGCTCAATTTTAGGTACATTTAAGATATATCTACCCTCTGAATCAGTACCTGCTGTTCCGCTTGCTGCACACGCAACTGCTGAAAGCACAAATGTTGTAAGCAAACAAATTACTACTATTATTTTCGAAAACTTTTTCATATATTCTCCTGTCCTAATGTTTTTACATTAAAAATTTTTTTCAACTGTATTTTATTAAATATTTTTTCACGTTAGTTACTTTTGATTATTTCGATTGTGTATTGTACTTAGTTTATGCAAATCGCATAACCTTAAGCACCGAATGACATAATATCTGTATCGATCTTTTCAAGTGCAGCTAAAACCGCTGCACTATCTGCGACTGTGTAAAAACCATCAATTACATTTTTGTAATTAAAGTCATCAGTAGGTGCAAACCAAACTAACAACACATCTTTATCCGACGCGTTTCCAATACTGCCAGCATCCTTTACGATGACTGATAATTGAAAAGCACCCTCATAACCTTTAAGAGTTATTTTAATTGAGTAATCAGGAACATCTGTCTTATCCGAATCAAGCACTTGGCCATCATACTCGTCAAACTGAATCTCATTAATCAAATTAAAAGCGGGCTCAATTTTGCTAAAGCGTTTTGTAGACTTAGTCACGCCGCTTCTTGAAACACTAAGCTCTGCGATACTGTCAGCCTTAAAACCCATATCTGTTGAAATGCTTTTTTCAGTAGTGCACCCAACTAGCAAAATTGAAAGTGCTACAATGACTATCAAAAATGTTGATAATATAACCTTCTTCATGAGGTCCTCCTCTTACGAAAACTGATTTTGCCAAATAATTTAGAAAAAACAGTATTCAAAACTGGCGAATTGTGCTATTATATATACATACAAATGCGCCACAATATTAGTAGTATACACTATGCGGGCATAATTGTCAATTATTCTTTATATAAAGTATATAATTTATCTACATTATTTGCTAGACAAATTTAATATCATTAATATGTATAAATCATGCAAAATTTTTAGTCAAAATAAGTAAAAGAGGTAAAAAATGGCACTAACTAAACTAAGCAGCGAATCACTTATCAACTCATACACGATAATAGACAACATGTTTATCACAGATTATTTGCCGATTGCGGACGAAATGGCTGTGAAAGTTTATTTGCACGGAATGTTTCAGTGCGGCAATAAAACTGGCAGAGATAACAGCCTTGAGGGAGTAAGTCTTGCCCTTGGCGTATCTGCTAGCGAAGTTGAGAATGCGGTCAAGTATTGGGAGTCGGTAGGTGCTATCAGAATAACCTGCGACGAGCCGCTAAGCTATGAATACCTACCACTTAAAACTGGAAACATCAAAGTGAAAAAATATGACCCTGAAAAATACCGCGACTTCATTACTCAGCTTGAGAGCATCATTCTAGATAGACCGATGACACCTAATGAGCTTATGAAGTATGTGGAAGTTATTGAGGAGTACAAGATAGATCAAAATGCAATGCTGATGATAGTATCACACTGCACTAACCTAAAAGGCACTAAAGTCCACAGCAACTATATTTTGACAGTTGCTAAGTCTTGGGCAAATGAGGGCGTATGTGATATACAGTCTGCTGAGGCAAAGCTTCGTGAACTTGAGGCAAACACTGACAATATGCGTCAAGTATTTTACGCACTTGGACTTAGGTCAGCACCCGACTTTGAAGATAAGCAACAGTTCGTTAAATGGAACAGTTCTTGGGGGTATGATTTAGAGTGCATTCTGTATGTTGCTAAGCTATGCAAAAAGCGTGGCGGAATCAAAAAATTAGATAATTTATTAGATAGTTTTTATCGCCTTGGCCTATTCACAATGCCTAGCATAATCAAGCACGCAGAATACATTGATTATGTAAAAAATCTTGGAATAAATATTAACAATAAAATTGGTGCTTTTTACGCTAATATGGAGCCAGTAATTGAGCAATATATTGTGCCTTGGCTAGATCGTGGATATGATGGAAAAGGACTACTAACTCTTGCAAATATTTGCTTCCATCGCAACATAAAACATCTAGATGGAATGAATAATTTAATTGAAGATCTTTTTGCAAATGGAGTTATTTCTAATGAGGCAATTAATGAGCATTATACTGAAATTACAAGGAAAGATAAATTGATAAAAATGCTATTAAAAACTATTGGAAGTTCTAGGACAGTTTCAATGAAAGATCGTGACTATTACAATACGTGGAGCGAGATGTGGGCATTCAGTCCAGACATTATAGAATACGCTGTTAGCCTATCAGTTGGCAAGTCGCATTCGTTTGCATATATCAATAGTGTTTTATCTAACTGGCACAATAACGGACTAAAGACACTTGCCGATTGCAAAAAGGTTGGGGGTGCTACTACTGCTAGCATATCTAATGCAAAACCTAGTACGCAAGACTTAAACGATAATCGTATTTATTCTAAAGAAGAACTGGAAGAAATTTATGGTAATTTAGATAAAAGTACAGACTTTGATTTCTAATTAATAGTAATTTTAATATGAAATTTTGTCTAACTATTGTAAATAACAATCACAAATACCCTATTTGGAGATGATTTATGAATATATCAATACTTAAAAAAGCTAAAAACATAATACAGGAGCGCGGCAGAGATTCGGTTGAAAAATACACTTATGAAATGTCAAAAATTACTAGCAATAGCAAATATATTGCTGCCGACAGCGCAGTTAGATCAAATACTCTTGCAATATCTAAAGCTTTATCAAAGAGCGAGGATACACGCACTCTTGAGGCGGAAAATGCTAAATTAATAACTAAACTTGCTGAGGTTAAATTATCTTTAGGAGTACCCGCAAACTGCTACTCTTGCGTAGCATGTGAGGATAAAGGAACTCTTGCTAACGGCACTAACTGTGCATGTCTTACTAAAGTATATTACGAACTAAGCAGGCAGATATCTGGCATTGCAGAATTGCCTCAATTTACTTTCGAAAATAACAGCATTTCTAATATAGAATGTGTGCAAAAAGAAAGCCTTGGAATGTTATATAATTCTATGCAAAATTATAGTGAAAAATTTCCTAATACTTCGGTAAAAAATATTCTGCTTACAGGTCAAGTAGGAGTCGGAAAAAGTTGCCTGCTTAGTGCGACTGCAAATGATTTAATTTTGCGAGGTTTTAGTGTGCAATATTTAACAGCATTTTCATTAAATAATTTGTTTCTAAAATATCATACTAGTGATGCTAAAATCAGACATCAATATTTAGACTCACTACTAACTTGTGACCTACTTATTATTGATGACCTTGGCACAGAACCAATACTTAAAAACATAACGCTAGAGTATCTGCACTGCGTGCTTGATGAGCGTGTTAGAAAGCATACAATGATATCAACTAATCTTTCTATTAATGAAATTTTAATTAGATACCGTGAGAGAATAGCATCAAGGCTTACAAACAAGTACACTAAGATTATACAACTAAACGGAACTGATCTTAGAATCAAAAAGTAATATTTCATTTAATTACATTTTGATATTGACATTATCGCTAATCTATTATATAATAATGTATATAAGCAAATTAACCTAACAACATTTTGCAATAAATACACTGCTCTGCGGTGGCTTTTAGTCAAGATATAATATTAAGGATATAGGAGATTAAAATGGAAAAACTAAAATATATCTCAATGCTAGTCGGAAATAACTCTGGTGTACTAACAAGAATATCAGGTTTAATATCAAGACGTGGGTACAATATAGAGAGTTTATCAGTATGCAAAACATCTGATGACCATTACTCTCGCATGACAATATCATTATACGGATCAGAGAGCGATATCACTCAATTGAAGTCACAGCTTGATAAGCAAGTTGAAGTGTCAGCCGTAACTGAACTGCTTGAAGAATCTTCCGTTTTGCGTGAATTGCTATTGATTAAAATTCAGTTAGAGCCTGATAAACGAACTGAAATATTAGAAATTTGCACAATATTTAAAGCTAAAGTATCAGACCTATCAAAGCAATCAATGGTGCTTGAGCTTACTGGCAAACCTTCTAAGATTGATGCATTTATCAATGTGTTGCGTCCTTATGAAATTACAGAGCTAGCAAGATCTGGTGTTAGCGCATTGCATAGAGGCAACTGCGTTATCAAGAGTCTTTGCAAGCAGTAATATCACCTGCTAATGCTTATCCTAAGCTAATTTAACTTAAATATTCAAACTACCCGATTAACATAATTGGGTAGTTTTTATTATTATTTTGATAATTCTATTGACAAATTATCATTTATAGCATATAATGATATATATCAGTTGTGATAGACGTGTGATTTATCAAGCTAATATATGTAATTGTTATGATACCTAGCTACCATAACCGCAAGTAATTCAGATTAGATTAGAGGAGATTAGTGATATGTTTAATAGATTTTATTGGCGTAATTAACGCTTTAATAGTTGCATAAGGATTGTTTTTCTTATGTATTTTTTTATTTCAAATATAACTTATAGTTATGCAAATGTGAGTAATAATTTGCAGCTATAACACAAAATTATGCGTAAATTACGCAACTAAACAAAGGAATTATTATGATACTAAATAATGTAAACTATGAAACATACACTAAAAACTACCCTGACAAAGACGGATATTTCGGCAAGTATGGCGGAGTATATTTACCTGAGGAGCTAATTATACCAGTTAGCGAAGTGAACGATGCTTACATGACAATATGCAAGTCATCTAAATTTGTAAATGAGCTTAGAAGAATCCGCAAGGAGTTTCAAGGTCGCCCTACACCTATTTCTCATCTAGAGAGATTATCAACTAAGATTGGTGGCGCTCAAATTTATGTAAAGCGTGAAGATTTGAACCATACTGGTGCGCACAAACTTAATCATTGCATGGGCGAGGGATTGCTTGCAAAATACATGGGTAAGAAAAAACTAATTGCGGAAACTGGTGCGGGTCAACATGGCGTTGCTCTTGCAACTGCTGCTGCATTTTTTGGTCTTGAGTGCGACATTTATATGGGGTCTGTTGATATTAAGAAGCAAGCACCAAATGTTGCCCGTATGAAAATTTTAGGAGCAAGAGTGATAGAAGTTACTCACGGTCTGCAAACTCTTAAAGAGGCTGTTGATGCTGCATTTGAAGCATACAGCAAAGAGTATAAAGATAGTATATATTGTATCGGTTCAGTTGTTGGTCCGCATCCATTCCCTGCAATGGTTCGTGATTTTCAGTCTGTTATCGGAATTGAGTCTAGAGCTCAATTCCTTGAGATGACTGGCGAACTTCCTGATGCTATTGTTGCTTGCGTTGGCGGAGGAAGTAACTCTATCGGAATGTTTAGCGGCTTCCTTAATGACCCTGTGGATATTTACGGCGTTGAGCCTTTAGGTCGTGGACCAAAACTTGGCGACCACGCAGCAAGCCTTGTTTACGGTACCGAAGGTGTAATGCACGGATTTAATAGTATAATGTTAAAAGATAATAACGGCGAGCCTGCTCCAGTATATTCTATTGCAAGCGGACTTGACTACCCTTCATCTGGCCCAGAGCATTCTTTCCTAATGGAAAAAGGCAGAATCAAATACGATGCTATCGGTGATGATGAATCTATTGATGCATTTTTCGAATTATCAAGAATGGAAGGAATTATCCCTGCAATCGAAAGTAGTCACGCTGTTGCATACGGAATCAAGCTTGCAAAATCAATGAATAAAGGTAGCATTTTAATATGTCTATCTGGTCGTGGCGACAAGGATTTAGAGTATGTTATTGAAAACTACGGCACAAGAGAGTAAAAAAAATCCTCTAATACAATAACAAAACCGTAATATTTATTATAAATAATACAATGCATATTTAACCGCTACTAACAGCATTAAATTCGCCTTACTATACATACTAAAATGTGTAAGGCGAATTTTTGTTTTCTTTTGTTTAGTTTTCTTTGTTTAAACAGTTTATAATATTAGATAAAATCAGCAAAAAACGACTTCACCCTCATTATTAATAGTATATAAAGGATATTGTTAGTATATATTGTAGACAATGTTGACAAAATATGATATAATGTCTTGTATTGCTAAGGAGGAAACTAATGGATATATTTTATATAGTTTTAGATTGGATTAATATTATTTTTATTGCATTTACTTCATTATCTATGATTGTACAATTATTTTATATGATTTCTGCATTTTTCTGCAAGAAAGTTGTCTTTTCACAATCTGAAAAAATTAGTAAAGTATGCATTATTATACCTGCAAGAAATGAGGAAGGTGTAATTGCTAAAATAATTAAAAGTTCTTTTGCTCAGACTTACACAGAAGGTATGATTGAAGTCCTTGTTGTTGCACACAATTGCACAGATAATACTGCGGCCGTTGCTAAAGATTGCGGAGCGAAAGTTATTGAATTTAATAGCGAATCAAAAATTAAAGGTGCAGCATTAAAACATGCTATTGACACAATTGGTTATACTGACTATGATTTTTTTATTGTTTTTGATGCCGATACTATGATAGATCCGCTCTACACTAGCAAGATGAACGACGCTTATAATTCTGGCGTACATGTTGCTCGAGGTTTTATTAATACTATTAATACTTTTGCTAGCGCTTTATCATGCGTTGCAGCACTTTATAACATTCGAGACGCTAGAATAACCGCTCGCGTTCGTGAAAAATTGCATATGAATGCACAGCTTGTAGGCAATGGAATGATGTTCTCTAGCAAACTATTAACCGAGTTTGGAACATTTCCTTCTAATAAATCATTAGTTGAGGATGTAGACTTTATGACTCAGGCAATGCTAAAAGGATATCGTTGTCATTATGTAGAAGATGCAATTTTATTTGAGGAACAATCAGAAAAAGTTAAAGATTTGTTCGGTAGAAATATGCGAATTGGAAAAGGCATTAACAAGCTTTTTTGGACTAAAGGTCACCGTTTAATTGGGAAATTTTTTACAACTGGAAAGCCAACATATATCGATATGTTTTTAACTTTCAGCTTTATACCAATTTCATTAATATCATGCATTTGGTTCCCGATATACTATATTTTCTTAATACTAAAAATGATAATAACAGGTATGCCGGTATTGCACATGGGCACAGAATTAAGCTTGACTGCTTTTATACCAATGGCAATTATAGTAGTTTGCATTATGTTTGTTATGCTGACAATGCAAGGAGTAATAACTCTCTTTTTACAAAGGGATAGACTACTTAAAGATATTAAGCTACGCAAATATGCAAAAGGCGTATTATTGATGACCCCTATTATGCTTCTTACAAATGTTGCAATAACTTGCGGCGTACTTAATCCTAAACAAAAATGGAGCACCGTTACTCGAATAGATAGTACTAAAGAAAATGCTTCAGACAATTCATCTATCGATAAAATCACCATAGAACAATGTAACCTCAACGATTCTAGCGACTGCTCTAAAGACAACATACCATGCAGCGACGAGCTAAACGATTCTGAGGCGGATACAATAATTTTAACTGAAGGTAGTTGCTATGAAACACCTGAGGAAAAATCTAATGATATATTAAATTAATTACTTACTACAAATGCAAACATAAAACAAAAAGGTGGATATGCTTACACACAAATTAAGATACCAAAACACAATAAATGATTTATTATATAGCCCCTGGTATTTATTAATACTAAGTGCCATAACTGTGTTTGGATGGGCTTTTGAGCAAAGTGCTTTAAGCATGTGTGCTACCCTTTCAATTGGTGCTTTTGCACTGATAATAAACCGTGATGCTCTACCTGCTGTGCCTTGTTTGGCACTTCCTATATTTGCAACTTCTAATCAAGACTTTTTAACTCATCCGCAAAATATTTATATAGTAGCTGTAGGTGGTGTGCTTCTTGGTATAGCTTTTGTAGCTCACTTCTTTTTATTCAAACCGAAATTCAAATTATTTAAATTAACAGTGCCTCTAGCATTAGTTAGTGTTGCATTGTTTTTAGGTGGTATCGGCTATATTGAAGCTGAAGCCTATCTTAAAAGCATGACATTCATTATAACTTTAGGACCTTTAATGCTATGTTTATATTACTTTCTTATGATTTATACATGCCCTAACGACAAAGTAGACTCTAGGCGGTATATGTGCTATATATTAATCAGCATCATCATAGTGTTAGTATCAGAAAGTTTAATATATATTATCAGATTTGACCAGCCATTAGAGGATCTTGTCAGAATTACAATGGATCTTGGCTGGGGCAATAGAAACACTGTAGGTCTAGTACTAACTATAATACTTCCTGCGCTATTCTACATCGCTTATGACAGCAAGTTTTATATAGCGGTTCCATGTTATGTCTTGTCTGCAATAGCACTCTTCATAATGATTTTAACTTTTTCTAGAGGTGGCATAGTAGGCTGTGTTATGTCTATGATTGTACCAACTATCTACACATTAGCAAAATCAAAAACTCGATATAATTTAATATACACTATCGCAGGTATGGTTTTGGCACTGTCAATATTTATGTTATTTAACTCAACTGCTTTTGCAGCGGTGCTAGATAAATTATTCGAAAACATCAACCTTGACTCTACCGGTAGATTTGAATTATTTGCGGAAGCTTATAATTTATTCTTAAACAATTCGATATTTGGTGTAGGCATAGGATATATGGGAAACAATCTTTATGTGCCAGAGTTTGGAATGTACTGGTTCCACTCTACTATATTGCAAGTAATTGCAAGCACAGGTATGATAGGATTTATAGCGTATGGCATATACTACGTATTAAGAGCAAAAAGTATATTCCACAATCCTTCTATCTTTAATGTATTTGTAGGTTCTGGTGTAATTGCTTTCGAGTTGCTTTGCCTTATAGAAAATGGCACATTCCTACCATTCCCTACTATGTTTATAGTTATATTTATAACAGCCTTTTTAGAGTACTCTAACGATAAATTTTACCCTACCCCTAAGCGAAACTTTAGAATATCAGAAAAATTATAATTTGCATTGTTCTACAACTTGCAATAATATACAATATATCCATAACCATTTAGTGTCAATGATAATTTATAAAATCACTTAACAAAAATAATATATAGTAACCTCTGCTTGAAAATAAAATTATACTACGGTGACTTTTCATATTATAATCACTTGTATATATAATTCTATTACTCTAATATAAGACATCAATGTCTTACATCAATTATAGGATTAGCATTTTCTTTGCACTTGCAAAAAATGTTGGGAAATACTTTTATGAATAAACTTACTTCAAAACAACTTTTTCAAAGAATAATATATAACCCATTATTTATTTTAATTTTAGGTGCTATTGCTATCACTTCTTGGGCATTAAACCTAGGCGGAATAGGTATTCTTGTGTTGCTTACAGTCGGCGGACTTGTGCTGGCATTTAATCGCGACATTATGCCGCTGCTGCCGTGTTTGATATTCACTGCACTTTGTGCAACTAGTAAAAACATGTTTTCCTCTAGGTTAAACATGATATTAATTGGCATTGGTGGCGGTATTCTTTTGGTGTCATTAATTGCTCACCTTATTACATATAAACCAAAGTTTAGACTGTTTAAGCTGACACTTCCACTAATACTTGTATCTATTGCACTGATTTTAGGTGGAGTTGGATATTTATCAGTTGATCAATATTTTAATGGTGCTATATTTATCATTGCTCTTGGCCCGATAATGCTTTTGGCTTATTACATTATAATGTTATACTTAAACCCTCCAGCATGGGTAAAAGCACATAATTATATGTGTTACATCATGCTGACTTTAGGTCTAATAGTGGTCGCTCAATTAATAACATTTGTACTGCGTAGCGAATCTGATATTGTTGACCTAATACGTACATCAATGGATTTCGGTTGGGGAAATATTAATAGCGTTTCAATGATTTTAACATTATCATTTCCTTGCGCATTCTTTATTGGATACGGCAGAAAAATGACAGCAATACCTTTTTATATAATAAGTTTTTTGATGTATTTCTTGATATTCTTTGTTGGCTCAAAACTTGTAGTAATTGTAAGCAGTGCAACAATGTTAGCTATTATAATCTACTCAATATTCAAGGGCAAAAACAGAGGTTATCTTCTTTATGCAATATGCACGATTATCCTTGCTGCATCAATATATGCGCTAATGTTCCCAGATAAAACTATAGGAATAATTGAAAAAATATTTATATTTGAGAAAGTTAGCTATGCAGGTTACACAACATTATTTACGCAAGCATATAACCTATTCCTTGCAAACCCAATCTTTGGTGGCGGACTAGGCTTTGCTAGCGAAACATTACTAGTTTCAGATTTTTATCTATTCTACTCTACTCCATTCCAGATAATGGGAACGTTAGGTATTGTAGGTATGGTAGCGTATGGTATTTATTATATCTCACGAGCTGTCATAATGTTTAAAAATCCAAATCCTTTTAACATAATAATTTCTATTGCAATAATCGGATTTGAAGTTCTTTGCTTGATGGATGCAGGTACATTTACACCATTCCCATTCGTGCTTATTATAATAGTACTAACTGCATTTATGGAGTACTCAAACAATCAGCACGGCGGAAAAACTGATACTATCAGGATGTCTTAATATAGATAGAAACTGCCCCAATAAGTAATTTTATTTGTGTAGATTATTATTAATTAAACGGTTAACCAATAACATTAACCGAATGATTAATTTGATTATAGGTAAATAACGCAAAATTTAATGCAAACAAAAATGCCATCACTAAGTGATGGCATTTTTATATTTGTTTTATTTGTTTTTATTTATTGGTTTATGATATTTTAACTTGGTAATTTTATAATTATGACATTTATAATAAATTACAATCAAATTATTATATAGAGCTATTTAGTTAGCTAGTTGATAAAAGCATCAATTAATTAATAAATAATTAATTAGCACCACTTTCTCTAGCAGCAATAATGCTTTTTACCTTCATAAGTCTAACAATATTACCACGCTCATTTTCATCAAGCTTCATAGTAATATCCTTGATAGCCTCAGTAGTTTGAGGTATCATAACATACTCAAGAGCGTTCACTCGTCTACGATTTTTTTCAATCTCATATGCAAGCATATTACATGTTTTTTCAACTTCCGCAAGCTTAATAAGCTTATCAGAAAGACCTGAAATAACAGCGATTGATGAGTCAAGCTCACTAGTTACCGATGCGAATGAATATGGATATAAACTTTTTGAATCTGATTTTTTAATGACAATTTTAGGGACATTAACGCTCATAACATTGTTAGTTGAAAGCTCAAGCTCCATAGAAACTGCGGGCATACTAAGTGCCTCCTCAATAGCAGAACTTTCGCTGACTGCCTTTGCAAGCATAAAGTTTGCAAGTGCCTCGCCAAGCTCTTTTTCCACCTCAAGCCTAATCTTCATATTCTCTTTTGCATATCCAATAAACTGCCTAATCATCTCATCTGACTTATCTTTTAGCAGTTTATGTCCACGAACGGCTGTCTTTTTGCGATCTTTAAGACGCCTAAGCTCCATTCGGGTAGGATTTACTTTTAGTTTTGCTGCCATATTATTTATCCGCCTTCATTTTATCATAAAACTCTTCAAGATACTTATCTTTAATACGCTTCATCTCCGACCTTGGAAGGATTGTTAAAAGCTCCCAACCGATACGAAGTGTTTCCTCGATAGTCCTGTTAGTGTTATTTCCTTGTGATACATATGTTGCCTCAAACTCCTCAGCAAACTTTGCATAAAGTCTATCTACTGGAGTCAGTGCCGCATCGCCAAGTATCGCTGACAACTCTTTAGCCTCTTTACCACGTGCATACGCTGCAAAAAGCTGATTCATTGTATCTGCATGATCCTCACGAGTCTTGCCTTTTCCGATACCTTTATTTTTAAGTCTTGATAATGATGGCAAAACATCGATTGGCGGTTTAACGCCTTTCTTGTTAAGCTCACGGCTAAGAATAATTTGTCCTTCTGTGATATATCCTGTAAGATCAGGGATAGGGTGAGTCTTATCATCCTCTGGCATTGTTAGGATTGGTATCTGTGTGATACTACCTGCACAACCACGAATACGCCCTGCCCTTTCATACATTGTAGCAAGATCGGTATACATGTAACCAGGATATCCACGACGCCCCGGAACCTCTTTACGCGCGGCTGAAACCTCACGAAGTGCCTCTGCATAGTTAGTGATATCTGTCATGATAACAAGTACGTGCATACCCTTTTCAAATGCAAGATATTCAGCTGCAGTAAGTGCCATACGTGGAGTCGCAATACGCTCAACAGCAGGGTCATTAGCTAAATTCATAAATAATACAGCTCTCTCGATAGCGCCCGTTTTACGGAAGTCTTGCATAAAGAAGTCCGCTTCCTCGTACGTGATACCGATAGCAGCAAATACTACTGCAAATTTATCATCATCATTAAGAACCATTGCTTGCCTAGCTATTTGTGCTGCAAGCTCCGCATGAGGAAGTCCTGCACCACTAAATACTGGCAATTTTTGTCCTCTAACTAACGTGTTTAGACCGTCAATTGCTGATATTCCTGTCTGAATAAACTCATCAGGATAATCACGAGCTGCAGGGTTTATAGGTTGACCATTGATATCAATTCTCATTTCTGGAATTATCGGAGCACCACCATCACGTGGGTTTCCTAGACCATCAAAAACACGACCTAACATATCCTCACTAACTGCTAAATCTAGACTTTTGCCTAAAAACCTAGCTTTTGCAGTGCTCATTTGAATACCTTGAGAACCCTCAAACAACTGAACTAACGCTTTATCTGCGTGGATTTCTAATACCTTACCACGACGGATTTCGCCGTTAGCTTGTATAATTTCTACTAATTCATCATATTTAACACCCTCAACACCATCAACTAACATCAATGGTCCGACGATCTCTCTAATTGTTTTATACTCTTTTAGCATAATTACATATCTCCTTCAGCAATAAGCGAGTCAATTTGCTTAGTCATTTCGATCAAAATTTCATCAAACTGAGCTAGCTTGCTCTCCTCAATATACTTACATCTAGACACTGATTCTCTTGCAGGAAGCTGCAAAATATCATCGATTTCGATATCTTCTGCAACTGCTTTAAGTCCAAGGTCATGACATTTTAGTATTAGCTTTAGCATTTTGAACTGCTTAGTAAGTGATGCGTAAGTATCGATTTCATGAAATGCATCCTGATGCAGATAATCCTCACGGATTGATTTTGCAGTTTCCATAGTCATACGATCAACTGAACTTAGTGCATCAACACCTACAAGTCTAACAATCTCATCTAAACTAGCTTCTTCTTGAAGAAGTCTTAGCGCGTTAGTCCTGTAAAAAGCCCATTCTTCATCAACATTATCACGGTACCAATCCTCAAGCTTATCGCCATATAGCGAGTAACTAGCAAGCCAATCGATTGCAGGGAAATGACGTTTGTATGCAAGTGATGCAGACAACCCCCAAAACACTTTAACAATACGAAGAGTCGCCTGAGATACTGGCTCTGATAAGTCACCACCCGGAGGTGAAACTGCTGATATTGCAGTTATAGAACCCACTCTCTCGTCACTGCCTAAAGCGGTAACGATACCTGCACGCTCATAGTACTCAGCAAGTCTTGATGATAGGTAAGCAGGGTAACCCTCCTCACCTGGCATTTCCTCAAGTCGACCTGACATTTCACGAAGTGCCTCTGCCCATCTTGATGAAGAATCCGCCATGATAGCGACGTTATGACCTTGATCACGGAAGTACTCAGCGATAGTGATACCTGTATAAATACTAGCTTCACGCGCTGCAACTGGCATATCTGATGTGTTAGCAATAAGCACAACACGCTTCATTAATGACTCGCCTGTTTTAGGATCAATAAGCTCTGGGAACTCATTCAAAACATCTGTCATTTCATTACCACGCTCGCCGCAACCAACATATACGATAACATCCGCATCCGCCCATTTTGCAAGCTGATGCTGAACTACTGTCTTTCCACTACCAAACGGCCCCGGAATACATGCAGCGCCACCTTTAGCAACTGGGAAAAAAGTATCAATAACTCTTTGACCACTGATAAGCGGCTTAGTTGGAGACATTTTAGTCTTATAAGGACGGCTACGTCTAACTGGCCACTTTTGCATCATAGTAAGTTTACGCTCACCTTTTGCAGTAGTCACAGTGCATACGATATCATCAACAGTAAACTCGCCCGCTTTAATAGCTTTGACTTCACCTTCAACACCAATCGGCACTAATATTTTGTGTGTGAACACGTTATTTTCTTCAACTGTTCCTAAAATATCACCAGCAACAACTTTAGCGCCTTTAGCCACAACTGGCACAAAAGCCCACTTTTTGTCATGGTCAAGAGCAGGCATAGATACTCCACGAGCAATTCTATGTCCTGACGCCTCAAGCAATTTATCAAGCGGTCTTTGAATACCGTCATACATACCCTCAAGTAGGCCTGGGCCAAGCTCAACGGATAGCGGCTCTCCAGTAGATACGACAACTTCGCCCGGACCTAATCCGCTCGTTTCCTCGTAAACCTGAATAGATGCTTTATCCCCTCTTAGCTCGATAATCTCGCCAATAAGGTTACTTTTACTTACACGAACAACGTCAAACATTTTGCAATCGTCCATGCCTTCTGCCACGATTAGTGGGCCAGAAACCTTAATTATTTTTCCATCACTCATCTTTTAGACCTCTCTAAATCTTATAATATAACTACTAGCTATGCTAATCAGTCATTGAACAAAATATCCGTACCAACAGCACGCTCGACATCTTTCTTGATGCCTTCAATACCAATACCCGTTGCACCCGAAGATGACGGAATAGGTATTATTGCAGGATATGCTTTTGTCTTGAACTTTGCAATATGGTCAGCGATACTGACTGCAATTTCCTCTGTGACAAATATCACCGAGTAATTCCTAGCCAGAATTTTTAGCTGATCTGATGCTTCGCCAGCGGAGTTTGCACTAAAAACGTCCATACCGATAGCCTTGAAAACTAATACCAAATCACCTTCGCCTAATACTGCTATTTTTTCTTTACGCATAGAAACCTCTCAGTCTAGCTTTAATATCAGCCTCGCTAGCTTTGTTCTTGATTGCTGTAAGTATCATACGCACCATTTTCAGCTCGATTTTTTTAGCAATATAGAATCCCGCAATAGGAGCGACTGAAAATATATCTGCCTTATCAACTTTAAAAATCTCCATAAGGTAATTATCCCACTCAACTTCATAACTAATCAATGCCTTGCCAGCAGATAAATCCACAACCGCAAGGTCAACTAATTTTGCGTAATTAGTGTATCTAAGTTTATCCGCAACAGCCTCTAAACTAAGATCGATTAAATCACTAAGAAGATAATCGGAAACTTCGCCGCCTGCAATAAAGTTTTGCAAAAAGAACTTTGCATCAGCATCAATTCGCTTACATCTAAACATTGTAGAGATATTTGTAATATCAATATTGCTAGTCCAATACTTAGTCAAACTTTTAACTTTAGCAGCTTTAACTGCCATCATTATCGCAATATACATAGCTTTATCAATCTCAATATCAATCATGCGTGGCGTTATCTCGCCGTTTGTTGTTGCAATTACAATCAAATTTAAAGCATCCGCCATAGGTTTAGGCAATTTAGAGAAATCACCTGACGCGATACTCTCCTCGATCAAGTCATGCTCAATCATGCCGACAGGTGCTAGCATATATGCCGCATCCTTTATACCTACTGCTTTCGCTTTAACTAATGCCTTTGCATTGTGATAATCGAGCGGATAAAGTAGTGTTTCAAGACCACTTTTATCAGGCATTGCTTCCCGCATGAACTTAGCCACACGCTCTTCTTCCGCATGCAAAACTTCCGCGAATGAGTAAGGGTTATCCACCATCACACCGCCACCGTAATTGCTCTCGTATAAAATTTTCACTGCCTCTGCAAGACTATCAGCGTAAGTCATTCTTGTGATTTTCTCCGCTGATAGGAGAGTGTTCTCCATCGCCTTAACTCTAGCATTAGAATATATTAAACTTTGCCCAGCCATTGCTACTCCTTAAAAATCTTGCTAGCAAGCTCAGTTTCGCTATCACTTCTGATAGCAGAAAGCTCAACCTCAAAAGTTAGGTTTGTATCATAGCTTTTACCAGCTATAATAATACCACCCTTAAAGTCACCAAACTCTTTTGCAATACTAAGTTTTATATCCATAGCTTTCGCTATATCATCGACAAACTTTTTAGTTATACGCTTGCTGTCCGCCTCAGAAATAATGATTTCGTTACCAGATTTTGCGTTAGTATTTATCATACTAGCGATAATTTTAAGGTAAGATTTATCATCCATTTCAAAAGCTGAGACTAATGTATCGGCAAATAAAGTATCCATTGCAGCGCGTTTTGCGCCCATAAGTACTTTTTTAGCGTCAAGATTAGCAACAGAAACTATACGCCTAACTACCTCATTATAAGTTGCGGTAGTAGTCGAATTAAACTTGTCAAGGCTGTCTTTGCTCTCTTTATTTGCTTTGCTGATAATCTCATCCGCCTTAGCATTGCCCTCTGCGATATTTTCCGCAATTTGAGCTTCGCTAACCGAAATGATTTTATCTAAAATGCCATCTTTATTATTCATAAATTTAATAGTCCTTAATTAATCAAGAATGCTGCAAGGAAAGAAATCAATAGTGCAAGAAGAGCGTAAGTCTCAACCATTACTGTAATACTGATACCCTTACCAGAAGCCTCAGGGCGTTTTGCTGTCATAGCGATAGCTGATGCTGCAACTTTACCTTGATAAATACCTGATACTAGACCTACGATTGCCATTGGTAGAGATGCTGCAAGAATTGCGCAACCCTTAGCTATAGTAAGATCTTCAATTGCCATACCTTCGCCAAGTAGACCCACTTTCATGAAAATGATGAATGCGATGATTAGACCATAGATACCTTGAGTACCTGGTAGAAGCTCAAGAATAAGTACCTTTGAGAACTTACTTGGATCTTCTGCAGTAACACCTGCTGCTGCCTGACCTGCTATACCTACGCCGATTGCTGAACCCATTCCAGCGAAAACCGCTGCGAATGCTGCTCCAAATAGTGCAATAAATGCTCCAGTTGTCATTACCATAAAAAATATCCTCCAAAATTGAATTTATAATTGAAATATATAATACTGATATACTCAGTTATTATTATTTTGATGCCATATCCACAATTAGATTATGAGATAAGGCTAGTTGATTTTTGCTTTGCTGATAGCATGAATAAAAACTAAACACGCCGCTATATAATACTGAAAATTATTCAGTTATTACTATATTTATATATATAAGAATTAATTACTATATATATAGCCGCTTATGCGACCATTAATAATGATATTTATTACTAAATAATTAGTCAAGTGTTATAGGGTCTTCTGCAAGAGAGGCTTGAGCAACATCATCCGTGCTAGTGCCTTTCTTAAATGGATTAAACTTGCTTAACGGGTTGCTCTTTTTATCTTCTGGATCAATAAGGTTAGGTGCTGACTCTAACGTGAAGTTATAATTAGTCATGCCGCTACCTAGTGGTGAAAACAAATATCCTTGTCCTTCATAAAACTTACCGAAAAACTCAACGAATTGAAGCCTAGAGTTATGAACATACGCACCAAGAGTATTGATACCGATATTGAATGTGTGACCGACTATTAAAATAAGTGGTGTCATAACAATACCAATTACTAAATTAATATCAAGGATAACCATACCTATCTGATTAAATACTAATGCGATAACTCCTGTTGCAAGACCTAAGCCGAATAATCTTGTGTAGCTTAGCAAGTCACTAAAGAAGTTGACAAGTGAGTAAAGGTTTCCGAATGCACCGCCAATTTTTTTAGCACCTTTCTTATGCAGCGAACCTGCAATCATTAGTCCTAAAAGTCCTGCGATTAAAAGTGCAAGACCAGTATATTTAACGCCGTCAATACTTCCGCCAAGACCGAACATTGCAACACCTATTACAAGCGCGTACCAGCTAAAGCAACCAAAGATTGCATCTAGTGGTTTTTTCTCCTTGAATAGTGCGTAAGCGTTAACGCCGATACCTGTTAGCATTTGGAATATTCCTAAACCGAGTGCAAGATATAACATCATGATAGGGTCAGTAATCGGACTAAACCAATAAGGAATACCGGCTGCATCAATTATTGCTGAGTCGATACCAAAGTATCCGCCAAACAAAATACCCCACATCATTGTTGATATTCCGCCGCCTAGCAAAATTTTCACTAAGCCAAGTTCATTCTTTCTAGGTTTTTTAATTATAAGTGTTATAGCTGCACCGATCGTCATGATAGCACCGTATCCGAAGTCGGAAATCATAACACCGAAGAATAACAGAAAGAAAAACGCAACAAAAGGATTTGGATTAATCTCCGCATAACTTGGAACGTTGAACATATTGGTAACATCTTGATAAGGAGTAACTATTCCGTTATTGATACAAAGCGTCGGTGGACACTCTCCCTCTAGCGGGTCACGAAGCAAATATGCAAGAGTAAGTGGCGATTCTTCAAGACGCTTATCAACAGCACTTTCACTGATTGCAGGAACCCATGCCTCAAAAAGGAAAGTGGATTTAATGCTTTTCATGTTTTTCATTGCTGCAACTTTTTGAAGCTCTACACTATAGTAGTCCTTTAGCACTGCTAAGTTATTTGCAAACTCAACCGTCATGAACTGCCTACATATGTTTTTAGTAATCTCCTCACGGTGATACTCAATTTCTCGCTGCCTAATTTTAATATCTTTAATAATGTTACTTGGTATATCGTTAGTCGTCGCAGCACATATTGCAAACTCTAGCTCTGTCAGCTTAGCGTTAATTTCTTCCGCTTGCTCATCAAGGCATACTATTGCAATAGCGACCTGTGTGCTAGTCCCGAAAGTTTCTATCAGCACTGTAGGGAATGCTTGCATTAGCATATCAATAAGTCCTAACTTGTTAACTGATATCGTGCCAAGCATTACCGTCGTGAATTTAGTATCTTGAAACTCTGATAGCCTTACATTAATATCCTTATATATCATAATTTGCTCTAGTGAAGTTGCAAGCTTACCACTCTCCGCCTTTAGCTTGATAATGTCACTATTATAACTCTCTAAAGCAGTTATGCCTTCTAGAATATCACCCTCCCAAGACTTTGCGTCAGAAAACTTTTCAAACTCGATTTCTGGCTTTGGTCCTAGCTTAGCTTTCTCAGGGCTGCACTCTAGCTTTTCTTCTTTATGTTTCGCTCTTAGTTTTGCAAGCGTTTTAAGTGCTGCTTTTTCTTCTCTGATAAATCTACTAGCAAACTCGATTTTCGCAAGCTTGATAGTAGCATCGTCAAAGTCACGCTCAACATCAATCGTTTCGCCTTCCACATCCTGATTGCATTGAGTCATCTCAACGCAACCTAATTTGGTCAAAAGCTTTAGTAATGATTTTTGCTCAGAAGCACTGCCTACGCCTATTAATTTTTTCATTATTGCATTAGGCATACTTTTTCCCCAGCCTCCCGATGATATCTTTTGAAACGCTGCTTGATAACTTTTTAGCGTCCTTAATAATCGTCGCAGCATCTTTATCCGCCGCCTGTAATATTTCATCTTTAAGGACATTTGCGTCCTTTTCAGCTTTTGCAACATTTGCAGTATCGGCAACTTTGATTTGAGCGCGGCAATCTTTTTCTATCTTGATAGCCTCAACAGCAGCAGCACTCACGATATCTTTTGATGTTACTACGCTTGTACGAACTCGACCGTCCCACTCATCTTCAGTACTGACTATTTCCTTTAATAAATCTTCTATCATATACTAGCTCCTTATTTTGACTCGATTTCATTTATCATGTTGACACGGTTTATATGTCTTTCGCCTTCAAATACTGCTGCATCTAACCAAGCTTTAACAATTTTTACAGCCTGACCTTTTGATACTATCCTGCCGCCCATCGCAATGACGTTAGCGTTGTTATGCTCAGCAGTCATTTTTGCAGTAAATTTGTTATGTACAACTCCGCACCTAATGCCTTTCACTTTGTTTGCAGCAATGCCGATACCGATACCAGTTCCACACATAAGGATTCCCTTATCACACTCACCGGTAGCTACACTTTTTGCAACCATCTCGCCATAGATAGGATAATCTACAGTATCGCCTTCGTTACATCCAAAGTCTACTACATCAATCTTTCTCTCGCTAAGCAATGCCAATATACTTTTTTTAAGCACTACTCCTCCGTGATCACATCCTATCGCTATTCTCATATTGAAACCTCTTTAATTTTATTATATATAAGTATCATATAATAATTTTTGACAGTTTATATTGATACTATTCATTTTGCACTAGCATATTAATAATGCTTGTAAAAATTTTGACACTTTTTGCTTACTGCTTTTAAAAATTGTTAAATTACACCATATTTCATTATATCACTACTACTGATTTTTTTCAACTTTTTTTAATACAATTTGATAAAATCTTGCTTTTTTTTTGCGTCTTTTGTCATATTGCTAGCATATCTAACATAAATGCTTATACAAATTAAAAAAATAGTAATTAATAGTAATTATTACTGCAATATGCAAAACATTATTTTGCTCAAAACAGCTTTTCTGCTAGCCTATTTATCATGCAGGAAAGTTTCTCACGGCACTCCCTATATTGCAAAGTGCTGCCCATGTACGGATCTATTACATCACCGCCGCAAACAAACTCGCCAAGCGTCATTACATTAACAATAGCATTCATGTTAGCTGCAAGCCATTCTTTTTGCCTATGCGTCATTGTAAATATGTAATCTGCCTCTAAAACCTCACGCACTGTTATTGACTTCGCTTGATGCTCACTTGCATCAATACCAATCTCCGCAAGTACTGCTAGCGAGCCTTTTGATATTGTGATTTCATTCATGCACTCAATTCCGCATGAACTTATATTTGCACCGCTAATATTATTTCGCCTTAGATTATCTTTAAGCAAATACTCTGCAAGCGGAGATCTGCAAGTATTGCCAGTACAGCAAAAAACTATCCTCATACTATTTTGCCCCCAGCCGACTTATTAAGTCTATTCATTACTGACCTGCATATACCCTCATCACCTAAATGAATACAGACTATATGCTGCGTGCTTTTTTCCGCATCTCGCATAATGCTATAAATATTTTTGCATACTTCCATGTCAGTTTTGCCAAGCTCAATATATTTGCGTCCATCCATCATGCAAGCATCTTGCGACCTTATAAGTGCAGCAACATCAAGTCCTTGACTTTTCGCTCTGTCATACTCAGCAAGCAAACTTTGCATGTTTGCAGCAATCACCATCGGGACAGTAGTCGCATAATGCTTATACTTCATTCCGGGCGATGGTGCAGATGATATAACTTCCCCTTTATGAGTTTTCACTTCCCCAAGCACGCCCGCTAGCATTTCCGCTGTTATTGCACCTGGTCTTAATATTGTTGGGATATCGCACGTTAAGTCTAACACTGTTGATTCAATCCCCACTTCGCTCTCGCCGCCGTCAATAATAAGTGGTATTCTACCATCCATATCCTCAAGCACGTGCGCTGCAGTTGTAGGACTCACTCGAGTACTAGCATTTGCACTAGGTGCTGCAATCGGAACTCCGCATGCAGCAATAAATTTTCTTGCAATTGCACAGCTTGGTATCCTAATGCCGACCGTATCAAGTCCCGCAGTTACCTCTATAGGTACTTGCTCACTTCTCGGGAATAACAATGTTAACGCTCCGGGCATAAACGTATCTGCAAGCATTCTGTTAACATCACTAAACTCTCTGACTAGTGGATAAATATCCTCAACACAAGATACATGAACAATGAGCGGATTGTCGCTAGGTCTGCCCTTTGCCTGATATATTTTTGCAATCGAATTGGGAGCTAAAGCATTTCCGCCTAAGCCGTAAACAGTCTCGGTAGGGAATGCCACCACTTCGCCAGATTTTATAAGTGTTGCACCCTCTTTAATTGCGACATCGCCGCTCAAAACTTTAGTTATCATAATCTCTCCAAATCAAGCAACCGATTGTTGACATTTATTACCCACAATAATTGCTTTAATATTGCCTTTTATTTTATATATTATATCATATTATATAGCATTTGTCATAGATTATTGAATAATTATCGTGTAATTATTTAATTTAAAGTCTATTTATTGTCTTTACAAGTCGAATTATATATGTTATACTTAAATAAAACAAGTATTATCTAATGGAGGTAAATATGAACATTTCTAATATATTAACAAGTAGCTTTTTAAGCGTAGAGGCTTTTCCAGGTGTCACTTGGCTGACAATTATACTTATCGCTGCAGCAGTAGTTGCTGCTACACTTATTATTATGACAGCAGTATATTACAGCAGAAAGTCAAAAGGCAAAGTTACTAATGACCTTTCAACTACATCTACTCAAACTGACTTATCTGCAAGTGAATTATCTGATAATGCACCAGCTGCTCCGGTAGTTGCTCCTGTTGTAGAGAAAAAAGCTGCTCCAGTAGTTGCTCCTGTTGTAGAGAAGAAAGCTGCTCCAGTAGTTGCTCCTGTTGTAGAGAAGAAAGCTGCTCCAGTAGTAGCTCCTGTTGTAGAGAAGAAAGCTGCTCCAGTAGTTGCTCCTGTTGTAGAGAAAAAAGCTGCTCCAGTAGTAGCCCCTGTTGTAGAGAAAGCTGCTCCAGTAGTAGCCCCTGTTGTAGAGAAGAAAGCTGCTCCAGTAGTAGCTCCTAAATCTGATAGTGTAAAACCTGCAGAAAAAGTAGCCGCTAAGACTGAAGTAAAAGCTAAAACTATAAAAAGTTTAGACGGAGATAATAACACACAATCATTCGGAAAATATGCACTTGTACGCAACACATTTAATGCTGAAAGACCATATATGTTCCAACTACTTGCAAACAATGGACAACTACTTTTTGAGAGTGAGCAATACAAAAATAAGCCAAGTGCTACAATCATTAAATCGTTCCAAAAGAATGCAATCAAAGAGAACTTCCGTATTGATGCTGACAAGACTGGTAAATTCCGTTACAAGTTATTCAGTGGTGCTAATAAGCTAATTGGTGTTGGCGAGTCATGCCCTAACAAACAATCATGTGAAAGTGCAATTGATTCAGTAATCAGATTTGCAGCAAGTGCTACAGTTATCGAAGATCAAACTGAAGTATAATAATTATCGCACAAATTAACAGCTGAATAAACTGATATTTAGCAAATTAAATATTTTAATAATACAAAAAACTTTGACTATTAAGTCAAAGTTTTTTTTTTACATTTAAGCTGCTATATTAATTTGTTAATTGCAAGTATTTTGCAATTATAATATTTAATAAGTTTATAATAATTATCAACTATTCGTGCTTGTTTTTTATTATAATATCTACTTGCATTATGTCATAATACTATTATGCTTTTGCTTTCAATTAATTTAATACTTTTGATACTCTAATTACATAATATGCTTGCAGTTCATGTATTAATAATGCATATATACAAATTATATAATATTATACTAACAAATAGCACTAATAATCACTACAACTAATTACATCTATAATAATAATTTTTTCATGCAATTATGCTGCTTTTTTAGAGAAAATATTCTCTTTTATTTCAGTATATTTATTTAGTATACATTAGCAATGTTTTGCATAAAAAAAAGTCAGCATTAACTGCTGACTTTTTTACTACTTTTTTATTATTTTACCGCAACTAATTATAGGTCAAATCCTATTTCAAATGCTGCTATATTTGATTGAAGAAATTTAGGTTTTTTAGCAAATATTTTTCCTATTGTAACTATTGCATTTGCTTTATCTAAAGTTTTGCAATTTTTAACATAAGCCCCAAAGATAACTAAATTAGCCGCCTTAGGATTATTAACTTTGACAGCAAGATCACTAGCATCTACATAAATTACACGTACATCATCTCTATCAACTTTTTCAGTAATTAATGAGCTGTTTACGATAATAGTTCCGCCTTTTTTAACTTTGCTTGCAAACTTAGTAAGGCTAGGCATATTCATTGCAATTAATGTATCAGGCGAGCTAATAATCGGTGATGCAATAGGTTTTTTATCTACACATACACTGCAGTTAGCAGTTCCGCCACGCATCTCTGGCCCATACGATGGCAACCAAGAAACTTCCATTCCCTCATACATTGCAGAGTATGCAATAAACTGTCCTAAACTAAGTACACCTTGACCACCAAAGCCTGCGATAATTATTCCTTCCATATTACGCCTCCTCCTTAGTAGTATCTTTATAAACGCCTAGCGGATAAACGCTACACATAACTTCCTCTACATATTTATTTGACTCTATAGGATTCATTCCCCAGTTAGTAGGACAAGTAGCAAGGATCTCAATCATACTAAATCCTCTACCCTCGACTTGGTTCTGGAATGCTTTATCTACAGCTTTTTGTGCTTGTCTAATATGCTTTACATCGTGACAAGAAACTCGCTCAATATAGCATGGTCCTTGAAGTTGTGACAGCATTTCACTCACATGGATAGGGTATCCATTAAGCGCTACACTTCGTCCTGACTGGCAAGTTGTAGCCTTTTGACCTATCATAGTAGTAGGTGCCATTTGTCCGCCTGTCATACCGTAAATTGCATTGTTTACAAATATTACAGTGATGTTCTCTCCACGTGCTGCAGCATGAACGATTTCCGCCATACCGATACTTGCAAGATCGCCATCACCTTGATATGCAAATACAATCGCATCAGGGATAACTCTTTTAATACCAGTCGCAACTGCTGGAGCGCGACCATGAGCCGCCTCTTGCATATCGCAATTAAAATACTCATAAGCAAACACTGCACAACCAACTGGTGCAACGCCAATAATTTTTTTAACGTTTAGTTTATCAATTGCTCTAGCAGTCAAAATATGTGCTTGACCGTGCGTGCAACCTGGGCAATAGTGAGTAGGTTTATCAGTTAGCATTTTTGGTTTCTCAAATATCTTAGCCATAATTACTTACCCCCCTTGATAATATATTCAACAATATCTTCGCCAGTCATAACATTACCGCCACATCTGCCGAAAAACTCTACTGGCTTTTTGCCATTTACTGCAAGACGAACATCCTCAACCATCTGACCCATAGAAAGCTCTACGGATACAAACTTTTTAACCTCACTCCTGCTAGCAAGTCTTGCGAACCTGTCGCTAGGGAAAGGGAACACTGTAATAGGTCTTAAAAGCCCCGCTTTAACGCCAGACTCACGTAGCATATCAACTGCACTCTTTGCAATTCTCGCGACAGTACCGTAGGCTGTGATCACGATTTCCGCATCCTCGCATAGATACTCCTCATACATACATTCCTTCTCTTGAAGTACATCATACTTAGCAAATAATTTGTGATTTAATGCCTCTAGCTCATCCGGCTGAATGTACAAAGAGTTAATAACTCGTCTGTCATTTCCATATCTAGTGCCATCTGCAGCCCAATCTGGATTTGGAACATTAGAAAAATCTTTCATTGGCGGAAGTGTTACTGCCTCCATGATTTGACCTAACATACCATCACCCAAAATCATAACTGGCATACGATACTCAAACGCCTTATCAAAGGCATTGTACATAATATCAACGCATTCCTGAACGCTATTTGGGCCGTAAACTAGCATCTTATAATCTCCGTGACCGCCACCTTTTACTGATTGAAAATAATCACACTGAGCAGGTTGAATGCCGCCAAGACCTGGACCTGAGCGAACCATATTAACGATAACGCAAGGAACTTCCGCACCAGCAATATAGCTGATACCTTCTTGCTTTAGCGAAATACCTGGTGAACTACTACTTGTCATCGCTCTAGCGCCTGACCCTGCAGCGCCGTATACCATATTAATGGCGCTAACTTCGCTCTCCGACTGAATAAAAACTCCGCCTACTTCCGGCATACGGAA
This sequence comes from uncultured Clostridia bacterium, assembly GCA_947037025.1. Taxonomy (GTDB): domain Bacteria; phylum Bacillota; class Clostridia; order Christensenellales; family UBA3700; genus MGBC100798. The sequence goes on along the minus strand of CAMQSU010000003.1, from coordinate 16,332 downwards.
AGACATATACTCTGGGATTTCGTTTTGAGGAGTAATTGGATAGCCAAAAAATGCCCTACAACCACCACGGATTGCCGCCTCTGCTATAGCCTCATTACCCTTTAATAATTTCTTCTCTTCCATTATTTCTCCACCTCTATAACGCTGTCTGGGCACATCATTGCACAAAACGCACAACCGATGCACTTTTCCGTATCAATTAATTCTGATACGAAATATCCTTTACTATTGATTTCACTTTTACTAATGCTTATAATTTGTTTTGGACATACACTCACGCACAGTCCGCAACTCTTACAAAGCATTTTATTAAAAATTAATTTTGCCATAATACTACTCCTCCATATCGCAGCAATAATAAAAACTGAGCAAGCCCAGTCGCCAAAATGCAAAATGCGATAATTTTTTATTCTGCTTACATTATACAATATGTTAAACATTTTGTAAAGAACAATTACCAGAAATTGACAAACTAAAAATATTTTACATTTGAATTTGCACTATACCATATTTCTGCAATATCTAACATGTGAAATATTGCAGAAGACTTTAATAAAAATAGTTATTTTATGCGCATTCACCATTTTTTTTTAATTTTTGGGCAGCAAAAAACCACTAGTAAACTAGTGGTTAATTTGGCGCCTTAAACAGGACTCGAACCTGTGACCCTGCGGTTAACAGCCGCATGCTCTACCAACTGAGCTATTAAGGCAAAATATTTTATTAAATGTTACTAGCATAGTATAGTAAATTATCACTAATTTGTCAAGTGATTTCACAAACTTTCTTAAAAAAATATTCCGATAAATTAATTTTGATGTTAATCTATCAAAGTTATTAGCTTCAAAGGCAAAACCTATCAAGCTATTTGACTGTTGATAACAATTATATATATATTATATGGTGCTGCATCGCAAAATATAACACGATTTATGATAAATTACTCGTTTTCTGATACAATTTTCTCAAGACAAGCAATTTTAGTACTGCAAACTAGTATTTGACAAGCTTTATCAAGCTCATTAGTGTTAGTGCAAGTCGGTGCGATACGGATATTACTATCTCTATCATCACGACCATACGGATATGTATCGCCAACAGTAGTAATTACAAGCCCAGCTTTTTTGCATAGCTCATAAACTCTCTTAGCGCAACCAGTCATAACATTATAGCTAATGAAGTATCCACCTAGAGGGTTGCTCCAGCTTGCGATATCACTATCACGGAACTCATCTTCTAGCACATTAATTATTGCTTGAAACTTAGGACGAATAATATCTGCATGTTTCTTCATCAGTGCACGAACGCCGTCAGCATCTTTTAAAAACTGTGCATGCGCTAGCTGATTGACTTTATTTGGCCCGATAGTCTGAAATTTCATTCTGCTGATAATATCCGCAACATTCGCTTCACTACCTGCAAAGCAAGCAACGCCCGCTCCCGGTAGAGTTATTTTAGATGTACTTGCAAACATAAATACTCTATCAGTAGTCTCTGCGTTAACGCAAGAATTGTAAATATTTTTCAAAGTAACTTTTTCATCATATAGGTCATGAACAATGTAAGCATTATCCCAAAAAATCCTGAAATCATCAGCTGCACATTCCATTTTAGCTAGCCTTTCAACTACTTCATCACTAAAAGTAACGCCAGTAGGGTTAGAGTACTTAGGAACGCACCAAATACCTTTAATGCTAGCATCGGAAACAACTAAAGCCTCAACGATATCCATAACAGGGCCGAACTCATTAATAGGTACAGTTACAAGCTCGATACCAAAAGCAGAAGCTACAGTAAAGTGCCTATCATAGCCTGGAGATGGACAAAGGAACTTGACTTTATCAAGTTTATTCCAAGGTGTGCTGCCCAAAGTACCAAACTGCATACAACTCTGCACAGTGTCGTACATCATTTTAAGGCTGCTGTTATCTCCGGCGATAACCTGATTAGGTTTAACGCCTAAAATATCCGCAAAAATTTCACGCATAGCCATTAATCCCTCAAGGCCGCCGTAGTTTCTAACATCGGCAGCACCAGCTGGAAGAACAGTTGTGCTTAAAATACTCATTAATTCATTAGAAAGGTCAAGCTGCTCGCTGCAAGGCTTACCTCTTGAAATATCAATGCTGACATTCTCTTTAAGAATCCCCTCATAAATACCTTTTTCTATTTTTAGCTCATTTTCTAAAACCTCTTTAGTCTGATCTTTATAAATCATGAATAAAACCTCCGAATACTGATATTGACATAATACCATATAATATAATATGCCGTCAATTATTTTTTGACATAATATTACTGAAATTAGTAAAATTTTTATCACATCTAGCGCAATTAGTTTGAATATGAACCTAACAGCTGCAGTTAATATAGTTTTTAATTAAAAACAAATCATCTACTAAACTAATTAAAACATTATTAAAACTGATAGACAAATTAACGTAAAAAACTAATTAATAGCCTTCTTTCTCATTTTTATTTCTGAAAATAAGTCTGATAGGAGTACCTCTAAACTCAAAAGTTTTTCTGATTACATTCTCTAAATATCTCTTATATGAGAAGTGAATTATCTCCACATCGTTTACAAAAAAGATGAAAGTAGGAGGGTTTGCACTGTGCTGTGTCGCAAATAAAACTTTAAGTCTTTTGCCATTATGAGCTGGTGGCTCAACAAGCGTAACTGCATCCTGAATAACATCATTAAGTACACCAGTCGTAACACGTTTTGACGCTTCGTCATGTACTGCAATTACTTCGCTCATGATATTTCTAACTCTTTGACCAGTCTTTGCTGATACATAAATAGATACAAAATAATCCATAAACTTTAAATCTTCTTGCAAAATCATCTCAAACTTATTGATTGTGTGAGTATCTTTTTCTATAGTATCCCACTTATTCATTAATATAACTGATGGCTTACCTTGCTCATGAACGTAGCCGCAAATTCTAACATCTTGCTCACTAAGTGGCTCTGAGGCGTCAACAACAATTAGACAAATATCGCAACGTCTAACCGCAGCTAGACTTCTCATAACGCTGTAACTTTCCACACTCTCATCAATTCTGCTTTTACGGCGCATGCCCGCAGTGTCGATGATATTGTATTTTCCTTCCTGATAGGTAAACGCAGTATCAATAGCATCACGAGTTGTACCCGCAATTGCACTAACGATAACACGATCATATCCTAACATTTTATTAACCATACTGCTCTTGCCCGCATTTGGTCTGCCGACAACAGCGATATTAATAACATCACTATCAACATCATCAGAAATTTTCGGCAAATTCTCACATATCACATCCAAAAGATCGCCAATTCCCTTACCTTGCTCGCTTGATAGTGCGTAAGGTACGCCAAGACCTAACTCGTAAAAGTCAAAAGTCTTTTCTACTTCATTACTATCTAGCTTATTAACAGCAAGAACGATTGGCTTTTTGCTACGTCTTAAAAAGTTAGCAATATCCATATCATCAGAGATAAGTCCTTGTCTGCCATCAACAAACATAACGATAACATCTGCAACATCGACAGCGATTTCCGCTTGCTCTCTAATGTGCATCCACATTTCGTCATCACTCTTAATCTCAAGACCGCCCGTGTCAATGATGGTAAAGTTGAAGCCACACCACTCTGTATCATAATACAACCTGTCACGAGTAACTCCCGGTTTATCCTCTACGATAGAAACTCTTCTACCAATTACTTTATTAAAAAATGTCGATTTTCCGACGTTTGGTCTACCTACGATGGCAACTAATGGTTTAATCATACTTCCTCCTAAATGCTTGCGATAATCTTAATTAGATGTTCGCCGCTCTGTGCAACATGCACTTTTGCGCCAAGCGCAAGCTCTAACTCTTTAATTGAAACCCCGTCCAAAAAAGTAGTGGTAAATTCCCGTAACATTGTAGATGGCAAGATAATATTTGTCTTAAGCTTGCCTTTATATTGTTTGATGATGTCGCCCGCTGTAATTAAGCCTGCAACGGTAATACTCTCACCAAAAAAATCATTTTTAACAGCATTGACATCAATGTCAAGCCTACTGTACTTATCAGTTATAAGGCTGATATATTTACTAAGTAATGGTTCAAAAGATACGCCTGTTATTAAACTTACACTCTTTTTTTTCCGTGATGGCTTTTGATTATCAAGCCCCACCTGCAAATCGTACTCAAACATTCGTATCATACCTACGCCGTTTTCTATCTGGTCAAAGTCGCCGTACTCAGAATATTTAGGAAGATTAACATCACCTTTAATATAAAACTCATCACTACACCAAGCAAACTGACCGAATTGCTCATTAATTTGCTCTACAATCTTTATACTCTCGCAAGCCTTTGCTTTGTCGACTGCCTTCAATTGATATAACCCTTCTCTATGCTTAGTAAGCCCTACCGGAACTACTGCACAAGTCATCACCATCGGCATCAAACTAGCTAAGTCCGTTAGTGTCTTTTTAAGGATTTCGCCATCATTTTCATCAGGTGCCATTACGATTTGGGTATTGATTTTAATTCCGTGACTTGTCAAATGCTTAATCTTTTCGAAAGTCTTTCCGCCTTCCGGATTTGCAACAAGTGCAGTTTTAATTCTAGCATCCGTTGCGTGTACTGATACGTATAGCGGAGATAATTTTAATCTTATAATTCTCTCAATCTCACTATCGCAAACATTTGATAATGTGATAAAATTTCCGCTGACAAATGATAATCTATAATCATCATCCTTAACATATAAAGTATCACGCATTCCTTTCGGCAATTGGTCAACAAAACAAAACTTGCATTTATTTTTGCAACTAATAGGAGTCAAATCCATACTTTCATCTAATTCAATCCCGATAGTATCATAGTCCTCTTTTACAACATTAATATCAACTATCACTCCGCCCATTTTAACCGTCATGACAAATTCACTAGAGCCGTCATAATAACAATAATCAAGCACGTCCACAATAGGCGTGCCATCAAAAGCTATCAGCTCATCATTAATTTTTATACCTAACCCCTCTGCTATACTTCCTTTAGCAACAGTAAGTATTTTTGCCATATTCACCTCGTATCTATTTTTATCTCAATATACCAAGTAGTCATACTCTGCAAGCATAACTACATCAGTAATGTCATTATCTAGAGCAAATTTTTGCCTAAGTGGCTCATCACAATGCGGACAGAAACATCCTTTAATCAGTCCATATCCGCTAGCAATTTCATAATCAGTAGATTCACCAGACAGTATTTTATAATCAGAAACACTCCGCTCAAAAAGCAGCATCCCTCCTGCACTGTTACCAATGATAAGTCCGCCGCGATTATGAAAATCTTTGAGCAGTTTATCAATTTTCATCTTACTAAACTCATCTACGAGCACATCATACCGACCTCCGCCAATATAAATCGCATCTACTTTATCAAACTTTTCTTTTATATGATCATAATCCATCTCGCCCGCTAGCCAAAGCCCGCAAGTAGTCTTGCACTTTAGCCTTGTTTTAAACTCTCGGTTAAATGAATTAACATATGGTTTGCTCTCAAAACTTGCTGTAGGAAAAAACAAAATGCATGGTTTGCGCTCCTCTTTTATCCTGATATCAGCAAGAAGGCTGACAATATAATCATTTACTAGCGGCATTTCTCTCATACTGCCACCACCTATTACAATTAACATATTCACTCACCTTGTTTTTTTTTGGTTATTAATCCGTTTGATTATACTGCTTACTGCTATAATTATTATGCAGTAAGTTGACTATATCTTGCTAAATAGGCAGTAATATCATCAATCCTTAAAGCAAAACCAATACCGAATACAGTATCTGCATTATCATTTGCATCAGATTTTTGACGAAGTGTCACAATACCGATAAGCTCACCACGCAAGTTATAAAGTCCACCACCAGAGTTTCCGGCGTTCACTGGCGCATCTATTGCTAGATAATTAAAATTAATACCACTGTCATTAGGGATAATTACATGAGGATTAGAAACCATTGCTTTTGATGCTAGCAAACCAATGCCTCTTGGGTTACCAACCATAAGTGAGCTAGTACCAAAATCCACGCTATCAATATTCCCTAAAACGATAGGAGCGTTAAAATCAGGAAGACCTATGCCAGTAATTTGAATTAATGCTAAGTCAATATTACTATATAAAGAATGTACTGGCTCAGCCAAAACTTTTCCCTTATGAGTAACAAATTTATCATCTTTATTAATTACTATAATTTCAACATTTACAGAAGTCCCTACAACGTGGTCATTGGTAAGCACTAAATTATCACCAACGATAACACCGCTACCTTGCGAGCCAGTACTTCTTACTATTACGGAAGATGGTACAGCTATTTCAGCAGCTTTTGCATAGGCAAAACTCAAGTCTTCAACGGTGACTTCCTGAGTCACCGCTTCTGGCTTGATATATTTAATTGTAACCAAATAAGTAGTAAGAATACTAGCACCTATTAAAACAAATACTAGCAATGTTAGTAATGAATTCTTTATAGTTTTACTCATAAGATATACCCCCCTTCTCTAAGACCTGATGCGATTGCATTTCCTTTGATAGCGTAACCTATACTACCTACAACGTTATCGTTATTATCATCGTTATTTACAAACATAGAATAATTAAATCCTACTACTCTACCTTGCATATCAAATAGTATCGCGCTAGAAGGTGCATAATTATATAAATCTTCCTCCACTAAATCACCTCGGTAAGCATCCACACTATCATTATTATGATTGCCTGAAGTATAAAAACTAGATGGAATGATATTACCGCCAAACATTGTGCCAGTATTTGCGTTATAACCATTAAGAACTAACTCCATATTTGATATAAGCACCTCAAATGTTCTGACAAAACCTGACCTTACCGATACAGCTAGAGTGTTAGATCCAACTGCTAGAGTGTCTGAATCTCCGAACACGCACGGCACTAATTCTCTGTTTGGGTCATCTAGCAGCTTTAGCAAGACTAAACCTAAATCATCATTTTTTCTTGCGAAGATTTCTACTGGAGATTGCTCGCATCTATAAGTTTTTAATGTGCCGTCCTTTGTAGTGACTTCAACCTGCATAATATAATTTTTAACAGGTATTATAGAAAGCTTGCTTGCAGGTAAAACCCTTTTGTTGACTAGTATATGATTATTATCAATAACTAATCCTACGGATGTGTTAACGGCGGTGGCGTTGAACTCATCATCTAGCTTATACACTGTAAGGTTAGCTACCGATGGCAACGCAGCTTTAGCCGCTATCTCGTAAGGAGTAGTGCCGTCCTTAATGTTAATATTTATCTTTTTTGAGTCATAAACGCAACCTGCAAGCGTCATCAACGACAACACTAGCACTGCTACGATTATACCAACTTTAGATAATTTAGCCTTCATTTATCATCTCCATGATTTCCGATTGTAACTTGTCGCCTTCATGCAATGTCCAAACTTCTACATGATGCTCAGTTGCACTTGCAGCAATATCAAAAAGCTCTGATATTGCTTCAACTTCTATAAAATGCTCGCTAGTGTAAAGCTCGGTGCTGCAACTGTAATCAACATAAGTGCCATCACGGTTTGCTTTATTAAATTTCTTCTCTAGCATTTTTCCGCCGCGTATGTAATAAACTAAACCTTCAGTATTAAGAACGCCTATCTTAAGCGGTCCATCACATTTAACATTCTGCTGCAGAGAGAAAAACTTTTGCGCAATAGTTAGTCTAGCATCACGGACATTTGTATATGGCCATAACACAAGGTTTCTGTTTGCAAGCAATCCTGTATCTTCTGTTGACATAGGTATAACTGCAAGTCCGCCTTTATTCATAACTGATAACGCCCACAAAGCAATAGTTACTGGATTTTCTGTAAAATTAGTAAATGAGTGGTCAATTGTTACAACACCGCTCTCATCCATAGTAATTTTGATTGTTTTTCTTATGCCATTAGTAACTTCATTAATTCCGTAGAAAGTTGCACCATTATCAAGCATTTCTACTTGTACTGGATAATTATCAGGGAAGTAAGATCCTTGATTTTCTGGAGAAGTCCAAAGTCTGTGACCGCCATAAATATGCCAAGTCTCACCCTTTTGGAAATTTGTATCTAGATATTCGTTTTGAACATTAATATCATCATTAACATCGCAAAACATCATGTTGTCTTCGTCCTGAGTGCCGTAATAAATAATGCGTGGTCCAACATCAGTTGTAACCCTTAGCATAACATTACCGTTTGTAATCTCAAGGCAATTGCCATAACATAAATACTGCATATTTTTAATATTAATCATAGTTTCTCCTCAGTTTCAGCTTTATCTGAAACGCCTAGAAGGAAATCACATGACACCCCAAATAGATTCGCTAGGTCAATTAGCGACTGAAAATTAGGTTCTTTAAGACCTCTCTCCCAATTGCTAATAGATACTTGCGAAACACCCATATAGATCGCTATGTAATTTTGATTGTAACCTTTTTGCTTTCTCAATCCGACTAATCTGTCTCTAAATTTCATTTTACTACTTCCTGTTTAAGATATTTTTGTTTATTTTATTATATCATATATAGCATTGCATTACAACACTAATGGTTATATTTTATGAATTATTTTCCACATATCCGATATCATCTATTATATCATCATCAATCATTATCAAAACTGCTAAAACTTGCTCATAATATAGCGGAGATTCGGTTTTTTGCAATACTTCCTTTACATCATTAATAATATCTATCATCTGCATACGGAAATTTTTAAGCACTTGTTGGATAAACGGGAAACTTGCCTGAATATCGCCTACAACATGCTTAACTGCAAATGCCACCACTCCGCCGATATCTGTATACTGCATTCCCTCTGCAACAGAATCGTAATCAACTCCGTAACATCTGCTATCTTTAATAATGAAATTGCTGAAACTGATATCCTTAATGATGTACCCTTCTGCTAGCGAATAGAATATCTGCAGATAAATACTAAGCTCGTTTGCTAGTCTAATAAGTCCTTCCGTGTCATCCATCATAGAATAACTTATATATTTATCTAAAAATGAATCACCCTCTATATACTCGTAAATTATACTGTCTTCGCCTTGCTCTAAAACTTTAGGTGCGTAGCCAGATATAGACAACTGATTAAGGATTGTCGTTTCTAACGCCATACAATTTACATCTTTGTATTTTTTTAGAACGACCTTATCTCCCTCGTCATTTTTCGCAAGGTAAACCTTATCCGTGTGACTCAGTTGTTTGATTATTTCAATTCTCATTGTAACTCCTTTAATTTGCTCAAAATAGTGTTGCATACTTATTCTAACATTGTGCTACATTCTGCTCTTAAAGTCAAGCAAAATGATACATTTATATATTAGTATGTATGAAACGCAAGTATAAGTACATGCTATTACTATCTAAAGGTGTTGCAATGCGGCACAATTAGATGATGATTTATTGCACCAATGTAGGTATAATAAATGATGGAAAATAGCTAATAATAAAACAAATTGGAGGAATTATGAAAGGATTAAAATGTACAACAAGCAACTGTGAATTTAATGAAGGCTGTCATTGCCGCGCAGGAATTATCAATGTAGATAAACATGGTAATTGTGCAACAAAATTACGCCGTGAAAATGGTGTAATTGAGCAAGAGTTTATCAATATGGAGACTGCTGCTGAGTTTGATTACTCAGATAATGACGACACTTTTATTGAGTGCGGCAGCACTGAATGTATGCATAACAAAAGCAACAAATGTGCAGCTGAGCATATAACTGTTGGAGATAAAATGATGCATACTAAGTGCAAAACAAAAGCTAAATAATTTATTAGCCGAAATGCCTAAAATTATGGCTAAATAAACATGTAGAAACACGTAAAAAACGTGCAGAAAACATGCAAAAAACGTGCAAAAACACCTAAAAAACATGCAATAAATGAGCAAAAATAAGTAGAAAATGTGCAAAATGATCATATAAACTGCTAGTTTTTTTAGTAGCATATCAATTTAAATATAAATGCTAAATTCATATTATGCGCAGTTAAAATAGCTGCATTTAATGTGTAAAACAAAATTACCCACAAGCATAATGCTTGTGGGTAATCTTTATTTCGTTTCTTGAAATTTTCAGTAATTAACAAATTACTATTATCAATAACTTATATATTCAGTTGTAAAAGCTGGTTATAGTTAAGCTTCTTAATTATTATGCTGCCATAATCATGTCAGCTTGTGAAGATTATTTATAACTATGCTTATATTTTTATTTTAATTATCTGATAAGATTTTCGCGACAATCTTATCTTAGAGAAAAACCTCTATTATATAATTCTTAACTTATTTGTTTTTGGCTGGAGTAAGCCCCTCGGACTCATCGAATCTAACCCTGTCGTCATATAGGCTACGGTCACTCGCTCATTGCAACTAATATACAGTTTACAACGGCATTTAGACACTCGCCCTGCGTCATGTAGGTCTCGTTCACTTCGTCTCAAACTCTCTCCGTCTGACGGCATAATTGCCGAATTTTGCTCTTTCTTTATTATAAATGCGTGATATAGATTATTTCTATACTCACTGAATCGAGTTAAGTTTTATGTGTAATTAGCGATATTTTTGAACCATTTTTGATACAAATCCGCATTCTTTATTACACCTTATACTCTGCAAATATATTTTGCTTCAAATTTTAATTACCATTATCACTTTAATTGTAATATTAATTGAATTTTATAATGACAGGTATTGTCATTTAGGCTGGAGCAAGCCCCTCGGACTCCTCGACTCAAACCCTTGTCTTTTTGGACTACGGTCACTTCGCTATACAAATTTAAAAAATGCATGCACTTAGACTCTAACTCTAGTCATTTGGGCTACGGTCACTTCGTCTCAAGCTCTCTCAGTCTAATCGGCAGTTGCCGAAAATTATAATTATTTATTTTATTTTCATGTTCAATTTTTATGTTCACTTTAATTTTAATTTGACATTAATATTTTTATTTTTATTTTGAGAATTCGACTAATCAAAAACTCAATTCGATGCAAGATGTTTTTCTATTTGTGACTATTCACAATTACAATAACGTCTTACTTCATTTGCAATAAAGCACTTTGATTTGTTAGACAGTACTGCCAAGCTAAACTTAGTTTATAAAACACTCAGTTTTTGCAAGTTGGTATTGCCTTTGTTTAAGAGAACGATTTTCCCCATTATCTCTTAATCGAGTTCCTTCATACATTTGCGTATTTTGCAATAATTTACAAGTCCGCTATATGGTTACTAACTCATTTGTAATCAAATAATTTATCACAAGCATTGCTACTTGTAATCAGAACTTTAGATTTTGTATCCTCTAAAGCCAATCCCCCACTCAGACATTTCAGTTTTATCTGAAAACTTGTCTTTCACGAATGGCGAGTTTGTTTCTTACATATAGTCTAGCATACGCAATTGAATATTGTCAATAGGAAAACTGAAATTTACAATTAATTTACATAAGTGTAGCAAATTACATCGTTTTGCCCTGATTTAGCAGAGTTTAGCTACAATTTATACATGTATTTGATAATACAGCAGAGCAAAATGCGGAAACTAGTAACTTTATTAGTCTATTTCAGTCTATACACTAATTATTGCCGCCCACAATATTGTATGTCAAAACGCAAAAAAAAATGACTGTTAAGTCATCTTTTATTTTACAATTAATTATTAAGCTTACATTTTAATACTAGTAATTAATACTTGCTCTATTTGATGTATGCCGTAAGTTGCAATTTTTGTTAATTATTTGCATTAATATCAGCTGACATCATTTGCTCATTATCCGATTCTACATCGCAATCCGAATTTTGATCATCTTCAATCTTATTATCATCTGATTTATCTTTTAATGCTATTTTAAAATTATCATAATCTGTTGCCATCTTATCACTAATTGGACGCTTGTCACATAATGACCCTATCCATAATGCTGCGGATGATAGAATAAATCCAGGGATCAGTTCGTATATTAGGAAGATTCCGCCTAAGTGACTTAATCCATATCGCCATACTATAGTAGTTACTGCACCAGTTACGATTGACGCTACTGCTCCGCTGAACTTTATTTTTTTTGAATATAGAGAGAATATTACCAGTGGCCCGAATGATGCTCCAAATCCGCCCCATGCGTATTTTACAAGCTCAAATATTTTTGACTCAGGATCAAGTGCTAACAATATTGCTACTGCTGATACTGCTATGATTGTCATTCTTGATACAAATAATACTTCCTTATCTGTTGCATTTTTGCGTAGATGCTTTTTGTAGATATCCTCTGCAAACGAACTACTTGCAACAAGTAACTGACTATCTGCCGTTGACATAATAGCTGCAAGTATTGCAGAGAGCAAAAGTCCCGCAACAATTGGCCCAAATGAATTCATGACTAACTGCATGAAAACTGTTTCTGATGTTGCATCAGTAAGTCCATCTCCAACTGCAACTCGCCCTACAATACCTATAAGGATAGCACAAGCCATTGTAATTGCAACCCACACTAACGCTATTATTGCTGCAGGTTTAATTGTTTTTTTGTTTTTTGTTGCCATAAATCTTACAAGGACGTGCGGCATACCAAAGTAACCAAGACCCCAACTAAGTGCTGTTGCAATAGTTATCCATGTAAACGCCTCGCCTTGTTGTGGCAGTAAATTAGAAATAGCATTACCTATCTCGCCCATAGCACTGAAATCTGCGTCACTAAACCCTCGCATAACAAAGATTGGCACGATAATAAGTGCAAAAAACATAATTAGTCCTTGAATTAGATCAGTCCATGAAACTGCTAAAAATCCACCTAATAATGTATATAGAACTATAATGCTTGCACCGATTAATAGTGCTAAGTGATAGTCAAGTCCAAATATTGTTTCAAACATTTTCGCTCCAGCTGAGAACATTGACGCAGCATAGAATGTGAAAAAGAATAATATTACAACTCCTGATATTGCTTGAAGGATACCTTTTTTATCATCGAATCTGTTTGCAAAGAAACTTGGGACAGTGATTGAATTTGAGGCAACCTCTGTATACACTCTAAGTCGCTTCGCTACAAATATCCAGTTAGCAGCGGTACCTATAAATAGTCCGATTGCGGTAAATATTGATTCCTTAATACCTGCAACACTGCCAGCGGCAATGCCCAGACAGCATAGTCCCGGAAGTCCTGTAAGCAACCAGCCGCTCATATCAGATGCTTGCGCTGAAAAAGCAGTAACCCAAGGATTTAGACTTCTTCCGCCTAGCATGTAGGTTGATGATGACATTGATTTTCTATAAAATATAAAACCTATGCCTACCATAAGTAGTAGATATAAGCCGAAAATTAATAGTATTATCCCTTTATCGCTCATAAAGATCCTCCTTTTGTACTGCAATTTTACTAAATTTTATTATTGCAACATTGTTTATATTTTACTAGATATCCCATTAAATGTCAAGTGAAATGCCTTTACACCAGCAATTTAGACATAAAAGATGATTAAATCGCTTATATATTAGACATTTAATATTAAGACTGCATATATGGTAATATTATATTTTAATATAGAAGTCACTTGATAATATTATTTAAAGATACCACACATTTGATAATATCATTTAAAGATACCACTCACTTGACAATATTGATATACTGTATTATAATATAATAAAATAACAATATATAAGTACATGGAGGAAATATGGATTTTTTAACACTAGCAAAAACAAGATGTTCAGTGCGTGAGTATAGTAGTAAGCAAGTTGAAAATGATAAGGTAAATATAATTTTAGAGTGTGGCAGAGTTTGCCCTACTGCAGTAAATTATCAACCACAAGTCGTGCTTAAAATAACTGACACTGCGTCGCTGTACAAGTTAAAAGCAAGTGCTAAAACTTTTGGTGCACCGCTTGTGCTAGTTGTTTGCTGTGATACTAAAATTGCATGGACGAGAAAACTAGATAATAAATCAATGGCTGATATAGACGGTACAATTGCAGCAGACCATATGGTTATGGCAGCAGAAAGTTTAGGTCTTAGCACTTGTTGGATAGAGTTATTCAGACCTGAAATATTACGAAAAGACTTTAATATTCCTGAAAATTTGCAGCCAATTGCGATAATCGCGATAGGTTATGCAGCTTATGATAAAAAATCACCTGATAGACATGATATTGAGAGAAATCCCTTATCTAGCATGGTTGTAGAAAATACATTTTAATAATTTTCGCAATAAAAATACCGCTTAGTTTAATTACTAGGCGGTATTTTTAATTGCTTCATATTGTATAACATCTCCACTACATAAAAGCATGTTAATTTATTATACTCTTTATACTATAATATTATATAAACAAATATTGTATAACCGAATATTATATAACCGAATATTATATAATATTAAATTGCATATTAATATAAACGATAATGTTGTATGTATTATAATTTAGCATAAAAAAATGACCTAAGCTAAAAGCTTCGGTCATTTTTGTTTGTATTTTTATTCGCCTTAAAGGGCTGGTTTGTTTTAAGCTATTAATTACTTAATGATGCTTGCAACTACGCCAGATCCTACAGTTCTTCCACCCTCACGGATAGCGAAACGTAGACCTTCTTCAATAGCGATTGGAGTGATAAGCTCGATGTTCATGTCGATATTATCACCAGGCATTACCATCTCAACTCCAGTTGGAAGTTTGATAGAGCCTGTAACGTCTGTTGTTCTGAAATAGAACTGTGGACGGTAACCATCAAAGAATGGTGTATGACGACCACCCTCAGTAGCAGTTAGTACGTATACTTGAGAAGCGAAAGCTGTATGTGGGTTGATTGTACCAGCCTTACATAAAACTTGGCCACGCTCGATATCAGTTCTTTGGATACCACGAAGTAAAACTCCAACGTTATCACCAGCGAATGCCTCGTCAAGAAGCTTTCTGAACATCTCGATACCAGTACAAGTAGTCTCTACTGTATCACGGATACCAACGATTGTAACTTTATCTTGAATGTGAAGACTTCCACGCTCAATTCTACCTGTAGCAACAGTTCCACGACCAGTGATTGTGAAAACGTCCTCGACTGGCATTAAGAATGCTTTGTCTGTATCACGAACTGGTGTTGGGATGTAACTATCAACAGCATCTAAAAGCTCGCCGATACATTTACAACATTCAGCGTCAGCGTTTCCAGCTGCAGCAGCCTCAAGTGCTTTAACAGCAGAACCCTTGATTACTGGTGTGTCATCGCCTGGGAAGTTGTAGACAGATAGAAGATCACGGATCTCCATCTCAACTAGCTCAAGTAACTCTTCATCATCAACAAGATCAGTCTTGTTCATAAATACTACGATGTATGGTACACCAACCTGACGTGCAAGTAGGATGTGCTCACGAGTCTGAGGCATTGGGCCATCAGTTGAAGCAACAACTAGGATTGCGCCGTCCATTTGTGCAGCACCTGTGATCATGTTCTTAACATAATCGGCATGTCCTGGACAGTCAACGTGTGCATAGTGACGAGCCTCAGTTTGATACTCAACGTGTGCTGTATTAATTGTAATACCACGCTCTTTCTCTTCTGGTGCTTTGTCGATGTCTGCATAGTTCATCTTGTCTGCGAATCCTCTAGCTGCACTGAACATTGTAATAGCTGCAGTAAGAGTAGTCTTACCATGGTCAACGTGACCGATTGTTCCGATATTTACATGTGGTTTAGTTCTTTCAAATTTAGCTTTTGCCATTTTGGAAATCCTCCTAAATAATTAATTATTTTAATTTGTGTTTATTATTTGCTACATATTTTGATACTAATTTACTCTGCAAGCAGTTAAATCTAGTAAATACGCTCTGTTACTACTTTTTGAAACTTGCGGGCAATTAAGACTGCTTGTTTCTCTCGCCGATGATTTTCTCTGAAACACTCTTTGGTACTTCTGCATAGTGTGAGAATTGCATTGAAAATCCTGCACGACCTTGTGATGTACTTCTTAATGTAGTCGCGTATCCAAACATTGTGCTAAGTGGTACATCTGCTTCAATCGCTTGATCGCCGCCACGTACTTCCATAGTTTTAATGCTTCCACGTCTGCCATTGATAGTTCCTAGAACGTCACCTAAATACTCCTCAGGAGTAACAACGTCTACTGCCATCATAGGCTCAAGTAGGCAAGGATTTGCGCGTTTAGCTGCCTCTTTAAGAGCCATGCTACCAGCGATTTTGAACGCCATCTCTGATGAGTCAACGTCATGGTATGAACCGTCGTTAATTGTAACGTGGAAGTCAACAAGCTCATAGCC
>CAMQSU010000002.1 GCA_947037025.1 uncultured Clostridia bacterium | reverse complement strand
GTTTCTAAACATTTTTGTAACATCACGAGCAAGCAAAGACATACTTTTGCCATAGCAAGCAACTTGGTCAACAAGCTGCAACGCATTGGCGATATCACCGCACAGAACGCTAGCTACGATATCGATTATAGTATTAGGATTAGATGCACCTAAAACTTCAAGTACAGTTTCATACTCGACATTTCCCTCGCCAAACGAAACGCACATATCCGCTACAGATAGCGCATCCCTGACAGAGCCATCACCCGCCTCAGCAATTTGCAAAACTGCATCATCGGTATATTTAACATTCATATCATCAAAAATAAATTTAATTCTTCCAGCAAGCTTAGTCGTAGGAACAAGCCTAAAGTCAAACCTCAAGCACCTAGACATAATAGTTTGAGGAAGTTTATGAACTTCCGTTGTTGCAAGAATAAAAATCACATGACGAGGCGGCTCTTCTAAAGTCTTTAATAGTGCGTTAAAAGCACCGATAGATAGCATATGAACCTCATCAATAATGTATACTTTATATCTAGTAGATACAGGCGGATACTTCACCGACTCACGCAGCTCACGAATCTCATCAACACCGTTATTTGATGCAGCATCAATTTCAATAACATCAAGGCAAGAAGGATCAGCAAGAGCCAAACACTCCTCGCATGTGCCGCAAGCTGAACCAGTAGTATTATTTGTACAATTGACCGCTTTTGCAAATATTTTGGCAACAGAAGTTTTACCGGTACCACGAGTACCCGTAAGCAAATACGCATGACCTATATTATCCATTTTAATTTGATTGCTAAGCACACGAACAATGTGGTCCTGACCTACAATGCCTTCAAACCCAGATGGACGGTATTTTCTATATATAGATACGTACGACATTCAACCCCTCCTAAACCATAAAACAACCAGCAATACTATGCTAATGCTCGCTCTTGCACAAAATAAATGCATGCAAATTGAGCTTGCCTATAATATTACCATGATAACATATAATTACAAATAAATCAATGTTATATAATTATAAATAAGGTAAAATATTATATATCAAGCAAAACAAAAATGCAAAACCGCCCAAATTTACTATAATTCAGCAAAATAATATGCCAATTGAACTATTTTAAAATTATTACATTTTAATTAATGTAAGCAATAACAACTTTATAAAAAACTTAATCTAATCATTTTACAGTCAAGCAATAAAATCTTATTGCATTTTCGCTCATAATCATATCAACTTCTTTTTCAGTTAAATTAAGTTTTTTTATGTTTTCAATCTCAAATTCATGCGGCCACATAGGAAAATCTACACCAAACATAAACCGCTCCACCCCCAGCAATTTTATAAGCCTATTTGCCTCACTTACTGGCAACTTAAATAACGATGATGAAGTGTCAAAATATACATTAGGAGTATCCACATACCCTTCAACTTCATGCCACCTATCATACCCGCCAAAGTGCGCCGCAACACACTTCAAATTAGGAAACTCTTTAGCAATTTTAATAAGTTTAAGCGGGCTAGAATACTCATATCGAGCATCGCCTGTATGAAACAAAATCGGCAAAACTCCCTCGCATTTTTTGTATATTTTGTATGCACGCTCATCGTCAATATCAAAAAACTGGAAGTCTGGATGCAATTTTACACCAATCAAATTGTTATCTTTTGCAACTTGTATCACCTCGTCAACTTCATCGTCAGTGAGGTCTGGGTGCATTGTCCAAATACATTATCACGACCTTTTACGCTTTCTATTATAAAATGATTAATTTGCCCAACTTGGCTGCATGTAGTAGCAGAACTATTTACGATAAAATGAGTAATTCCGCTAGCCTCGCCCACCATGACAAGGGTATTAATATCTCCATCACCATGCATATTAATACCATAAAAATTACCAATATTAGCAACAGCTTTTGTTGCAATTTTGACAGGAAAAATATGTGCATGAGTATCAATTATAATTTTATTCATATTAAATCTCCTAAAAGTTCTTATTATTTATTTTATTTACCTACTAAATATTTGTTATATGCAGCAATTACTTGCAGCTAGCAACAGAACTTTTGCATTAAAACTACTATTTTACTAGTAAATACTACCACTATTCATCCTAAATTGTCAAGATATATAGTGGAATTTAGCCTAAATTTCTCTTAGATAGCTAATATTGCTCAAATGTTTGACATATTTCACTAAATGTTATATAATATAGTAAAATAAAAGTAAAAAAGAGAGAGATTAAATGAGTATATTATCAATAACAGGTCTTACACACGTTTTCGATAGCAAAGTGCTATTTGCAGAAGCGGAACTTAAAATTAATAACGGCGAGCACGCAGGTATTGTCGGCCTTAATGGTGCGGGTAAATCTACCTTTATGAATATTATTTCTAGCAAAATAATGCAGGATGAGGGGGAAGTAAAATGGCTTAACGGCATACGTTGGGGCTACCTTGATCAGCATGCAAATATTGATAGATCTCTTACTGTTATGCAGTATTTAGAGACATCTTTTCAGCATTTATTTGAGCTAAACGCACGCCTAGATGCGCTATATGAAAGCATGGGGACTATTGAGGATATGGATCAACTTGACAAGCTAGTTGCCCGCTCTGCTAGTATGCAGGAGCAACTTGACAAATCAGGATTCTATGATATTGAGAGTTCAATTAAAAAGGTTGCAAATGGCCTTGGCGTTGGCAATTTAGGCTACGACACAAGCGTTGCAACACTAAGTGGCGGACAGCGTGCCAAGCTAATGCTATCTAAATTATTGCTTGAGGAGCTAGATGTAATGCTACTTGATGAGCCTACAAACTTTCTAGATATTGAGCATATTGACTGGCTAGCAAAATACCTAACCACATTTAAAGGAACATTTCTACTTATATCACATGATGTTGATTTTCTTAATAACACATGCGCTATGATAATAAATATAGAGAACCAAACAATACGCAGATACAGCGGCAACTACACTTCATTTATGGCGCAGTACGAGCAAAATGCTAAGCAATATGCTGAAGCATTTGACCGTCAACAACGCGACATTAAAAAGATGCAAGACTACATTGACCGTAACAAAGCTAGAGCATCAACAGCTGGCATGGCAAACAGCAGAAAGAAAATGCTCAACAGAATTGAAGTTATGAATAAGCCTACTATTGCAGTTCCTGCATCATTCAACTTCCCCTACACTCTTGTAGCGTCAAAAGATATGCTAATTGTGGAAAATTTAACAGTTGGATATGAAGGCAAAGCAATTCTGCCACCTATCAACATCCACATGGGTTCAGAAACAAAACTATGGATCAGAGGTACTAACGGACTAGGCAAATCAACGCTAATCAAAACGCTAATGCACCAACTAAAGAAGATAGATGGCAAGTTCCAGTTTAATATAAGTAACAAGATTAACTACATTGAGCAAGACCTTGATTTTAGAAACAACAATCTATCGCCGATAGCGTTCATGAACGAGTGTTTCCCTAAAATGAGCCTGAAAGATATACGAACAGAGCTTGCAAAAGTCGGAATTAAAAGCGACCTTGCGGGCAAAGCAATATCAAACATGAGCGGTGGCGAGCAAGTAAAAGTAAAACTATGCTCTCTTATGCAGACTCCTGCTAGTATGCTAATATTAGATGAGCCTACAAATCACTTAGATGTTACTGCAAAAGAAGCGCTAGAAAAAGCACTTAAAGAGTATCCGGGAGCAATGTTACTTGTAAGCCATGAGCCTACATTTGCAAGTGCAATATGTAATGATGTATTTGATATTGAAACATAATATAATAACTTTAACGCTCTGCAATTAATATTTAATCGGTATATTTTGACTAACGGTTTATATGCATTCAGTTAAACAACTTAAATACTCTAGCCTAACAGCATGAGTATTTTCCTTAAAACAAACTAGTTAGTTATACTAACTTCGATATACTTTTACTTTACAACTAAAATAAAAATACTTACGATAAAATTTGCTAAAACATAATATAAGTACCATCTAGCAAATTGGGGAGAAAACTATGAAGAAATTTTTTAGAATCATGCGTCCAGGCGAAGCACAAGAAATGCATGGACTAAACCATTGGATATACATACTTGTTGCCGTACTTGTAATAGCAATTTTATGTATTCTGCTACGAAACATAAGCAAACGCTCTATTAAAAACATATTAAAAGTGTTTGCAGTAGTAATGCTTCTATTTGATCCAATGTACTGGATCTGGGAAGCAATTATGTTTGGTAGATTTCATCTACCAACAAGTTTGCCGCTATACTATTGCAGTCTATTCTGGATGACTCTGCCGCTCATCGCATGGTGCAAAGAAGGATCATTTGTATACCGCTGCTCCATTGCATATATATGTACAATGAATGTAATTGCTGGTGTCTTTGGACTTATAATTAACACGCATCTAATCACTTATTCATTCTTCACTTTTGTTGCACAACGATCACTGCTATATCACGTGGTAATGCTATTCATCCCTGCTCTACTATGGACTACAAGAACGTACAAGCCAAAACAAATTGACGGCGCATTATTCCTAGTACCACTAGCTATATTATACGTACCAGCAATTACAATTGACTTTATTTACAACTTTGATTACTGCTACATGAATGGCGGCAGAGGTACACCTATCATTAATTTCAGCAAGCTAATGCCTCCACCAGTATTTATTATTGTAATGATAGCAGTTATCATAGCCGTAGTAAACCTTGTGTTCTATGGCAAAAACCATCTCGATTATATTCTTAAAAAAAGACGCCAAAGACTTGCCAGTCACAACTAAATGCAAAACATATTAAAAACAAACTGCAACTGAGCACAAATTATCACACGAAACAGCGTGATAGAGCTAAATAAACAGTTGCAAAATAGCAATAAAAATAGCACCGAATTTATTCGGTGCTATTTGTTTATTTAAATTAAATTTTGCTATAAAAATTACTCTATAGAGCAACTCTTGTAACTAATACGCCTTAATTTGAAAAAATTATTTAAAGTATTTAATGCCCGACTCAAATATTTTCATATCATAATTGCCCTCAACATTCTTATAAAGATTATCATCGATACGTTCAGAGTGTCCCATTTTACCAATAACTCTACCGTCTGGACTGATTATACCTTCAATACCGTACATAGAACCATTAGGATTAAAAGGAGAAGTCATTGTAGCACTACCTGTCAACGGATTAACATATTGAGTAGCCACTTGCCCAGCCTTAATCAGCCTTTCTAGTTCATCAGGACTTGCAACAAACCTACCCTCGCCGTGCGATACAGGAACATTGAAAACATCATTTACACGCGTTCCGCAAAGCCATGGTGACTTATTAGTAGCAACACGAATTTGTGCAATAGTCGACACATGACGAGTGATGTTATTAAATGTCAAAGTCGGAGCGGTAGAGATTTGCTCACGAATATCACCGTAAGGAACTAAACCAAGTTTAATTAATGCTTGAAAACCGTTACATATTCCGATTGCAAGACCGTCACGCTTATATAAAAGTTCCATAACAGCATTAGATATCTGTTCATTTTTAAATGTTGTAGCGATAAATTTACCGCTTCCATCAGGCTCATCTCCGCCAGAAAAACCTCCTGGGAAAGCTATAATTTGACTATTATTTATACTTTTAATAAGCCCTTTTATGCTCTCTTCTAAATCAGCCGATGTTTGGTTTCTAATTACAAATATCTCTGCATTTCCGCCTGCTCTCTCAAATGCTCTAGCAGTATCATACTCACAGTTAGTACCAGGAAAAACTGGAATAAGCACACGCGGCTTTGCAACTGCTGGCAAACTTCTTATCTTTTTAATTGCACAATTAATTAGGTTATTAGCATCACCTTCAGCCTTTGCAGTAGTTGGGAATACTTCCTCAAGTGACTTTGTAAAAGCTGTGATCACATCAGACATTTTAACGGCTACGCCGCCAATATTTGCTGTTTCAGTCTGATTGATAACGCCAATTTCACTAACTTCAAACATACTCAATTTATCAATATTACTTGCAACTAATACAAATGAACCAAAATGAGGTTTAAACATATCATCACAAACATTAGGGATATCAAATCCGATTTTATTACCTACGCAAGATTTTGCAATAGCAGAAATTGCGCCGCCTTCTTCTATTACTGTAGCATATTTAATATCACCGCAACTGATGGCTTCGCTTATACAATCGTATAGATTATTAAGCTTACTAAACTTAGGTATTGAGTGGCTACAAACAGGAAGTTTCGCCATATAAATTTTAGCGTTATCAGTATAGCTAAAAGTATTGTGAATTAGTTTGCTAGCCTTGGTAATTCCGACCGCAAATGATATAAGCGTCGGAGGAACATCAATACTCTCAAATGATCCACTCATCGAGTCTTTACCACCAATAGCACCGCATTCAGTACCGATTTGAGCAGTAAACGCACCTAAAAGTGCTGATAACGGCTCGCCCCATCTTTGCGCATCTTTGCCAAGTTTCTTAAAAAACTCTTGTAGAG
Source organism: uncultured Clostridia bacterium (assembly GCA_947037025.1). Taxonomy (GTDB): domain Bacteria; phylum Bacillota; class Clostridia; order Christensenellales; family UBA3700; genus MGBC100798. Next base: position 103,310 of record CAMQSU010000002.1, on the reverse strand, counting down.
TTAGCCTTATTGTAGACCTTTTAACTCCGCTTGCAATTAGTTTAGAAATACTAGTGGTAACACTATAAACTGCACCAGTAAATGGTGAGCTTTCCATCAGCTGAGGAGAACACGCATAGCTACTTACAGTTGCAGTATCAGTGTAACCTTTTACTGGTGGTTTTGTTGCCATAACGATACTAGGAGTAAGCTGAGTTTTGCCGCCAAATGGCATAATTATTGTTGATGCACCGATAGTTGAGTCAAATATCTCTCCTAAGCCTTTTGTAGAACATACATTTAGTCTACCTAGCTCGCTTAGTAGTGCACCTACATAATCGCCCTTGTCAATCATAACTTTAGCAGTGCTATTAACGCTATCCATATAGCTAGATACATTATCGTTAATAATGATATCTTGCTTTTGCTTAACGCCGTTAGTATCTAAAAACTCTCTTTTAAGGTCAACTATTATTTTATCTTTAAATATCATACGCATTCTGCCATTATCAGTTACATTCGCAACGATTTTCGCAGTAAGATTTTCACTTTTAGCAAGCTCTACAAATCTATCAACGCTTTTAGGATCAAGTACTACTGCCATACGCTCTTGAGATTCGCTAATTGCGATTTCCGTACCAGTTAGCCCGTCATATTTTTTTGGTATCAAGTCAAGATTAATATCTAAGCTATCAGCAAGCTCGCCGATTGCAACCGATACACCGCCCGCACCAAAATCATTACATTTAACTATAAGATTACACGCCTCTTTACTGCGGAACAATCTTTGAATTTTTCTCTCAGTAGGAGGATTACCCTTTTGAACTTCAGCGCCGCATATTTCAACAGATTTTTCAGTATGCGCCTTGCTTGAGCCAGTCGCACCACCGCAACCGTCACGCCCAGTTTCGCCGCCGACAAGCACAATAACATCACCTACAACAGGCTTGCGTCTAACGATATTCTCACGAGGAGCACCTGCAATAACAAATCCAGTTTCAAGTCTTTTTGCACGATAATTCTCATGATACATTTCGCTAACTAACCCTGTCGCAAGACCGATTTGGTTTCCGTATGAGCTGTAACCGCTAGCAGCAGTTTTACTGATAACACGCTGAGGAAGTTTACCCTTTAGAGTATCGCAAAACTTAACTCTAGGGTCACCACTGCCCGTTACACGCATTGCCTGATAAACGTAAGTTCTACCAGATAGCGGATCACGAATAGCACCGCCTAAACAAGTGGCAGCACCACCAAAAGGCTCAATCTCTGTAGGGTGATTATGCGTTTCGTTCTTAAACATGATAAGCCATTCTTCATCCACGCCGTCAACATCAACATTCACAACGATAGAACAAGCATTAATCTCATCAGAAGTGTCAAGATTATCAAGTAATCCCTCACTTTTAAGCTGCTTTACGCAAATTGTTGCGATATCCATCAAGCATTTATATTTATCCGCTCTCTTGCCATTAAATTTATCAAACAAAGCGTCATATGCAGCAACAGCCTTTGCGATATGAGGATTATTACTATTAACTTTAACACTAGTAATTTCCGTTGCAAAAGTAGTGTGACGGCAATGGTCTGACCAGTAAGTATCAATAACTTTTAGCTCAGTTTCGCTCGGGTCACGTTTTTCCGCAATAAAGAAATCACGCACAAACGTCAAGTCCTCAAGGCTCATTGCAAAGCCAGTACTTGCGTGATATGCGGCTATAACTTTATCATTCATCTTGATAAACCCATCAATCACAGGCACATCACCGACAGCCATTGTTTCCTGAACTAAAGTTTTAGGAATACTTTCGCTACCCTCACGTGACTCCACAGGATTAATTATGTAACCTTTAATTTTATCAAAATCAGGTTCGCTCACACCTTTTACTGCATAAACTGTCGCGCACTTAACAATAGGTCTATCTTGCATAGTAAGCAGCTGAACGCATTGCATACAAGAGTCCGCCCTTTGGTCATATTGACCGGGCAAAAACTCGACAACAAGTAGCCTATAACCATCAAGTTTAGGCATAGTATTATCGTAAATATTATCGACTGGATTCTCACTGAATATAATGCCGCGCGCTTTAGCCATTACTTCACTAGACGCACCCTCAACATCATATCTAATAAACATTTTAACATCAACAACATCAACACCAAGAACAGTTCTAATATCGCTCGCAACTTTCAATTCCGCAACATTATATCCATTTTTTTTCTCAACAAAAACTCTATTAATCATTATAATTTAATTCCTATATCTTTTCTGTAGTGAGCTTTATTAAACTTCACATTGCAGGCAGCTTTGTAAGCCTTAGCCCTAGCCTCATCAATATTTACGCCACTTGCAGTGACCCCAATTACACGTCCGCCATTAGTAACAAGCTTGCCGCCAACGATAGCAGTCCCCGCATGATAAAGAGTTATATCATCGTCTATTTCACCGATAGTGATAACCTCTCCTTTTTCATAAGATTCTGGATATCCGCCACTTGCAAGCACTACGCAAACTGTAGCATCATCCGACCACTCGAAGTTAATCTCATGCAACCTCTCATCAATAACCGCATCAAAAATATCATATAAATCAGTCTTGAGTCTTGGCAAAACGACTTGCGTTTCAGGGTCACCGAACCTTGCGTTATACTCAAGGACTTTAATACCCTTATCAGTCAGCATCAGTCCTAAATACAGTACGCCCTTAAACTTTCTATCTTCGCTATTCATAGCCTCCATAGAAGGAATAATAATATCAGTATATACTTGACTTGCCATCACATCTGTATAAATTCTAGACGGGCTGAATGTACCCATACCGCCAGTATTAAGACCGCCGTCACCATCTAGAGCACGCTTGTGATCTTGAGATGACACCATCGGAACGATAGTTTTACCATCAACAAAACAAAGAATACTAACTTCCTGACCGTACAAAAACTCCTCAATAATGACTTTACTTCCCGCATCACTAAACTTTCCTGCAACCATCATATCTTGAAGTGCTAACTTAGCCTCATCAACATTTTCGCAAATAATAACACCCTTACCAAGCGCTAAACCGTCCGCCTTTATAACTAGCGGATAATCGCATTTAACAATATAATCGGTAGCTTTTGCAACATCAGTAAATTCTTCATAAGCTGCAGTAGGTATATTGTATTTTTTCATTAATGACTTAGAAAACGCTTTGCTAGCCTCAATCAGCGCTGCCGCCTTTGATGGACCAAAAGCTCTATGCCCGTGACTCTCTAAAATATCAACAAGCCCCATTGCAAGAGGATCATCAGGAGCTACTACTGTCATATTTATTTGCTTGTGCGAATTAAGAAATGCAACAATCTTGTCCGCTTCCATAACGCCGATACTTACGCATTCAGCAATCTCTGCAATCCCTGCATTACCGGGAAGGCAAAATAACTTATCTACTTTATTACTCTTAGAAAGTGCGTGACAAATTGCATGTTCACGACCGCCCGAGCCAATAACTAAAACTTGCATGTATTATCCTCCTACCAATCAGTGCTTAAAGTGTCTATCACCAGATAGCACCATCGCAATACCGTACTTATCACAAAGCTCAATACTATCAATATCACGAATGCTTCCACCCGGCTGAATGATAGCTGTGATACCTGCTCTATAAGCTTCCTCAACACAATCGCTAAAAGGGAAGAAAGCATCACTTGCAAGAACAGCACCATTTGTGCAAGTCAGGCTGTGCTCAATAGCTTGTTTCGTCGCCCAGATTCTATTAACTTGCCCAGCACCAACACCAAGAGTGACTTTATCTTTACCTATAACAATCGCATTTGACTTAGTGTGCTTGCAAACTTTCATCGCAAACTTTAAATCATCAAGTTGAGCAGCAGTAGGTTTAGCAATAGTTACAACAGTGCATTTTTCTTCATTAATAACAATGTTATCATACTCTTGAACTAACAGTCCGCCCAAAACTTTCTTCATATCAAAACTAGTTTTTGGAATAGGGCTGCTTATGCTCTCAAGTGCTAAAAGTCTAATGTTTTTCTTTTGCTCTAATATCTCTAATGCTTCACTACTGAAAGACGGAGCGATAACAATCTCAATAAATATTTTACTAATTTGCTCTGCTGTTGCCTTATCAATCTCTCTATTGCTCGCAATAATTCCGCCAAATATTGATATAGGATCAGATGCATAAGCTTTCCTAAAAGCATCACTGATACAACTACTGCTAGCAACGCCGCAAGGGTTTGCGTGTTTAACTGCAACTATAGTCGGCTCAGAATATTCACGAAGAAGATCAAGTGCACCGCCCGTATCATTAATATTGTTATAAGATAATTCTTTGCCATGCAACTGCTTAGCCTCAGGCAAACTACCCGCTATCGGCATGCACTCTTTATAGAAAACTGCACCTTGATTAGGGTTTTCGCCATACCTCAAATCTTGCACTTTCTCATAAGCAAAGCTAACAATCTCCGGAAATTTTATATTAAGTTTCTCACGAAGGTATGTAGATATCATAGTATCATATACAGCAGTATGCTGATAAACTTTATACATTAAATAAAATTTTGTATCAAGACTAACGCCGCCAGACTTCAGCTCTGATAACACTTTTTCATAGTCAGAAGGGTCAACCAAAACAGTTACATCTTGATAGTTTTTAGCAGCACTTCTTAGCATTGTAGGGCCACCAATATCAATGTTTTCTATGCACTCTTGAAGGTCGATATTTGGCTTTAAAACAGTCTCTTTAAAAGGATATAAATTTACTATTACCATATCAATAGTATTAATATTTAACTCCTCTAATTGTGCCATATGCTCGCTATTACTACGCATAGCAAGAACTCCCGCATGAACATTTGGATGCAATGTTTTCACTCTACCATCAAGGCACTCAGGGAAACCTGTTATATCACTGATGCCAATAACATCAATACCCGCATCAGCAAGTGTTACCGCCGTTCCGCCAGTGCTGATTATTTCATAACCGCAGCTAACAATCTCACGAGCAAGCTCAACTATACCTGTTTTATCCGAAACACTAATTAACGCTCTTTTTTTCATATTAATTTATCTCCTGTTAAATAACCCTTACTATTTTGCAAAATGCAAGACAAATTGCAAAATAAAGCAGATGTTGAAATTACTATATAAACATCTATTTTACAGTGCAAATATCAAATTACTCTCAATTAGCAGTAAATGTACTCTTAATTAACTCAATATCAATAAGAGGTATGCTGTAATTGCTTGTATTTTCTATTTGCAGAGTCTTGCAACAATACTTGGCAGCAAAATATGCTCATTTTCAAGTACTCGCTCTTGCAGTGATTTTGCAGTGTCACAAGGTAATACATTTACCACAACTTGCCCTATAATCTCGCCAGTATCCGCACCTTCATCAACATAATGAACAGTAGCACCGCTTTCCCTATCTCCGCTAGCAATTACGCTCTCATGCACTCTCATACCATAAAATCCTACACCACAATGCTTTGGGATAAGAGAAGGATGTATATTTATTATCCTTCCGCGGTAATAGTTTATTATCTCTGATGTTACAATGCTTAAGTACCCAGCAAGCACGATTAGGTCTATTTTCTCAAGTTCAAGACTTTTCCTTATCGCCACATCACGCAGCTCATGGCTAGCATAATCACAAAGCTTAAAAGTCTCTGATTTGATATTTTCCGACTGTGCTCTATCAAGTGCAACAATGTCATTTTTATTAGTAATTACAAGGCAAACCTTACCATTGATTTGACCGGACTTTACGCCATCAATTACAGACTGCATATCAGAGCCACCACCGCTTGCAAAAATTGCTATTCGCTTCATAGAATAACGCCTTCACCGCAAACAACTTCTCCTAGCACGTACGCTTCCTCGCCTAGCTTATTAAGCTCGCTAACAACGCTTGCTGCAATCTTATTATCTACTGCAAGTACCATACCTGTTCCCATGTTAAAAGTGTTGTACATTTTCTCATCAGAAATTTCCGCAATCTCCTGCAACGCCTTAAATAAATTAGGAACTACATAATCAGCCCTGTTAATTTTAACAGCAAGACCTTTAGGAATAATACGTGGAATATTCTCAATAAATCCGCCACCAGTAATATGAGCTATTCCTTTAATATCAAACTTTTCAATAATTGCAAGAATAGGCTTAACATAAAGTTTAGTAGGACTTAGCACAACCTCAGCTGGAGTGCAACCTAAAGTTTCGTTAAAAGTATTTAGAGCCTTTTTGTCCTCGCCGAAAAGCTTACGAACTAAAGAATAACCATTGCTATGCACGCCCGATGAACGAAGTCCAATAATAGTATCCCCTGCTTTAATATTCTTTCCGTTTATAATTTTATTTTTTTTAACAATACCTACTGCAAATCCTGCAATGTCATAATCGCCATCAGAATAAAATCCTGGCATCTCTGCAGTCTCTCCGCCGATAATAGCACAGCCCGACTCAACACAGCCATCACTAACACCCTTAACTATCTCCGCAATACGAGTAGGTATAACCTTACCAGTTGCGATATAGTCAAGGAAGAACAACGGTTTTGCACCTTGACAAATAATATCATTTACGCACATTGCAACAGCATCGATACCGATAGTATCATGCTTATCAAGAATAAACGCATATTTAAGTTTAGTTCCTACGCCGTCAGTACCAGCAACTAAACAATCGCCATCAGCTTTATCATCAAGCGCATAGAATCCGCCGAAACTTCCTAAGTCGCCCAGCACACTACCGTTATAAGTCTTCTTAACATACTCTTTCATTAGTTTTACTGCCTCATACCCTGCTTCAACATCTACTCCTGCAGATTTGTAATCTATAGCCATCTTTATATCTCCCTTCTATCTTTTAGTTTTTTTTCTATATCATCTGGATAGTCGCCATCAAAGCAACCAGCACAGAAAGTTTTATAATCTCCACTAGAACAACACTTAATAAGGTCACGTACATCCATAAAGTGCAAACTATCTGCACCTATCAGCTTACCGATCTCCTCAGCATTGCGTGTCGCACCGATTAACTGGTCATAAGTTTCAATATCAATACCGGTGTAACAAGGGTGCTTGACAATCGGCGATGCGATAACCATATGCACGGCCTTAGCGCCCGCTTTTTTAAGTGTTTCTAATATCTTTTTAGATGTTGTACCTCTAACAATAGAGTCATCTATCAAAATAATTTCCTTATCCTTGATATTATGCAAATGCGGATTAAGCTTTATCTTAACACTATTCTCACGCATAAATTGATTTGGCTGAATAAAAGTCCTTCCTACATATCTATTTTTTTCAAGAACATCAATATATGGTATACCGCTCTCAACAGCATAACCACGAGCTGAAACATTCGCACTATCAGGAACACCTGCCACGATATCAGCTTTTAGCATAAGTTTTCTAGCAAGTGTCCTACCACATTCATATCTTGCCTCATAGACACTTTTATTATCAATAAAACTATCAGCACGAGCGGTGTAAACATACTCAAATATGCAAGGTCTACGAGTAGCTTTTGCAAAATACGAGCTTGACACGCCCTTAGCTGATATCACAGCAACCTCACCGGGATTAATATCGCGTATAAGCTCAACGCCTGTCGCATCAAGACCGCAAGACTCACTAGATAGATAATATCCATCCTCCGTCCGTCCAAGCACTAGAGGACGCAAGCCGTATCTATCGCGAATAGCATAAAGCTCTGTACTAGTCATCAGTGCGATTGCAAAACTGCCTTCAAGCTCACGCATTGCACGCTCTACATCACATTTACCGTTATCAGTATGCTTGTTAATAAGGTTTGCGATAACCTCGCAATCAATATTAGTCTGAAACGTCATACCTTCTTCAATAAGACGTTTGCGAAGCACCTCCGCATTAGTAATTTTTCCATTCATAGCAATTGCAAACATTCCAAGCCTACCATTGTATACAACTGGTTGAGCATTTATAGAATTTTTCAGACCACTGCTCGCATAACGAACGTGACCAATAGCAATATCGCCCTCAGGCAATGCGGAAATAGCTTCCTCGCTAAATACTTCACTTACAAGACCTAAGTTTTTATAATATGATATATTAAGTCCGTTAGTAACGGCAATACCGCAACTATCCTGACCGCGATGCTGCAAAGCATATAATCCAAAGTACAGGGTCCTTGCAAGCTCAGAGTTATGATTAGAATACACTGCGTATATTCCGCACTCATCATGAGGCTTATCTAATTCAAAATTATTCTTCATTATTTATTCAACTCCATTGATAGTTTTTTATCTGCCTTTCTAACTGATTCCGCCATATCATCTTTATATACAGAAAGTTTGACTGCTAAATCGTCATATTTAAGCGCAAGCATCTGAATTGCAAGTAAACCTGCATTAAGACCGCCATTTATTGCAACTGTCGCAACAGGAACGCCTGCAGGCATTTGAACGGTAGAAAGCAAACTGTCTAGTCCATCCATAGTGCTGCTTTTAACTGGCAGCCCAATTATAGGAAGCGTAGTAAACGATGCCATAACACCGCCTAGATGAGCCGCCTTTCCTGCGGCAGAAATAATAACTTCTAAACCATTTTTAATTGCATTAGCCGCGAAGTCATGAGCCTCTACAGGAGTTCTATGAGCACTAATTACACGCACATCACTCTCAACGCCAAATTTTGTTAAAACATCAATAGCAGGTTTCACAACCTCAAGGTCACTTATGCTACCCATTACAATACCGACTTTAGCCATAAAAAAATACCTCCAATAAAAATAAAGACCATACCACGGAATTTCCGCGTTATGGCATAATGTTGCTATGTTTTGAAAGCGTAAAAGAATCCCACTTGCAAGTTACTATATTAAGTTGCGACTTACAATAAAAATTCAACATAACGCCTCCTTAGTACACATATATAATAACATACTTGACAGTAAAAACCAAATAAACGCATGCAGTTGACCTTTGCAATAACTACACCCCCACATAAGTAATATTGATAGCAAGAATTAAGCACGCTTAAAACTCTTTAATTAGCATAATAATATTGATAGCAAAAATTAAATACACTAAAAACCTTTTAATTAGCATGATAATATTAACAGCAGGAATTAAATAAGCTAAAAACCTTTTAATTAGCATGATAATATTGATATATCAATTTTAGGATAAAAATAAACCTATCACAAGCTAGTAAGTTAGCTAGTGATAGGTTTAATTAACAATTTTCGCTATTATTATTCTTTTGCTTTAATTGTATCTTTATATATTTCACTTTCCTCGATAAAATTCACGCAATCTATAACAAATTTAATACATGGTCTTTCATTATAATACTTTTCATCACGAATAGATGGAACAAAATCGCTAGTTAAATTTTTGATATTAGCAAGCAAATCTTTGCAAACAATAGTGCCATTAGCCTTGATAAATTTATCTGTTGCATTCCTAACGCACTTGTATGTAGATTGTTTGTCATCAGCAATATTGCCTGTACCTTGCTCTAGCAACCCGAGCACCATGCCAACAGCTGATAATGTACCACACAAATTACGCGAGCGAGAAAAACCTCCGCCAAACGCACTTGCGACAGCCTGTATATTATCCCTGTTAATCGGTAGTATATCTTCAAATGCCATTGCAACAGATTGAGAGCAATTAAACCCCTCATAAAACAGTTGCCTAGCAATTTCTTTTCTATCCATAATAATAAATCTCCTAAACTTTCAAATTACTTGTATTTTTACATAACTTGCAACAATATATCGTTTAACTTTCAAATTACTTGCATTTTTATATAACTTGTAACAATATATCGTTTAACTTTCAAATTAATTTCATTTTTACATAACTTGCAACAATATATCGTTTAACTTTCAAATTAATTTCATTTTTACATAACTTGCAACAATATATCGTTTAACTTTTAAATTACTTGCATTTTTATATAACTTGTAATGATAAATTTGCATATATTTTGCTTTATTTGTTAATATCTATTCTGTTTAAGTACTCACAAATCACTTCAACAACATCATCGGCAGCCATTTTAGAAGTATTAAGAACTAAATCGTAATTCCCGATAGCACCCCAAACTTTGTCCGTGTAAGTGTTGTAGTATTGTGAACGCCTTTTATCAGCTTTTGCGATGTATTTATTTATATTTTTATCATCAACGCCATATTTATTAACAATTCTATCCCGTCTTGTTTCAATATCCGCTTGAAGGAATATAGTAACTAAATTTTCTTTACCTTCTAAAATATAATCCGCACATCTGCCCACAATAATGCATGGCTTATGCTCAGCAATTTCCTTAATAATATTTGATTGCGTATAATAAAGCCTATCATTAATGACTAAGTCGTTATACGTAGGCATACAATATCCACCAACTGGCGTAGAGAGCCCAAATATGCTAGCAAATTTGCTAGAAGCTTTTTCATCAAATTCTTTATAAAAGTCAACACTGACTCCATTTTTCTCAGCAGCAAGCCTAATTAAATCATTATCAAAATAATCAACATTAAGCTTTTCCGACAGCAATTGACCGATAGTTCTGCCACCGCAACCATACTGTCTAGCAATAGTAATAACAAATTGATTTTTCATAATAAAGCCTCCATATAATTTAATTCTTTTAATAGTATAATATATTCTATTACCTATCTATATTATACTAAAGAATTCATTATTTGTCAATAGGCAATTTTTACTTAACATCAATATTATCATGCTTTTGAGGACATACACAAGGCTTTTCATTTGCGCATTTAGATATTAAATCCTCATCACTACATCCGCTGATACATTTATCATAATCAGCACCATCGTCACTGCTGCAACCATCACCGCAACTGCATTTGCTATCCTCACAGCCGCATTTGCTATCATCACAGCTATCCTCACAGCCGCATTTGCTATCATCACAGCCGCATTTATCATCTTCGCTGCCGCAATTATAATCTTTAATTTCTTCGCACTCGCATTTATCTACACTCTCACAAACTCCATCACCGCTGCAATCAGACTGCATAACACTGCAATCTTTTGGTGCTATGCATGGCCTGTCATAACTAACTATATTTCCTTCTTTATCATACTCAATCATCAGATTTACTGGAATACACCCAGCACGATCAATATCAATAATCTCGATAACAGGTACTAAATGATTATTACGGAAATACTTTGCAGGAGTTTTAACACTGTCTAAAAGCACTTTTTCCGAATCGGAAATAGTCCCTGACTCAGTAAATTTGTTCTCAATATTTTCTGCAAGTTTAACCAAAAGAAATTTTTCCATCCTTGTTTTGACTTTTGCAAGGTCAAAAGCACCTTGAAGATATGTAAACACATGCTCACTAGCATTAATATCATGATTGTTTTTCCGTGCCACTAATCGTATAAAATCAAGTGTTGGATATGTCATACCAACAGCCACAGTGACAAGTTTTTTACTCTGCAAGTTCATATTTGATACAAATCTCTTGTATTTATACATGATATTCATGCGTATACCGCCAACATATATTATATTTTTCACTTCATATATCATTTTTTGCTTGCATTTATTTACAGCAACCGCCTCACATTGTAAAACATTAGCTATACTTTCCGCTATATCTTTTGATGTCCCCGCTCTAGTTGCATAAACTACTAAACTCTTATCCATATAATTCTCCTTTTTTAACTATTTTTTATCTGCTTATATATTATTAAATATAGTTTATCATGATATCATTAATATGTCAATGTAATAATATAAAAACCAATTTTCTTTATAGCTATGCATTATGATAATCATAATTTTAGTTAATAATTGCACTTTAACACTATTAAATTTTAAATAAAAACAGCCCTATTATCAAATTATCATGATAATAGGGCTGTTTTTAGTGTATTTATGCACGTTTTTTGCATGTTTTTTGCTGTTTTTTGTGCGTTTTTTGCTGTTTTTTGTGCGTTTTTTGTGCGTTTTTTAACTTACTTTTTGATTTTTTATATAGCAATATATTTTTTTTATCTACTGTTACTGCTACTTTTTATCAGATTCTTTTTTAACTACTGATTTACTTGTAATATCAATGTGTTTAATATTACCTTCTTTATCATCACCTATAACATCAGCAGTTGTTTCATAATCAAAACTTACTAACTCATCTGATGTTTCTGCAATATCAACTTGATTAATTTCTGCAACTTCAACTAAATTGTTTTCCACAACATCCACGCAATCAATTGTTTCTGCATTTGCTAACCTTGTGCATCTTATAGTTATATCAGAATTATCTACAACCTCAATGATTCTAGATAATTCTTCCATATCATTACTTTCTTGTGCCATTAACAATTCTTTAGGAGTAGGCTCTGAACTTTTAAGTAAAAACGAAAAGCCTTTGTTGTCAACAATTGCTAATATTATAACAACAACATTTGTCAATGCATACGCAACTACATAAGACCACCACACACCGCTTTCCTTCAAATACTTGCCCATAATCAAAATACATGGTACTAGGATTATTGGATTAATTACGGAAACTATTATTGACTTAATTGACTGCCCTTTTGCCTGATAACTTGCACCAACTATCATCGCAAGCGGAACGAATAGATACGATATTGATACGATACGAAGTGCGTGAGAACCAATTTCAATTATTTCTGGATTTTTAGTAAACATCATGATTAAATAATCAGGAATGAGCATCAGTATTGTTATAATAAATATCGCATAAATCATAGACATGATATAAGTGATTTTAACTGTCTTTCTTGCTCTTGTGAAGTTTTTTGCACCGTAATTATAACCTACAATAGGGCTAAGCGCTTGAGTCAATGCGATGAATGGGATAGTAGCCAAAATGATTATTTTACTAACATAGGCAAACGCATTAATTGCAAGTGTTCCAGAAACATCCCTCAGAACATTGTTGATTAGCAGCAGCGAAAGAGCTAATGCTAATGTTTGAATTAATGACGGCAAACCAATAGATAAAATTTTAGATATTGCCTTTGCGCTCATCTTATTTCCAGAAAACTTTAATGTACTTATTTTTGCAAAGAAGAATATACTCATACCGAAACTTACAAACTGAGCAATTACCGTTGCAATAGCAGAACCCCTAACACCCCAGCCCAAACCGAATATAAATACTGCATCTAGAATAATGTTTATAGTAACAGGAACTACCCAAATAAGCAATCCGTAAACCATTTTTCCTTCTGCTCTAATTAATGATGAAAAACCTGTTGAAAATACTGTACCAATTAAAATTATTGAGAAATACTCAGTAGCATACCCGCGGATCTCCGGAGTTGCACCTAGCATATTAAGAATTGGTCCCATTGCCGCATAACCAATAATAGTAATAATGATAGCGCTAATGTAAAAAACTATCCTAGAATTAAATGCTGCCGTACTAGCACCATCAATATCGCCATCGCCTAAACGCCTAGAAATAATTGAGCTAGCACCTGCACCTAAAGCTGTTGAAATTGCTGATTGAATTAGAATATAAGGAAAAACTATAGATACACCACCCATAGCGTTATCACCAACTGCCCAGCTAACAAATAAGCTATCAGTAAGTGTATATAAGTTATTAATAAGCAATGCAAAAAACGTAGTAGTCATAAATTGTACAACTAACTTAACTATTGACTCGTTTTGAAGTTTTAATTGCGACTTGTTTAACATTTATTACTCCTTATATGTATGATTACATCTCAAAATGCTAGACTTTGCTATAATTTAATAAGATATCATATTATTTATTTTTAAATTTTTCTAAGATCTTGAACGCTTTAGAGTAAAATATTTTGCTGCTAATAACGTTTCTCCACCACCCAAAATTGAACTTAGTATATCTTGCATACTTTTCAACTTGTACAATTAGAGCTAAGTATCCTGTCATGATAGCAAGCCTTACGGAACTATCATTGTTAATTTCTATACGCTCATCAGTTACTTTATTGTATATTTTAATAAGTTTTGATTTAGACTCAAGTGTAATATTCATAAAATCAAGACACACGAAATCCGCTATTTTATCTCCCCAAAAGCAACGTTCTGGGTCAATCCATGTCAATGTAATTTCTCCACATATTTTATCTACGAAAATATTAGGATACCATATATCAAAATTGATTAGTGTGCATGAAACGCTTCGCAAAATATTTTCATAATAATTGATGTATGTCAAAAGTTTTTCGCCACGCTTGGATTTTTTGTTTCGTACTTTAGCGTCATTTAATAAATTATTAGTCATATTTACTAAAGCATCAAACCAATTATCATATTGACAATTTTGAATATATCCAAACTTTTCGCCTTTCACAGTGTGCATTTTTGCGACCATTTCTAGCAGCTTTTCAGTGACAATATCATTATCCGTTTTTGACAATTTCGCCTTATCAAGCTGAACGCCCGAAACTTTTTCCATTATAAAATACGGAACTGGGATTTCAGTTAATGTGTTGTCATAATAATATATGTTAGGCACTTTGATATTAGCCAAGCTCATCAGTTTATAATAATAAATTTCCTGAGCCATCATATCAGCTTCATAAGTCAGCATAGCCTGCGTGCCAAATGGTGCAATTTTTATAACAAACTGATTATCACAATTAATACATTTTTGACCGCTTTCACACTCGCAATTTTTGCAATCGATTGCATTATCTGCAGAGTAAACACTATTATACTCGCCTGCACCTAAAGGTTTTATATTTGTCACGTTGCCTATGCCCGCTTTTACGAACAATTTCTCAATCATAGAAATGTCAATTTTGAACTTACTTTTGCTTATCATACTAACCTCCTAAAAAGACGGCGTTTTTATATTATATCATAATTCATGCTATATTGTCATTCAGATTAACCTACATATTTTTATTTCACCTAATTTCAGTACGCCATTTGTAAATTTTAGCATAAATTAGGCTTTGTTTTAAATTATTAGTATAATTATATCATGCTTTAGACATTTTTCAACAATTCAGATTAAAATATTTACCCAATATTTAGTTATTTATTGCGATTTCGCTCGTTTTTCTAACAATTATTCTCATTGAACTATGATTACCTTAATATAAATTACCACTTTTAACAATAAATCAATTTGCACAAATATAATTTTATATGTTAAATTACCTTTTAAAAACATAAACTTATGTAATAAATTATTTATCCTATTATCTCAAATCATCAATTAATAATCATAAAAAAAGCTACCTTTTCAGGTAGCTTTTAATATTTTATTTTTCAATACTTACTTTAAATTAATCCGTTCATATACATATTTTTGCAATGATTTTAGTTTGCTAAGTGATAGCTGTTCAACCCCTGCAAGCGGATATTTTATATTCAATTCGGCATACTTAAACTCGCCCATTGTGTGATAAGCTAAAAGCTCATATTTACTAATATGTGGATAGCGATTAACTATTTCTACATACTTATCCATATCGGCATTAGTATCATTTATATCAGGCACGACCACTGTCCTAATCCAAACATTGACTCCCATTTTAAGAGTAACATCTAGCATAGCAATAGTCTTATCAAGTGTCCCTTTTGCATACTTATTATAGTCAGCATTGTTATGAAACTTCAGATCAATTATAACGAGGTCAGTTAAAGCTAGTAAATCCTCAATACAATCTGGCATTACTGCGCAGGAAGTATCAATAGTATTAGTTAGCCCCAAATCCTCACGAACTCTACGGAACAACTCAATAATTTTACTCGCTTGAAGCAACGGCTCGCCACCAGTGACAGTTAAACCCCCACCGTTTTTGTAAAAGCCTTTATAATGCGACATTTTTGTCACGATATCATCAATAGACAAATTAGTCCCTTGACCTTCACCGTACCAAGTATCGGGATTATGGCAATATACACAACGATATGGACAGCCCTGCAAAAACACTGCAAACCTGATACCCTCTCCCTCTAAAGTCGCAAAACTCTGAACAGAGTGGATATTTAAAATATCATCAGCCAAAATATTATTTGACATAGATATTATAGAGCTTCGTGGAAAGTTCTTGAGATAACTTCCTCTTGCTTATCACGAGTAAGTCTATTGAAGTTAACAGCGTAACCACTTACACGAACAGTAAGAGTTGGGTATTTACCAGGATTCTCCATAGCGTCTACAAGAAGCTCTCTATTGAAAACGTTAACGTTTAGGTGATGAGCGTTCTGAGCGAAGTATCCATCAAGCATGCTAGTTAAGTTAGCTACCTGAGCAGTCTTATTCTCGCCTAGAGCATGAGGAGTTACAGAGAAAGTATTAGAGATACCATCACGACAGCTGTCATAGTCTAGCTTAGCTACACTTGAAAGGCTCGCAACAGCACCATTGATATCACGACCGTGCATTGGGTTACCGCCTGGAGCGAATGGCTCTTTAGCACGACGACCATCAGGAGTGTTACCAGTTTTTCTACCATAAACAACGTTTGAAGTTATAGTTAAGATACTTAGAGTATGCACTGCATTACGGTAGCAAGGAGTCTTGACAAGTTTCTTATAGAAATCATCAGTGATGAATTTTGCGATCATATCAACACGGTCGTCATCATTACCAAATCTTGGGAACTCGCCCTCGATAGTAAAGTCAGTGATAAGACCACGCTCGTCCTTGATAGGAGTAACTTTAGCGTATTTGATAGCACTCAAGCTATCAGCAAGAACGCTAAGACCAGAGATACCGAAAGCCATTAAACGACCTGGATCAGTGTCATGGAAAGCCATAGTTAAACGCTCGTAAGCATATTTATCGTGCATGAAATGGATAATATTTAGAGTGTTTACATAAAGTGCAGCGATCCACTCACTGTAAGTATCGTAAGCAGCCATAACCTTATCGTAGTCAAGAGCACCATCAGCGTCGAAAATGTCGCCTAGAGGAGCAACTTGCTCGCCGTAAACCTCATCTTTACCGCCATTAAGAGCCATAAGAAGGACTTTTGCCATATTACATCTAGCACCGAAGAACTGCATCTGTTTACCAGTACCCATAGCAGAAACGCAACAAGCGATGCTATAGTCAGCTGTGAAACGAGAACGCATGATGTCATCATTCTCATATTGGATACTATCAGTATCGATAGAAACCTGAGCACAGAAATCTTTGTAACCTTGAGGAAGTGATTGACCCCAAAGGATAGTGATATTAGGCTCACAGCTAGATCCTAGGTTGTAAAGAGTTTGAAGAGTACGGAAAGAGTTTTTAGTAACTAAAGATTTACCATCTTCAGTACAACCCGCCTCACTCATAGTAACCCAAACTGGATCACCAGCAAAAAGGTCATTATATTCTTCAGTACGAAGGTGACGAACAAGTCTTAGTTTGATAATGAAATCATCCATAATCTCTTGCGCTCTTGACTCATTTATTTTACCAGCAGCGATATCTCTCTCGATATAAATATCAAGGAAAGTTGAGATACGGCCGATAGAGTTAGCAGCTCCATTTTGCTCTTTAACAGAGCCAAGGTAACCAAAGTATAACCATTGAACAGCCTCAACAGCGTCATTAGCAGGTTTAGAAATATCACAACCATACCAGCTAGCAAGAGTCTTTAACTGCTCCATGAAACCGATTTGCTTTGATAGCTCCTCAACTGTACGGATATTATCTTCCGTCATAGTGCGATTGCCAAACTCTGTTTTATCAGCCTTTTTACATTCGATAAGGTAATCCATACCATAAAGAGCGATACGTCTGTAATCACCTATGATACGACCACGGCCGTATGCATCAGGAAGACCAGTGATAAGAGAAGAGTGACGAGCTTTACGCATTGTGTCATTGTAAGCCATGAAAACTCCCTCATTATGAGTAGTCCTGTACTTAAATTGATTGATTACATTTTCCGATAATTTCATTCCGTAGCCTTCGCAAGACTTGATAGCCATACGCATTCCGCCGAAAGGATTAACGCCACGAACAAGAGGTGCTTCAGTCTGAAGACCAACGATTATCTCGTTCTTTTTGTCGATATATCCAGGTTGGTAGCTTAGGATAGATGTAACTTTCTCAGTATCAATACCAAGAATACCATTGTTATCCTGCTCCGCTTTAAGAAGTCTATTAACCTCTACCATTAACTTTTCAGTACGTTTTGTTGCACCAGCTAAGAAGCTAGCATCTCCGTCATAAGCTGTATAGTTAAGTTTTATAAACTCAGCTACATCAATCTTGTTTGACCAATTTCCCTCTTTGAATCCATTCCATTCTACTTTCATTTTTTGTCCTCCAAATTTCGTGGGCTGCTAAAGCGTCTATAACATCGCATCAGCAGTCGAAAGTACTTATAGAAACCACATAGCATCTTGTCAAAAAAACTTGTTCAAATTGCTATATTTCCTCTATATTTGTTTTGTTTATATATAATAACACATATACATTAAAATGTCTACTACTTTTACAATTAAAACACACAAAAATTCAAAAATACATACAATATATTAAGTCCTTGCACAATTTACTACTATTCCTAGCAGACCACTATATATCATGTGTAAAATCTATATAAATATAGCAGTTTTTTGGATATCGTTGAATTACCCAGTGCAAGGTCAAGGAGGAAATATGTGTTGTAATAATTTAGCTTCTCAATATGCAGAGGCAGGGTCTGAATGTAATTTATCTAGTGATGCTATCTACACTTTCACTTGCGATACACTAGCCGCTACAACTTCATGTGGTTGCGGTCGTGGCAATGGTTGCGGTTGCGGTCGTGGCAATGGTTGCGGTTGCGGTCGCAGCAATGGTTGCGGTTGCGGTTACGGCAGCTGTAGTGCTAATTCTTGCGGTTGCGGTCGCGGTAATGGTTGCGGTTGCGGTCGCGGCAATGGTTGCGGTTGCGGTCGCAGCAATGGTTGCGGTTGCGGTCGCGGCAATGGATGTGGTTGCGGTCGCAGTAATGGTTGCGGATGTGGTTTTGGCACAGGTTGTGGTCTTGGCTGCTTATTATGCACTACATGTTGTGGTTGCTAAAAAATAACGCTGCTGGCTACGGCGAGTACATCAATCCATATATATGGGTGTCATCAAAATGCTGCATAAGCATGTATGGCAGATGTTGCAAGTACTGCATCTAAATTAATTCACTCGAATAAAAACAATTTAGTCTTACAAAAGATAACACGATATTAACGATTAAGTACTTATGATTAGTAAATAAAACACAACAGAATAACAATTAAGAGCCGCTCTGCTACACCATGTAGTCGAGTGGCTTTTTTATTTTATTCACCACTATCATTATAATCAAACATAAGCAAATACTAAAGAACCTAGTTGCAAAGCACTAAACTAATCTAGTTGAATTGCCCAAAATTGAATATAACTATAATGGATAAATAATCCACTTTGACTGCTAATATATACCGATAGCATTATATAATTGCACCTACCGCTAACTTTGCAAATATAATTTATAGTAATTAATTTATCACTCATAAAAATGCATTTTTGCGGACTATATTAAATGCCTTATCAGGGCGCAAACATAACAACAAACGCTACCAACACCATGCACTCATATGCTAACCGTTTTTGATAATAATATACTTTGCCAAATATTACTACACCCTTTAACAATTAGCAAAAATATACAACACTAACTACGAGTATTATTAATCATTACTAGTTGGCGAAAATTCCGCCTATTACTGGAAACATTACTATACTCCTCATGTCCATTAGCAATCATTGAAAGTTGCAGCAATCCGCCTATTACTTGGCAATCATGCCGCAATTCTATCAAAAACCTAAAAATATAATAAAACACCTCACATAAATTCAAATCATGAACTATGTAAGGTGTTTTTTACTTAAATATTTATTATTATATATATAAATATAATTTATTATTACAATATAGTAATGTTTCTCAGTTTTTGTTATTTGTATCTTTCAATGTCAAATCAATATTTTTATTGATGTCATCTTCTATTATCACTTCGCCGTCCATGCATAGGTCAACGCTCGCGTCAATATTATCGTCATTTTCCATATCATCCATTACATCACTTGCGATAGCGCCAATTTCAAAGCCACTAGGATAACTAACTTCACCGTCGATAACGTCTTCCTCAGTTTCTATCTGAGCTATTATACCAACTCTTTTTGCAAAAGCTTTTCTGAAAGCGAAAAGATAATAGGGTGTAAATAAAATAAGTGATGAAAGCTCCGCTACCGTAAACGCGAACCAAAGCCATTTTAAGTCATACAAGTAACCTAAAAGAATAGCCATAGGTATCAAGATTACTAATTGTCTTAATAATGACATCATAAGCGACATAAAACTTTTGCCGATTGACTGAAATCCTGTTGTGCAAACGATATTAAATGCTGCTGGCAAAAAGCTCCATGAAATCATTTGCAAGCATACAATTCCTACTTTGAGCAGCTCTTTATATTCTAGTATCTGATCGGGGTCATTATTATTAGAGAAAATCCCCATCAAAAATTCCGTGCCGAACTGAAACACAATCAGACCAATTGCCATGACAGCAATTGCCGTTATGAGGGATAGAATGTAAGTTTTTTTGTACCTTGCAATGTTATTTGCACCGTAATTAAATGACATTATCGGTAACGTACCCTGCATCATTCCAAACACAGGCATAAAAATGAAACTTTGCAACTTGAAGTATATGCCTAAAGCAGTTGGGGCTTTTTCGTGAAAATCTACAAGTATAATATTCATTATAATAATAACTACTGCCGCAATAGAGTTCATAACCATAACCGGCATACCCATTTTGATTATTTCGCCAACATCTTGTTTTTGGAATTTATATTTTTTGAAGAAAAAATCAATAACATGCCTACGCTTGGTTGCAATAATTATCATAAAACTCATTGCTGCAATCTGACCGATAATAGTCGCAACACCCGCACCGATTACACCCATATCAAATACGAATATAAATAAAGGATCAAGCGCTATGTTAATAATAGCACCTATTAGCTGAGATATCATAGGGACAATCATGTTTCCAGTTGCCTGAAATGACTTTGCAATAAGAATTTCGATAAACATACCGAAGCAACCTATCATACAGACTGTTAAATATTGCGTGCCCATTTTGATGATTTCAGGGTTATCTGTAAATGATTGCATGAATAATTTAGGCAAAAATGTACCTAATATCATGAAAATAGCTGCTACAATAACGCTTATTATAAGTCCTGTTTTTGCGGTGACATTAGCGCCATGTTTATTTCCCTCACCAAGCTTTTTTGCTATTATCGAGTTAGCACCTACGCCAAGACCAACAGCACAAGCAAGCATGATAGTCTGCATTGGGAATGCAAAAGCTAGCGCATCAAGTGCAGCGCCGCTTACTTTTGCTATATACATACTATCAACTACATTATATAGTGATAGTACTAGCATTGAAAATATTGCTGGTATGGACATAGTCAGCAACAGCTTCGGTATTGGCATAGTACCAAGTTTATTTTTTATCTCTACTTCTTCATTCATACCTCAAATTTACCACTATATTATATGAATGTCAAGTGAATACAATTGCTTATTATTAAAAAATGTAGTATTATATGTTAATAAGTGGCAATACTACGTTAGAATCACTTTAGACAAAATAACAGCTTATATAACACAAATACGACAAAAATAGAGGTGCTCAAATGCGATCAGACGATATAATAGTATCAAGCAAAGACTTTAATATTAAAGATATTTTAACTTGTGGACAAATTTTCAGGTATGAACTTTGCGATAATCATGCGGTAGTACATAGTATGGACAAAAAAGCTATATTATTTAACCGAAATAGCACTGAAATAGTTATTGAAAGCGAAGATAAAGACTATTTCCATAATTACTTTGACCTAGACACTGATTACACTGAAATTAAAAGACAACTTGCCGATATGCCGCTTATGCGTGAGGCAATAAACTTTGGTAGCGGAATCAGGATATTGAAGCAAAATACTTATGAGATGATTATAAGTTTTATAATATCAGCAAACAATAATATTCCAAGAATTAAAGGGATAATAGAAAAGCTATGCACTGGCGATCATTTCCCAAGTGCAAAGGAGCTTACTGAGCTTAGTTTAGATCAGCTAAAAAGCACTGGGCTTGGGTACCGCGCAAGATACCTATACAATACTTCACGAACAATTGATGGCGGAGGTTTTGACTATAATATTCCTCTATCATTAGACGGCGGGAGCGCAAACAAATATTTAACTGATACTCTGACTGGAGTTGGTGCTAAAGTTGCAGATTGCATACTGTTATTTGGCTACTACAAAATGGATGTGTTTCCTGTGGATACTTGGATCAAAAAGGTATATAATGACATATTTGGTGATGATTTATCACCTAAAGTTATGAGAAGTAAGTTAATTGACTTATATGGCGACTTATCGGGATATGCTCAACAATATTTATTTTATAATAAAAGAGAAGAAAAATAGTAATTACTGGGAGGTTATTTTGGGGAAGATATTAATATCATGTGACATGAACTGCACAAGAATAACCGAGCAAATGTACAATAATCTACTTGCAAAACTCACTAAATATAACGGAATTTGCCACGTACATATATATAATTATATTGCTAAAAAACATACGTATATCACGGGCAAATACTGCGAGCAAACACATGCATATACGGGAAGTCATAAACGTGTTGTTGTAGACTTAGAGCAAGCATTAGATACAATAAAACTTGCATCAAACGATAAATATGATATGGTATATTTGCTTACTGGCGAGTGTGAAAGTGATATATTATACAACAAGCTAACATCAATAAATACATCTTGCGGCAAAATATCACTTTCTCCTAGCGGAGTTACTGTAAGTAAAATATCAACAAATAAAATTACAGCAAAAGCCAATTTAATAATGCAAAATAATAACATAATTAGTCAAAATTACGATAATAAACAACAGTTTGAAAGAGATTCACTCAATAATAACGATATTAATGAGATTAGATTAGACAAATATACACATACACCAGTTATTGATGATATAGACAAAAGTTCATACATCAATTACGCAAACAAACAAATAAACAGTGAAAAAACAACTGATAAACATGCAAATAACAATGAAAAACATGTGGGAATTGATACAATTATTGAGGGTGATATTCATAATACTAAACCTACGATTGTTGATGATTTATCTAAGTTAGCCAAACCTGAAAATGATTGCACACTCATTACTCAACTCCCACCTGACAAATTAAAGCTTGTATTGCAGTATCTAGTAGATAAAAAGTCTAAATCTAATGTAATTTAATTAACACTACAGCAAAATACACACCACTTCAGATAAAATACTTAACTACTATCAAATTAATACTTACTACTATTGAAATCTGGTGTTTATTTATGTTTAATAAATGTAATATATTATAGCTAAACAATGTTCATTTATACTAATGCTAAACATATCATTTTTATATTATTGATTAACAAATAAGAAAAACGGCAAAAAGAAAGAGCGAACTTTTATACAGAGTTCGCTCTTTTTTCATTTTAAATTAAATTTTTATAATATTTGCAAATTCTTCTTGAAATGCTTCTTAAATGATGCAGTTGCAGTAAGTGCATCCTTAATTTCTAGAGAACAATCGCTGATACTATCTGTTTTCATGATAACACTATCACCTAACACGTCGCAAACTATATCAGTTATTACACTTGACATACTTCTGTCTAAACTTTCAGCAATTCTTACGATTATGCCTAGTTTCATGACTGCTTGTACATCTTCTTCAGTGAACATATCACGGAATTTAAGGAATAAATTAGCATCTAACTCACCTTTTCTGTGCATACTCGCTACCATTGCACTCATAATCAGGTCTTTATGCGTGATTCCGTATAAATTACTATTAAGAATGATATATGCACTATGCTTATGATGATTGTAATACTTTACTTTATTGCCAGTATCGTGCAACATTGCTGCAACTCTAAGAACTTTCACATATGGACGCGGTAATTTATGCAACACTCTCAATTGTTTAAACAATTGCGTTGATAATAGATAAACTTGCTCCGCATGCTTAATATTTTCATGATAGAAGTTAAGTGTTGTGTATATACTATGCCCTAAAACATCAGTAATTGGCTTATCATTAGTCGATGGAACTGAATATTTGAACATTGTTCCTTCTCTAAGTCCGCTGCCTGATACTACTAAAAACTCTAACTCTAGAGTTTCTAACACTGCACTAATTGCTGATAATGCTGAAGGGAATATATCCGCTCTAACACTAGAAAGCCCTTTAATCTTCATAGTTTTGTCAAGATCAAGCATTTTCATATTGTTGTATATGCTTGCAAACTCACTACTTGATACAGGATAGTTATGAGTCATATCTAATGGGTACTTTTTGAACATTCTACTTATTTTACCTAAGTTGCGGAATGATCCGCCAACTCCGATTAATTTCGTTTCTGGGTCAAGCTCTTTTAGGAACTCAATCTTTTCAAGCTCTGATATGAAAAACTCTTTTATTTTGTCCGCTCTCTCTTGTGGACGCAGACTATCATCACGGAATTTTTCAGTCAATGTCAATGCACCAAATGGAATTGTTGCATGACCTAATAAATTTTTTCTGTTGTAGTATATAAATTGAGTGCTGCCTCCGCCAATATCCATGATTAATCCTTTAGGAATATCCATGCTATTTATGACACCTTGATACACTAACTGAGCTTCGCTGTCATCTTCTAATACTTCTAGCTTAAAACCGCATTTTGACTGAACTTCCGCCAAAAAACTTAATTGATTTTTCGCATTTCTGACTGCTGCAGTAGCATATGCATATATTTTGTCGACTTTATTAGAGTCGCATAGTCGCCTAAACATTTGCAGTGTCCTGATTGTCTGCTCAACTCTATTTGGAGTCAAAAGACTATCTTCCTGCATATCTTGAGCTAGTCTAACAGACTCTTTAAGTTCGTCAAATACTGCGAAATATCCGCCTTCTAAAATATTGACAAGCACTAATCGTGCCGAGTTTGAACCTAAGTCTATTATTGCAATCTTTTCCATACTTCACCATTCCTTCAATTTTTGTTCTAATTTTATACATACGATGTCAAATCATTATTATTATAGCATAGTTTTATAAATAAATCTACACAAGTATTCAAACTTTACAATCATTTTATATTAGAGGTAAATATTTTGACATAATATGTCGTTTTCTTTAATAAATTTGGTGAGTTTCTGAAATTTATACTTTTAATAGTTGTTTCAACTGCCATTTTGAGTAGAAACATTATGCTTATTATTATCATAAATGAACCAAACATGGCACGCAAAACTTCCTTATCAACCTTTGCTGACATCAATGCGCCTATCACTGCAAATATTAACGCCGACGGCAATACATACCATATTTTTTTTGTGTCGACCAGTTTATTTTTGAAGTGTATAATTAGTGATACTGCAGCCATAGGAATAAACGCAACTAAATTTATCATTTGCGCTTCTAGCTGCGGAATTTCTAGATATAGTGTCATTATCGGTATAAGCAAAGTTCCTCCGCCCATTCCCATGCCGCCCACAATTCCTCCAAACAGTCCGACTATTATTAGTATTAACCATTCCATACTTTTATTCCTCCTGATAGTCCGCTAAACTTATCAATTTTTTGCGTAATTTTATCTAAAAAACCACTGATAACCATTGCATAATTATGTATTTTGATTATACCACTTAATTATGCTCGGCTTTAGTAATTCGAGCTGTTTTATGCGCCAAATACTGCTCTTTTTTGCCTATTTTTGCTTGTTTTTACCTGTCTATTCGCTAGTTTTTCATGACGGTATTTGCATATGAAACATGTCACGATTGCGTGCTTAACTCTATAGCAATTTAACTGCTAACTGAGTGATATATTTTGCTTTTATTAAGGTTTGAATTTGCCAAGCAAGTGCTTTAGTTGGCTACATAATTGCTTTTTATCAAGTACAAAGTCGGCAATTAATTGCCTTGCTTTATACATACATATTTTTTGTGAAGGCTCGCAATTGTCAATTGTTTTGCTTGCTTTATACATAACTGATTTTTATTTTGGCTGCAAATTTTCACTTACATTTCATTAGGTAGATTAAATTACAGTTTTGATTCCTGCATAAAGCATGATTATATAGAACACTAGCGATATTTTCGTGTTGCTCAATTTTTTCAGCAGCACCGAGCCTATCAATCCACCTATTACCACTCCGCCGCTAATAACGCCCATTTGCGTATAGTCATATCCGCCGCGAAGAAGATATATTATACTTGACACTATACATAGCGGAAGTATTGTAGCTATCGCTGTCGCATGTGCTTTTTTTGCTTCCATTCCTAAAAGCGACTGATATGTTGGCACAACAAGAGTTCCGCCACCTCCACCAAGTAGACCGCTTACTAATCCGACCATGCCACCCAAGATGACAACTACAACTTTTTTTACGATTTCTTTAAATTTCGCTTTTTTAATCTTCTCCATATATAGTATTAGTATGTTAATTATATAGTAATAGTATGTATTATAATTATTTATTTGTAATAATTAAAAATATTGCTTTAAACCATTGCATTATTTTGTGTTATGCGATATAATATTATAGATTTATTATGTAAATTAATATATTGGATAAAAGGTGGTAAAATGAAAAAAATTAACAAAAAACTAATAACCGTACTTTTGATCGTTGCACTCTGCGTTACTATGGCGTTCGGGCTAATTGCCTGCGCTCCTGTTAACACGGATGACAAAGATCAGGTGTCAGACACTGGCAAGTACATCTCTAATGGTAACTTTGCGAACACTTCTTCTACTGAGGATGTTTCGCCAATGTCTCCTACTAACTGGAGCAGTAGCGCTGGTAGCACTGCATCTGACAATGAGACAGCAGTTGACTCAAAGTCTTTAGTTAGTGGTGTCGTTGATACGAACACTGATGTTTACGAAAGTACTAAAAAACATTGGGATCGTATTCCTAACCCAGGCGCTGTTGGTAGCGAGGATAGTAATGTCCTTATGATTTACAACAAAGTCCTTAACTCATACAAGTATACTTCTAACAGTTTCTCTTTAGATTCTAATAGTTATTTTAAGATTGTATTTTCTGTAAAAACTATTAACATGACTGAAGAGAGCCATGGCGGTTACGTTGCTATCAATGGCGATACTATGTTAGAGTTTGATAATATCAATACTAATGGCGAGTGGACAACTTACTCTGCTTTTATTGAGACTTCTCAAATTTCTAGCAATTCGCTTACTATGGTTGCATCTAATGGATTATTAGGTCAAAATGACGATAAGCTTTCTGAAGGCTATATGTTCGTTGATAATATCCTTGTAACTGAAATCGAAAGCAAGGAGTTTGCTGCTGCTAACGAGTCTAATCAATCATTGAAAGCTAGCCTACTATATGGCGATGCTTCTTTTGAGAATATCTCTGGTAGCGAAAACCCTTACTCTACTCGTAAATGGTCAGGAGTTTCAAGTGTCGGCGCTGATGGTGAGACTGCTCCTACTGGTTCAGATCACTTAGAGCGTGGTATTGTTGATACTAACAGTACAACTACTATCCCTGATGCTGCAGTTGGTGTTTATACTGCCACTGGTTTGGATTCTAGATTCCTTATGATCGATAACAAAAAGCCTACTGCTTATGGTTACCGCTCTGATAGCAAGATTAGATTCAATGCTGCTTCTGATTCTTATTATAAGCTGACTATGAAAATCCTTACTAAGGATTTTGAAAAAGCCGATACTGGTGCTTACATAAAGATAACTACTACTACTGAAAAAGATGAAGACCCTATCATTATGTATAACAACTTAAGAAGCACGAAAGATGGTGAATGGACTGAGTTCTCTATTTATATCAAACCTGATGCAAATAGAAATAAAGACCTTTACCTTGAAGTTGGTTTAGGTACTGGCGGTAAAAATGACAAAGATAAGTTAGTTCAAGGAACTGCTTTCTTTGACGAGATTACTGTAACTCCTATCAAGGGTGCTTCTGCTGATGCTGAATACGCTGCCGCTTCAGATACTCAGAAAGCTGATTTAGCTTCTGAAGTTCGTACTACAATTTTAACAGATGAAAATAAGGCTGGAAGTTATAGCCACATAGATTACAAAGATAGCGGACTTGCTCTTGCTGATCGTGGTAGCATGGTTAATGTAGCTGCTAATGAAACTGGTTGGGAAACTTCTAAATATGGTGCTTATCCAGGAGTACCTTATGATACAATCGCTGAATTATTAGTTTTAAATAACCAAATAAGCACGATGACTTCTATCAGATATACAGGACATGCTAATGTCGCAGCCAATCATTTCTACAGATTAAGTATGTGGGTTAAAACTGATATTGTTAACAAAAATCAAGGTGTAACTGTACAACTTTATGAAAAAGCTGATGGTAGCATTCTTCCTACTCCTAATGATGAAATGTTGACTTCTATTGATAATTTCAACACTAGAAACATTTCTGATAGCGTTGCTGGTGCAAACTCAGGATATACAGAGTTAGTTTTCCTTGTTGAAGGCGATTACTTTGATCCTTCTGATTTATACTTCCAATTTGTTCTTGGTAGCGGTACTCAGCTTAGCGGAGATACTCATGTAAAAGGTTCTGCATTTATATCGGGCGTCACAATGGTTCCTATGGACTACGCTGACTATAACAGCGAGAGCGGCGATTTTGTTAAGAAACACTCAATGCGTGAGTCAGGTGGTTCAATATCTAATAACGAATTTGACAACATAGACATTGCTAGTACTGAAAAGAACTACAACTTAATTAATAAAGGAAAAGGTCCTGTCACTGACGGAAAGCCTACAGATATTAAATTTGATGAGAAAGATTTCCTAGATACTAATCCTGATGGCTTGTTTGGTCTTCCTAAGAGCTGGACTTTCACTTCAAGTGATGAGCTAGATAGATTAAATGCAGGTATTTACAATATTGGTGATCCTACACTTATTAATGGCAATCCTACTCAAATACCTCATACTAAGCAGACGCAAAATTTATTTGGTGCAAATATTCCTGCTGATTTATATGCTGGAATGTCAGATGCTTTAAAATTAGAAAATAGAAACGTTCTTGCAATTAGCAATACTGGTGAAATTTTGAATGATCCAGACGAAAATGAAGAGGGCGATGCTTGGGGATTCACTTCTCCATCAGTTAGTCTTGATAAAAATCAATACTACGAGATAAGTGTTTGGGCTTATGTTCCTAAAGGAAATGCTTCAATTACATTAAAATCTTCTAGCAAAAATGAATTGCAAACTTTTGCACTTGATGAGATTACGACAGGACAATGGACTGAATATAAATTCTTCGTTGAGACTGGTTTTGATTCTTTTAGTACTTATTTAGAGCTAGCAATCAATCCTAACGAAAACATAGACAAAAAGTCTACTGCTCTATTTGATATACCTACAATAACTAAGATCGGTGAAAAAGAATATGAGCAAGGTATGGTTGACATAAAGGATGAGACTGCTTTCCCAACTATGCAATCTATAACTTTCACTACTACTACTTTTGATAATACTACAAAATCTGAAGAAGATTACACTCTTGACTCTCCTGTCAACTGGTCTGGTTCTCACAAAGATTCAGATTCTCCAGAAGGTAAAAACAAATCAATAGCAGGCGTATTCAATCGTGACCATAGCAATCGTAACTGGTTCGGTGGTGCTGATACTGATACGGAAGATATCTCAGAGGCAGAATTATTCGAGATTATGAACTCAGTTCCTAACCTTAATGGTACTGGTGTTGAGGGTGAAGATAATGAGAATATTCTTGTTATTAATAACCACGAGAAATCAGAATACACTTACACTACTAACCTTGGTAACTCTCTTGTTGGTGAATCGTTCTACGAAGTTAGTCTATGGGTTAGAACTTTTAACCTTTCAGAAGGTGCCACTGCAAGTGTTAATCTGAAACTGCATAATAGTAATTATGAGTTCTCTCTTAATGAAGATAAAGGTATTAAAGTTGCTCATGATGAGTGGGTTAAATATTCTTACTATATTATGACTGACGAAAATGCTGACATCGATGATGTTGACTTAAGCATACAGCTAGGCGATGAAGGCGAAGATAATTACGTTTCTGGATTCGTATTTGCTGATAATATAACTATAACTAAAATGGATGCTGAAGTTGATGGCGTTAAGATGGATCAAGATAAGTTTAATGCTATGTTCCCAGTTGCTGACTTCACTGAGGGCACTTACAATACTGAGGTAACTAAAAACACTCACCGTGCTCACTTTACTGAAGCTGATGTTAAGAAACAGCCTGATCCAGCAGTTGATGATACTGACCCACTAATTTGGTTATATATCACTTCAGGAATTCTTGGTGGTTTACTTATCATTACTATGATAGTATTGCTTTTCAGAAAGTTTAAGATTCTTGAAAGATTATTCCCTAAGAAGGATGTTACTGCTAAAGGAAAAGAGGCTTATAACCGTGATACAGCGGATACTGGTAAGTCAACTACTTCAAGTAAGGACATTAATCAAAAAGATAGAGAGTAATTATTACACCTAATCCAATATAATAAATAAAATGCACCACCACAACTTATATATTGACTATCAATATGTTAGATGCGGAAGGTGCATTTTTTGTTTGCAAATTTATCACTGCACTATCATTTTTTATTTTAATCATTTGCACTGTGCATTTTATATCATTATAATACACAAGGAAATTAGCATAATAAAAGCTGACTGTTTATTACAGTCAGCTTTTTGTATTAACTATTATGTTGTGTTTTTTATCAGTTCTATAAAATAATTATATTAATATCATTATCTTTTAGTAGATTTTTGACCTGTTCTATTAACACTTCTTCCAGTTTTACTTGCTCCGCTTCCATTACCTGAACCGCTTCTGCTAGATACTAGATTTGTTAGTGCCGTCCTACTATTAGTTTGATACTTTGGTGCAGCATTTTTACCCGCTCTTGAAGATGCGCCGTCCTTAAAATCACCCCTTGTGCTTGGCTTTCTAGGTATTACTACTCCATCAGCAGTAGTCTTGCCTTTGCTGTCCCTGCCGCTTCTGCCATATGACGAATCTGTATCAAGTCTTTCATCGATTAAATCCTTAGTGTCACGAGATGGTTTTATTGGTGATTTGTTGTTGCCTTTTCCATAATACGCACTCGCTTTACCATTTCTGATGCCGCTTTTTGGTGTCCTGTATGGATTAGTTTTTCCTAATCCTCCACCATTATTTGCAATAGCTTCATCCTTAGTTGGTCTGATCAAACAATTTTCGCTAAACCCAATTAAGTCTTGTCTGCCTGCAAGCACTAATGCTTCATGGACTGTGTCATAATTTTCCTTCTTTCTATATTGCAACAAAGCACGCTGCATTTTTTTCTCTTCGTATGATTTTGGTACGAATACCGTTTCCATTGTATCTGGATTAATTCCCGTATAATACATACAAGTTGACTTTGTAGAAGGTGTTGGATAAAAATCCTGCACTTGCTCCGGCATGTATCCGATACTCTTTAAATATACCGCTAGTCTTACTGAATCTTTAAGAGTACAGCCTGGATGCGATGAAATTAAATACGGAACTAGATACTGCTTTTTACCTAATTTTCTTGTTATATTGTCAAATCTTTCCTTAAATTCCTCATATACCTTGAATTTAGGCTTGTTCATTATCTTTAGAACGCTATCTTCAGTATGCTCTGGTGCAACTTTTAACTGTCCGCTAACATGGTGTTTTACCAGCTCATGTAAAAATTCATCACTTCTATCCATCATTAAGTAGTCATATCTGATACCACTGCGAATAAATACCTTTTTAATACCTTCCATCTCACGCAATGTGCGTAATAAATCAAGATATTCAGTGTGCGATACTTCAAGACTTGAACATGGCTCACTGCCGATACACGTTTTATTGCGGCATACGCCGACTTTCGTTTGACTTTTGCATGATATGTTTCTGAAGTTGGCAGTAGGGCCGCCTACATCATGTACATATCCTTTGAAACTTTTATCTTGTAAGAATAACTCTACTTCTCTCACGATACTGCTCTTGCTTCGTTTTTGTATAACTCTGCCTTGATGATATGCTATTGCACAATAACTGCATGATCCAAAACAGCCCCTTTGAGAGGTTATTGAATACTTAACTTCCTCTATTGCGGGCACTCCTCGAGTATAGCTAGGATGATACGTACGCTCATATGGTAATGAATATACCATGTCCATTTCATCTATAGTGCACGCGCGCTGCGGTATATTCTGTACAACATATTTATCACCGCTCTTTTGCATTAGCAAGCTGCCTGTTATATGATCAATATTTTTAGCTTGCATATTAAATGCTTTTACATACGACTTGTTATCTCGGCTAACTTCCTCGAAAGTTGGGCAAAACGATGCTGTATGGTTTTGCATTTTATCTTTAACATGTTTAGGTAAATTATCAATAGTATCCATATAACAAGTACCGTCTAAGTCACGGATTTTTGCTAATGGTATGTTTTTCTTTAGCATTTTGCACATTTCTATAATTGGTACTTCGCCCATTCCATATATCAATAAATCTGCATTAGAATCCTCAAGTATGCTTGGCATAACCTTGTCAGCCCAATAATCGTAATGAGCAAATCTCCTTAGCGACGCTTCAATACCGCCGATAACGACAGTGCTGTTAGGGTAAATGCTTTTTATCATTTTACTATATACAGAAACTGCACGGTCAGGGCGTTTGCCCGCATCCGCACCTTCGCTATATACATCTTTTTTCCTCTTCATTTTAGCAACAGTATAGTTATTTACCATACTATCTACTACTCCTGATGACACAAAAAATCCTATCTTAGGCTCGCCAAACTCTTTGTATGCTGCTGCGGACTGCGGCTGCGATACAATGCCGACACTAAAGCCAAAATGCTCTAACATTCTTGATATTAAAGCCGTGCCAAATGTCGGATGATCGACATATGCCTCACCCGTTACGTATACGAAGTCTACTGGCAATTCTGCCTCTTCTCTTTTTATCGGTAAAAAACTCATTATGCACCTCGCATATATAATAACACATGCGGTTATAACTGTCAAGCATACGCACGCATACGGCAAAATCATATACAATAGATGTGATTTTTGTGCTATATAATATATAATGCCAATTATTTCATGCAAATTATTGACTTAACCTCCACTATATAGTAAAATGTATTGAGGTGTTTAATGATAGAGAAAATAATGACTATGTTAACTCAATTACTAGATAAAAAAATTGTGACAGCTAGCTACCTTGCAAAACTTTTAGGCGTTTCCACTCGTACTATATACAGATATGTTGATGTTCTTAGCTGTGCGGGCGTGCCAGTTTATGCTAAAAATGGAAAAGGTGGCGGCATCTGTATAGGCGAGGAATATAAACTGGCTAGTACTACTTTTGCACGCTCAGAAATGGAGTTTTTGCGTGATATATCAATTAACATATCTAGTGAAATTGACAAAATAAAATACTCTAACTTAATATCAAAAATTGGCAGCGTAAACTGCACATTACAACAAAATATTTCTTCTTCTAGCCTATATATCCAAGATGGACTTGATGCTAATAGTAAACTTACGGCCAGAATCACCTCGCTAGAGTTTGCAATTAATAATCTACTAGAAGTAAGCATTACTTATGTAGGACGAAGCGACAGATCAACTAGTAGAACTATTCGTCCTCTTAACTTTGTCCTTAATAATAACGAGTGGTACATTTACGCTTACTGCATGATGAAATGCGACCTGCGAGTATTTAAACTAAGTAGGATAATAAATCTTACTACTTTATGCAAAACATTTACACCTATAACCAACTATGAAAAATCATGGAAGTTTGACTTTAATGATGGAAAACAATTAATCAATTTAATAATTAATATCTCTCCACATATTAAATATGATGTGGAAGAATGGTTAGGCATAGAGTCAGTTAAGAAGACTGACGATGGAAAATACATTGCTTCAGCAGAAAGATATTTAGATAATGATTTAATATATAAACTGCTTTCTTTTGGAGATGAAATAACAATTATTGAACCAAAACTACTTATTGAGGAGTATAATAGCAAAATATAGTATTGATATTATAGTTAATCAATGCAAAATATACCTTTTCACTATCCACAGACCGTGGATAGTGTTTTACATAAACAGCCTATTAATAGTGATAATACAAGCTTTAATCCACTATTAGTGGATATAATCACATATACGCGACTTTATCAACATAGCGTGGACACCCCACAGCAAGTGGAGTAATTCAAACAGCTATCTATATTATAAATATTTCAAATGGTAAAACAACTATGCTTGCAAGCTCAATCACTTGCGTTATACTAAAGCATAATCACTTGCGTTATACTAAGCATGAAAAAATGCACTATCAGTTATCTGATAGTGCATTTTTATTATAGTTAATAATTGCTATGTTATTCGTTTCCTTTATTTATAAACACTGAGTCAAAATTCTGCGCTGATGGGAAAGTTATTATAAACTTAGTACCAACTCCAACTTTACTTGACATGCCTATTTTTGCCCTATGCAAATTAACAATATTTTTAACGATAGCAAGTCCTAGTCCACTAGACTCAACTCTTCTATCTCGACCTTTATCTACTCTGTAAAATCTTTCGAATATACGAGCTTGATGTCTATTAGCAATACCTATACCGTTATCCTCGACTGTTAATGTTACACCTTTCGTATTTGTTACTATAGATACATCAACTTTTCCGCCTTCCTTATTATACTTAATAGCATTATCAATTAGATTAGTTAATAATTCCTCTAAATAATTATCTACACCAACGACTTCACCACTACCTGTTAATGATACAGTAACGTTTTTTCCGATTGCTATAGATTCAATTTTATTTATAACCTCTGCAGCTACTTTAGTTAAGTCAATAATTGTTAAGTTTTCATAATCTAACTTTGCATCCATTTTTGAGATTTCTAACATGTCAGATATTAATCCTAGCATTTTATCAGTATTTTTGCTTATTTCGCTTGAACATTTTGTTGAAAGCTCATCTCCACTCGCCATAGAAAGCAACTCACTAAATCCTTTTATTGCAGTCAACGGCGTTCTAAGCTCATGCGAAGCATTTGCAAAGAATTCACTTCTGATTTCTGCAGATAGACTTTCCGCAGTTACATCATTAAATGTTACTAGTGTAATCTTTCCGAGCTTATCATCAAACCAATTTTCTTCTACTTGCTGCAGTTCAATAGAATATATCTTTTCCGGAGATACTTCATACTCAAAGATTAAGTCCTCGCTAACTTCTATTGCTTTTGTGATCATATCTAATAAACTTTTGTCAGGTATCATTTGAGATAGATTTTCACCTAATAATGCTTCCGAACTGCCTAGTAACTCTTTGCATGACCTATTCATTATAAGTAATGTTCCTTCTGGAGATATTGCCATAATTCCTTGATTCATGTTATCTAGAATGAACCTTGACTTCTCTCGCTCGTAATTTAAGAATTTGAAACTCTGTGCGATTTTAATACCTACAGTGTTAACCTCATCTACAATACGCTGAATTTCTCGATACTTAGTTTTAACTTCGTACTTGTTATACTCACCATTACTTAAATCAATTAGGTTTCTGTGGATTCCAAGCAAAGGATTAACTGACTCTTCTAGCAACCCTTTTACCGCTAAATATGAACCAAGCATTACTATCAATAATGCAAGCGGTATGATTAATACTATCATTATAAAATAAGAACTATCATAGTTTAGAGCCATTTCTACTCTTACGACAAACGCCTCATCATATTCACTATTTAATACATATTTATAACTACATATTATCTTGTCACTGTAATAATCAGAAGATCTAATATATGTTTCACTATCTGAATTTTGTGCTTCACTAAAGCCCTTTTCAGCTGCAATATTCAGACTCACAGACTCTCCAGCTTCGCCGTTATCAGCAAGCACTGAGCCGTCAATATTTGCTATTGTAACTCTAAATGAATCTATATGAACTTCCCTAACAATATTTTTCAAATGTGGAGTAATTGACATATATCCTTCTTCCGTATTTATATCTACATCAATTCCGACTTTCTCAACTTTACTTGCATACATAGTTGAAAAATGTTTAATATTTTCACCAACCATCTTGTTGTTAAGATATGTAATCATTATCACAGAAAAGCTCGCAAAGATAAACAATGCGAGCAATGTAATTATAAGAATTTTGTTAGCAACTAAACGCTTCATTTAAGCGAAATAAGTTTGTAGCCGACACCTCTTATTGTCTGTATGTATTGATAACTAGTAGCTTCTGATATCTTGCTACGTAATGATTTAATATGCATATCTAATGTACGAGTTTCTCCAAAATATTCGAAACCCCATACTTCGTTAAGTATAATCTCACGAGGTACCACATTATCAACTTTACTCATCAATAATTTAAGTAGATTGTATTCTTTTAGTGTGAATGTGATAACAGCTCCTGCAACGGTAACTACGTGCTCATTATTGTTTAAAATAATTTCTCCACACTCGATAATTGCTGCATCCTCGCTTGACATAAACTTGCGTAGATTAACTTTTACTCTCGCAACTAGCTCAAGTACGCCAAATGGCTTTGGCAAATAATCGTCTGCGCCCTCATCAAGACCACGAACTTTATTAATCTCATCACCCTTTGCACTAACTACAATAATAGCTATGTTTGGATGTGACTCTTTTATTTTTCTAACTGCTGTAATACCATCCATTCCTGGTAACATTACATCCATCAAAACAATATGTGGAACTACGTCACTAAGAGCTTTGAACATATCCTCTGCAGAATTAAATGTGCGGCAGTCATATCCTAGTGGCTCAAATGTATATTTGTATAAATCTCTTATACTCTCATCGTCATCAACGGCATAAATAATGTATTTCATAATCCCCTCATTTTTTGCATAAAGCAAAATGTAAATTTTATCTTACTTATATATTATAATAGCACAAATTGTCAAATATAGCAATAAGATTTACTTTAATTTTACACTATTTGATCATTTGTCTATCTTTAATAATCTTTATTATTTCGTAAGCTTCGTCATCACTGCTGATGCTTGCAACCTTGATATAAATATCAGTATCTAAACTGACATATACCTTAGTTGTTTTCCCACTCTCAATTAGCAATTCTTCTATTTCTTCTACCAGGGATTTTCGCCCTGATGAAGTGAATATTGGCTCCGTTATAATAGCAACAATTACCTCGCCACTTTCTAACTGATACGCCTCATAATCTCTCACTAGTTCGATATTTCCGACAATACTTCCTATCCATGTAGTGCTAATTGTAGCCACTACCATCATTGCACAAATAAAATTCTTCATAGTGATAGAATGTGTAATTTTTATTGATATATACATATTTTTATACAAAATTTTCCAATTATATTATTGGTTAATTATAATTAATTTGGCTTTTGATAATTACATATACATACATTAAAAACTAACTTTAACTTGATATATTACACTTCGTAATCGAACTTCTCAATGTTGTCGCCATCAATCCATAATTGGTCAAGGCAATACATAAGTCTGCACTCATCATTGAATATGTGTACAATTATGCTGCCGTAATCTACTACAGCCCAACGTCCTTCTGCGATTCCCTCACGGCGTAATGGCTCTAAGCCTAACTTCGCGATTTCATCATCTACATTGTTTGCGATACCTTTAACTTGCGGTGCTGATTTTCCTGTACATATTACAAGATAATCTGCGATTACTGTTAAATTTGAAACGTCTATTGCAACGATATCCCTAGCTTTTTTATCTTGACAAGCGTTAATTATTAACTGCTTCAAGTCCTCTACTTTATTATAATCCATATTTATCATCCTCCAAATAGTATTTATATGCAGATTCATTAAGTGAATGCACTTCCACTTTTATATCTAATAAATGCTGATATCCAGTCCTAAGTAAGGCTAAAAATCCAGCTTGTTTATCAGTACTATATATTGCTCTTAACTTTTCTATATTCAGATAATCTCTTGTTGTCTCTATCTTATCTGCAACATAAATTAGTTTTTCTAGTTCGCTCATTTTAGCTCGCCCTGTTGTGTGATATGCAATCGCTTTTATTATATCCATATCCGTTACTTTATAATCTATCGCGGCTATTGCCATACCAGTAAAGGCATGTTCAACTGCGCGGTTTTCCTCATAACTTGACATAATTTCCGCAAAATGAACTTTGTTGTATTCTATTAATTCCTCTGTTTCTTTTCGCTCTTTTCCGCAATCATGGAGCATTGCTGCAATCATTACTTTATCATAATCTAGATTAAGTCCACTCATGTTACTCAATGCAAATAATGCTACTGACATACTATGATTATATCTTTCCACGCTCAACTCGCGCTGAAGCTTGCTTCTATATATATAGTATTCATTATATAGATTATTATCCTTAATATATGTGATAATTTTGCCGCCCAACCACTCCGTCACATCATACCCTAGCCTTAGCTTGTTTCGAATATCACTCGATGACATTTGCTTCGGCTTGTATTTAGCAAGCGTTATTCCTAAATTGCGATGACTCTCAAGCTTTGCAATTGCAGCACTCGCACAGGTAGTTTTGTTATTTCTTGCAACTACTAGCAACTTGCTAAGCTGCAATATTTTTGCCGGATCTTTCCATTTATGAAAGTCAACAATACTATCACCGCCTATTATCAGCTCGATATCCTCACCGTAAATTTCCTTTAGCTTTGGCAAGTAATCTACTGCATAGTTCACTTGGTTATTCTCAAGTTCAATTTCGCATATTTCAAACTCGCTAGATAATGTTAGCTTCAGCATGTTCAGCCTGTGATAATTGCTAGTCGTTAGCTGCTTATGAGGCGGCTTATTACTTGGCAAAAATACAAGCTTTTCATACCCGCGCTCTCGCATAACGGCTCGCGCCATTTCAACATGCGATTTGTGCGGAGGATCAAACGCCCCACCAAATATTCCAATTTTTGCGCAACGAATTGTTTCCATATAACAATTATACTATATTTCTTTACAATTGGCAATGATTTATCATACGTTTATTTATATATTACACCTAGCTGAGTCTAAAATGGTATATATTTTACTAATATGTTCATAATCTTAACATCAGGAGGTGCTTATGGCTAAAAAATTCGATTTTATTTTATCAAGAATGATCATGTTTACAGTTTTTGTTTTAATTCTTCTTGCATTCGTGCCAGTAATTTGGTACAACCTAGCTATCAGTGCTGCCGCTACAATATTAATCAGCTTAATAATTAAAGTATTATCTGGCAAGAGCGCTAAACACATAAACTACAAATCATTTGAACTTTTTTGCATTACCCAAGGGATTGACTACATACTGCAAACTATTTCAGTAGCAATGCCATCATACAATTTTATACAAGGTGACGGCGTTCTGCTAGGCAAATACCTTGAAAAAGATATTGCAATTATTCCCTCAATCAAATTTGGGGCGATTGGCAACGATGAGGTGTTGAAACTTCATCTTAAAGCAAAATCACTAGGCGTTGATAAAATATATTTTGTTGCTCGCGAGATTGATAGAAAATGCCAACTGATTATGCACAATTATTCTAAAGAAGTTGTATTCGTTCCGCTCTCAGTCATATTTAAAATGCTGAAAGGTAAAAACATGCTGCCTGCTGTTCCTGAAAATATAAAAATAAAAAGAAATCTTTCCACCGAAATATTTAATATCATTTTCGCAAGGGTAAATGTGAAACGCTATTTATTTGTCGCAACCGTATTGTTTTTAATGTCACTTTTGATCCCGTTCAAAATTTACTACATTACTCTAGGTGTAATTAATGTGGTTCTTGCTATTGTTTGCATGCTTCGTACTCGCTCACAAAGTTATTATGGAAAGTACGGCATGTTTGATGAACAATTAAAAACTTCTTCCACATCTAGCGGCAGCTCGTCAAATGTTAGCAAATTAGACAATGATGATTTGGCTGCAATAAAAAATGTAAATCAAGACGCACGTGATGCTAATACTGATGATACT
Source organism: uncultured Clostridia bacterium (assembly GCA_947037025.1). Taxonomy (GTDB): domain Bacteria; phylum Bacillota; class Clostridia; order Christensenellales; family UBA3700; genus MGBC100798. The sequence continues at coordinate 63,159 of CAMQSU010000002.1, read as the reverse complement.
TTAGGGGATAAAAAAGAATAATAATTTTTAAAAATAGTTATGTGCTTAATAAAAGTCAAATACTACAATGCATCTATTATGCTGCATAATTATTACATTAAAAGTAGATATCGCCATTCAGCTGTTAGCTGCATGGCGATATGTTTTATTTGTTATCTATATTTAATTTTTATAAAAATCGAAATCTTTGCAATTATACTCTGATTTAGTTTGCATTAAATTTCTCCACGAGTTCTTAGCAATTTGACAATGCTGAAATATTTTTGCTCGCAAAAACTGCTGCATACAACCTTTGACAACTTTTCTAAGGAGATACTTCCTGATAGCTCAAGTCCTGCATCATAATATATGCGGCGATAATTTTTCATCGCTAAATTCAAGCTGTCCCAGATTCCATTAATATAATCCACAATATCTATGCGATATTCTTCAAGCACATATGCAAGCCTATCAACTTCGCTCGATTTAATTATTTCTATATTTCCAACAACATTTTTTAACTTACGCTTTGTTAAAAGTGATATTAATTCAGCATCGGCAATAATGTCAGCGGGGTAAAACAAATCAGCTCCGCCATGAGTTAGCACTGCACGCAAAATGTTAAACGAATACCAACCAACAATCATTTCGCACTCGCCAAGTAAAAGTTTTCTTCCTACGACAGCTTGAAGATTGCTGCTCACAATATCATAATTGTGGAGCATCTCTGAGCTATCAAGCATACTCTCATAGACGGCAACTTGAATAAAACAGTTTGTTAAATCACGCACAAAATCTCCGTCTTTATAATAGACGTATCTGCTATCAAAGAGCCTAAGTATACAGCCTTCAATTTGGTTTAGAATATCATTGCATTTTTTATCTTTCTGACTTGCTGTCCATGCCCTGTAATCAAGCACGCAAAGCAGCTTTGTTATCAGCTTTCCATACCCGCTTGCAATGTGATTAAACGGACATTTCATGATAGCAATTTTATCAACAATAACTGTCGATTTGCTACTGCTAATTGCCGTGCTTGATGCGATAGACGTTAAAACAAATACCGAGTTTCCACCAGTAACTAACCGTGAAATATACTCATCTCCTACATACACTGTAAGGTCACTAATCGATGCTACATCTATCGTCTTTTCAACATTAGCTGCAAACTCATCTTCGCTCTCCTCAAATAAATATACATTACTTAAATAACCGCTTTTTTCCATAAGCAATTTTAGTCCTCTTGCGTAATCTTCCGCAATTACACAAGCTATGATATTTACCGTTCCTGCCCTTATAATTTTGCGAATAATTTCACTTACTCCGACTACTCCAGATTCAACAATTATTAACTTATTTATCTTTGAGCTGTGGACAGTGCCACACTCACAATCGTATTTCATTATCATATAAAACGTCCCTCCATATGCGATTATAGCATATATTAGAGGGACGAATTTAGGTTATTATTTTAGTTACTGTCACATTTTGTCAAATATGATTTTGCAAGTACTATCAGCTGTTGATTTTGATGATTAAGTAATTTGCTAACACTTTCAGAGTGCGAATAATCGGACGCTGACATGAGCGAATATATAACAAGTTTTGCAATCCAGCTTGGCCTTGAATAATTGTAGCCAAATATATTTGCGAAATCGCTCATGCTTTTTTTGCCTTGTGCAATTGAGCAAATTAGACTATCAATATCAAGCACTGCTGCAACCTCTGCCGGCATATCACACGCATCAACTTTACTATTATGCGGACACGCTCGCTGACATTCCTCACACCCTAAAACCCTTTTTGACATTTTTAAAACTACTGAATCTGGATTGTCTTGCATATGTCTTAAACACTTTGCTCTATCAAACGCACCTGCACAAAGCGCCCCCGTTGGGCATGCATTGTCACACCCCCTACAACTAGCATCGCATGCTGCAACTTTTAGCTTTGGATTATGCTCAAAGGTTGCACGGATCGTGATATCTTGCAGTGTTATTTTGCTGCCATGGTCACGAGTTGCTACCAACTGGTTATTTAATATTGTGCCTAAGCCGCCTTGCTCTGCAAGTTTTTTTAAGTTTAAGTAACCTGTATTTACGACTTCAATATTACTCAATTTAAAGTCACTTATAATATCCTTACATATATGATAAAGTTTATTAGATGAATGATAAAAAGCATCAATATTAGCACAGTTATCAGGATATGATTTATATGGCAAATAAGGCAACATAATAATAATGTGGCTGACTTCTCCATCCATAACTGCGCAATACTGAACACTATATTTTTCTAATATTTTCTTAATCAATTATGCACCTCTTTTTTGTTGCGTTAGTATTAATAATTTTTATAAATTTTGCTGCATTTTTTATTACATTTTTTATAGTTAAATTGCCGCATTAATAGTAATAAAATCATAAGAAATTCCTATGATTTTATTAAATGTTTTTCGACCTTTTTTTTACGCATTTATATTAAAAAATAATAGGTAAAAACAACTAGTTAAATTATAGCAAATTAAATTGCTTAAAATATATAATTAAATTGGGCTGATTATATTCTTTTCTTTTATTTTATTATACATTTCAATTGATACTCTTACTGCCTGAATAATTACCGTTGGAGCAAGTGCTAAAAGTACAGCGTATCCGATAACTTCTGGGTAGGTAATAAGTAGCGGTGAAATATCAAATAATGAATTGATTCCCGGTATAAACACAACTGCAGAAAGTAAAACTACTCCAGTAAAGAATGCAATAACAGAATACTTATTTGAACTGATACCTAGCTTAAATATACTATCCTTTCCTCGACTGTTAAATCCGTGGAAAAGTCTTGCAAGCGTAATTGTAATAAATGCAAGCGTTGCAGCAAACTCTCCAGCTTGCTCTGCTGATATATTAAAATTAAAGTATCCTATAGAATATGATCCGATTGTAGACATGAATATAATCATACCGTTTGTTACTATGCTAATTATTACTGCCTTTGATAATATAGACTGCTTTGGATCTCGTGGACTTTCGTATAATAAACCTTTGCAAGCTGGCTCCATGCCAATAGCGATTGCTGGTAAACTATCAGTAAGTAGATTAATAAATAGTAAATGGATTGTTGTAAATGGTACTGCCCAGTCCATAACGGACGTTAGTAATACGCATAATATTGCTGCCATGTTTCCTGATAGAAGGAACATTATCGCGTTACGAATATTTGCATATACGTTACGGCCATTAGTCACGCTTTTAACTATTGTTGCAAAGTTATCATCAGTTAGAATCATACTTGCTGCATCCTTACTAACTTCCGTTCCCGTGATACCCATTGCAACCCCGATATCTGCTTTCTTTAATGCTGGCGCATCATTAACACCATCACCTGTCATCGCAACTATGTTTCCCCTTGCCTGCCATTGACCTACTATCCTTATTTTGTGCTCTGGAGATACTCTTGCATATACAGAAACTTTCTCAAGAATTATCCCTAACTGATCATCTGACATTTTATCTAATTCGACACCCTCAACAGCTAAATCGCCTTCTTCCATTATGCCTATACTAGTTGCTATTGCTGATGCTGTTATCTTGTGGTCACCTGTTATCATGATTGTATTTATTCCCGCAAGTTTTGCATCTGCTACCGCAAGCTTGCTCTCCTCTCTTGGTGGATCTATCATACTAACTAACCCTAAGAAAGTGAATTCTTTTTCATCATTAATAGTAAAGTTATCCGCTTCAAACTTTTTAAATCCAAATGCAAGAACTCTTAACCCACGAGAAGACATTTCAAGATTTGCCGCGATTATATTGTTTTTATCGTCCTCAGTAATTTGACGTATATCGTCACGCATTATCATGTTAGTTGTTCGATAAATCATTACATCTAGCGCGCCTTTTGTAATCATATATTTAACATCATCAATCTTAACTAATATACTCATAAGCTTACGCTCAGAGTCAAATGCTATCTCGCTTATACGAGGATTTGCTAGCCTTGCATCAACTTCATTATACCCTAACTTTCTAATTAAATTAGTTAATGCAATCTCCGTTGGATCGCCGATTTCCTCCTCCGTTTGATGAGTGCTATCGTTAACTAATGTCATTGCATGAATAAGCATTTTGTCAGCATATTCATCAGGTACAAGCTCCTCTCCTCGCTTGACTCTGCCGCCTATATACACATCTTGAGTAGTCATTTTATTCTGCGTCAATGTACCTGTTTTGTCAGAGCAAATTACACTTACAGCTCCTAATGTTTCTACTGCTGATAAATCCTTAATGATTGCATGCTGCTTAGCCATTTTCTGCGTTCCCATTGCTTGCACTATTGTAACAATACTGCTTAATGCTTCCGGAATTGCTGCTACTGCTAGCGCTACTGCGAATGTGAATGAACTTAGTATAGCGTCCCATACAGTCACCCCACCTTCCACAGGAAATTGATTAAATAATGTTAATCCGAACACTAGTACACTAATACCAAGCACGACTAGCGCAAGGGTCTTACTGAACTTGTTCAGGCTCTTTTGCAGCGGTGTAAGTTTAGCTGCAGTTTGATTCATAAGCGTTGCAATTTTGCCTAACTCTGTCATCATTCCTGTTGCAGTTACAACCATCATTGCCCTGCCGTAAGTTACAAGTGAACCGCTAAACACCATGTTAAGCTGATCGCCCAACGCAACTTGTTCACTGCTGATTACATCAGCATTTTTCTGTACTGCTGTAGACTCACCAGTAAGCGAACTCTCATTCACTTGCAAGCTAAAGTTATCAATAATTCTACCATCTGCAACTATAAGATCACCCGCTTCAAGCACGATAATATCGCCAACAACGACATCTTCAGACGGCAAAATTGTTATGTTACCATCGCGGATAACCTTACAACTAGGCGCAGACATTGCCTTTAGTGCGGATAAAGATTTTTCTGCCTTGACAAACTGAACGGTACCAAGTACAGCATTCATCAAGATTACAAAAAGTATTACTCCCATTCCTGCCCACTCGCCAGCAACACCTGATATGATTGCCGCAAGCATAAGAATGATAACTAATAAATCCTTAAACTGCTCAAGAAAAACAATTAAAACACTCTTTTTCTTGCTTTCTTCTAGTACGTTTTTTCCATTGATCTCTCTTGACTCTAGTGCACCATCGCTTGATAGACCTGATTTTGTCGAGTTGACTTGCACCAGTGTTTCATCTACCGACTTATTAAAAAATATTGCCATAAACCCTCCACTACAATTATAAAATAAAAAAAGACTCTATACATCAAATGATCAGGCTAGATATAACTCCAGCCTAATTTGATGTATAAAAAGTCTTGTCACCTTAATGTTATTAGGTATCTATTACCAGCTTTGAACTCAAAGCGTGTTGGTGATAATAGATTTTTAACTACTCCCTTTCTATAACTTATGTACGTTTATTATAGCAATATTTAACTAGATTGTCAATAATATCAACTATATTTATTATCATTTTTGCAAAGGTATCCTTAATTTGCTGAAATAGCGCTATTTATAATACATAAACCGAACATCTTTGCTTGTTTACTATTAAACATTGTAGATATCAGCATTGCGTAAATTAATTTAGATGCATGTAAATTGCATATCTGCACTCAAATGTACAGCTAGTAATAATGATATATATATATTATTGTATTTTATTTTATTATATTAACAGTACTACTTAACGTGCGCAATATTACGCGTTTGCAAATCGCATTATAAGCGGTAGTTATAACAACTATATAAAATAAATCACTCTTTTCGTCAATAAATTACACAAAATTCATTGCACAATTATTATTATTAGGATATACTTATATTAATAAATTTATATTACGGAGGATACAACTATGGATTTTCAAAATAAATATCTTAAAGATGTCATGACTCAGGTAACGGCTAAAAATGCCGATCAACCAGAGTTCATTCAAGCAGTAGAAGAGGTTCTTAAATCTCTTGAGCCTGTCGTTGACTTGCACCCTGAGTATGCAAAAGCTGGTCTTATTGAAAGAATGGTAGAGCCTGAGCGTCAAATTATGTTCAGAGTGCCATGGGTTGATGATAACGGTCAAGTCTTTGTTAATAGAGGTTACCGCGTGCAGTTTAACAGCGCTATCGGACCTTTCAAGGGCGGACTTCGCTTTCACCCTTCAGTAAATCTTGGTATTATCAAATTTTTAGGCTTTGAGCAAACTTTCAAAAACTCTCTTACTTCTCTACCAATGGGTGGCGGTAAGGGCGGTTGCGACTTTGACCCAAAAGGCAAGTCTGATAACGAAATTATGCGTTTTTGCCAAAGCTTTATGACTGAGCTTTATAAGCACATCGGCCCTAATACTGACGTCCCTGCTGGTGATATCGGTGTTGGCGGTCGTGAGATTGGTTACATGTTCGGTCAATACAAACGCATCAGAACTGCTTTCGAGAATGGCGTTTTGACTGGTAAGGGATTATCTTACGGCGGATCTCTTGCAAGAACTCAAGCTACTGGTTACGGTCTTTGCTACTTCACTGAGGAGATGCTAAAGGCTAACAAAAATAGCTTTAAGGGTAAGACTGTTGTTATTTCTGGATCTGGTAACGTTGCAATCTACGCAACAGAGAAAGCTACTGAGTTTGGCGGCAAAGTCGTTGCTCTATCTGACTCTAGTGGCTACATCTATGATGCTAACGGCGTTGATCTTGCGATCATTAAAGATCTTAAAGAAGTTAAACGCGCTAGACTTTCTGAGTATGTAAAGCTTGTTCCTACTGCAAAATACTTTGAGGGCAAAGGAATTTGGTCTATCAAGTGTGATATTGCTCTGCCTTGTGCAACTCAAAATGAGCTTAACGGCGATGATGCTAAACTTCTTCTTAAAAACGGCTGTTTCTGCGTAGCTGAAGGTGCTAACATGCCTTCTACTCCAGAGGCTATTGAGGCATTTATCAAAGCTAAAATCCTTTTTGGACCTGCTAAAGCTGCTAATGCTGGTGGCGTTGCAACTTCTGGTCTTGAGATGAGCCAAAACTCACTTAGACTTTCTTGGACATTTGAGGAAGTTGACGAAAGACTTATTAACATCATGAAAAATATCTTCTGGGCTTGCGCAAACGCTGCTGCTGAAGTTGGTATGGATGGCAATTATGCTGCCGGCGCTAACATCGCAGGGTTCAAGAAAGTTGCTGAAGCAATGATGGCTCAAGGAGTTATCTAACCACGGAATCCCGCATATTGATTTGGGTATAGTTAGTTTACTTGCGTGACACGAACATCGTGTCACGGAATGCCGTGGAGTGCCACGAACGTTGTGGAGCGCCACGAACGCCGTGGAGCGAATTTATACATGCACAGTGACTACTAAAAACAACATTATTAATAAAATAAAAGCACCTAAACTACAAAGTTTAGGTGCTTTTTTATGCTTAAGTGCATTAAATTTTGATTATTTATTGCTTTTATTTATTTTTTTATCGTCAATTGTTTTACTATCATCAATATCTATTTCAGTATTATCAATATCTGTTTCGCTATTATCAATATCATTAATTGGTTCTCCATCATCATTAATTGTCACGCTATCATCATTAACAATTTCTTCACCGCCTGCTTCATTGATTTCATTTTGCATATTTGCACTATCAGCCAAGTCTCCCGCATCTAATATTGACTGAGTAGAAGTTGGGCTGAAGTCTTTGTCATTTATAATTATCCAATTTATCATTGAACAAATTACACTAGGTATTAACATAACTATAATAACTATGCTTTTCGCGATCTCCACAGATGTTTTCATTAATATTGCAAAAATTATTGATATTACTATATTAGAAATTATCGCTGATTTAGCAGCTAGATCGGTCAAATCTTTTAGCTTACCATTACTATTATAAATCACCTTATCTTTGTTAATAAAACCTGCTCCTGATATACAAAATATCAAAAACAAACTACTACTAAATATTGTCACATCTAATATTATAAAAAAGAAAAACAATACTATAAAAAACAATTGCATAACTGCTTGTTTAATGTAATACCTTTTTAATGAACTCATACTATAATATGCAGCGCAAATTTTATACCTACTACTCAATTTGTCTACAGAAACTTGATGTTCAGCATTTTTTTTACTAGCATATTCCTCATTTTCCTTCTCTATACGTGAATTTCTTTCATCTCTTTTCATTTCAGTTTTCTCATCTATCATGACCGATTGAATTATCATGTATAAGATTGATGGTATAGACATAAAGTAAACTACATAATCAATATATGCAAACTTAAATACTGTATCCATTTCCACTTCAATCAAATATACTACAGAAAATATATATCCTAATATAAAGTATAATATATTTGACTTTGGTAATTCTACTACCAAATTAAAAAACTTATAATTATTATCACTTTTCAACTGTTTTTTGAAGAAACTTATTATATTAAGTGCAAAAAGTGGCATTGCAATCGTAAATAACATGGATAATAGGTTATCATGCCATATTAGCGAAACTCCAATTGCTGCAAGAACGCACGCAATAACGGCTGAAACTTTAATATAATATGCCGTCAATTGACTTTTATTTTTGCTGTCATGCTCGCATAGGCTTTCATTATTTAACTTAATTTGGGTTATATTATGCTCATGACTAATATCATCATTATGGACATTATTTCGCATATTTTCATCGCTGATTTCACTATCTATTAGACTTGCAACATGCAATTTGCCGCAATTATCAGATGATTTTTTTGGATCAGTTTGATTGTTTTCATTATATGAATTTAAGTGACATTCATTATCATTATTATCTGTTGACATAATTTTCCCCTAAAATATTGTTCATTATTTATTATATCATACATTTTACAAAATAGCAAATTTGCTAATAATAACAAGCAGTCTAATCAATCTAATTGTAGCAATAAAAAAAGCTATCAAGTTATTCTTGCTAGCTTTTTATTTAATTGCTATTTTAACTAAAATAGTTTAATGATTAAAAACTATCTTAATCTTATCTCGCCAGTGTGTCTATCCATATAACCCCACTTGCCGTCTTTTTTAACTAGAGCTATGTCATTTACAAATGAAGTTGCTGCTTGATATTCAAACGGGAAAACTAACTCGCCCGTTTTATCAATATAGGCACACTTTTCTCCAGCTGTAACTGCCGCTAAACCTTCAGAAAAACTGCACGCACTGTCATACTTGATTTTGACGATAAATTCACCTTTCTTGTCGATAAATCCGCATCTTTCATCAAGCTCCACACATGCCATTCCCTCTCGAAAATTAAATGCTTCTGTATATGTTGGCTCAATAACTATGCCACTTTTTTCATCTTTATATCCCCACTTTCCAGAACGATAGAACTTGTAAAGTCCATCCTCATTCTTCAGTGGTTGTATTGCACTTATTTTTTTCTCTATACTTTTGCTACGCTCTTCCTTTAGCATCCTGTTTTTCACAATATACCCTGTTGGAGATGTGCCTAAGTCTTGCGGTGATTGCTTGCCCTTAGCTGCAACTACTGGTTTACCGCTTCTAGTATCAAACTTTTCACGACGCTCTCGACTTCCTTCTCCTGTGCGATTGTTTTTCTCTCTATCATTATGCTTGTCACGGCGAGGTTGATTGTTATTTCCTTCTCCCGTTCCTATATTTGGCTTGCCCCACTTGCTCTCAAGCGACTTGCCGCCTGTTGCAACATTAGGCTTACCCCATTTACTCTCTGATTTCACATTGCTATTAGCTTTATTTTTATCCGTTGCAACATTACTTTTGCCATCACGATTGTTTTGTACTGGCTTGCCATCACGATTGTTTTGTACTGGCTTGCCGTCACGATTGTTTTGCACTGGCTTGCCGTCACGATTGTTTTGCACTGGCTTGCCATCACGGTTGTTTTGTACTGGTTTGCAATCACGGTTGTTTTGATTTCCTTCGCGGTTGTTTTTAGCAGCTTTTAAATTGTTATTTTGCTTATTAGCATTAGCCACTGCAACATCAGAAGATGCAGCAACTTCCGCCTCAACTGGGTCTGCTTTTGGTACTCGCATAAAATCTAGCTGCATTGATTGCAGCTTTCTCAACACTTCAAAAACATTCTTTTTCCTAAGAGCTTTTATACGGTAAAGGTGTCGCATTTGAATACGGCAAAGGTCGCCAACACTTGAAAGTCCTGCTTCAGCTAATGCTGCTGCTGTCTCAATTGATAGCCCTAATCCCTCGATTTTCTTATTGAAATGTTCCGCTTCGCCCTTAGGCTCGTAACTGTCTTCTATATATTTGAATCTGCTAGTTTGATTATCTGACATAGCCACTCCTTATAATTAATCATTTAATATTTGTTTAATTTACTTAGTTATCAAATATATTGTACCATAAAAACACATGAGTTGCAAGACAATTAACAATTTACACGAAAAAACATTTACATTTATCCTCTTTTGTTGTATAATATAACTAATAATGTACGCGAGGGAAAATAAATGAATAAAATCTATACTATAATTGTTGTCTGTGTTATGATGGCGTCAGGGCTTTCCGCTCTGCCGGCTTCTACTGCTTTTGCTAATGAAAATAATCAGAATGCATCAAGTCGCGAGGCAACAATAGAAACTATTACTGACCAAGAATATTATATGAGTCTAAATGATCCAAAGCTAACAGCTAGTGTTGGAGATACTTTGGTTGTCGCAAATGACAAAGACTTATTCATAAATAAAGGTGGGGTTGGCACTGACTACCCTAATATTTTAACGACTAGCGCTGATCTATCTAATGACTATAATATATCTCAAATAGCTATGATTGGTAATGATTTAATCATGCTAGTTTCTGCAACTGCTATCGGCAAAAAATTAGTTCATATGGATATTTCAACCAATGTAATTAAAGCTTTGCCTCTTATGGTCGGAGATGTTGACACTACTCCTAGATCTATTTCTAGTGGTAGCTCTACATTTATGGTAACTGTTAATGATGTTCTTCATAATTGCGAAATTAAAGGGAATAACCTAGTATCTAAAAGCTCTACTACTATTAGCGGCGATACCGAATCACTGGCTGAAATTCACACTTTTGACAATATTACTTACGTTGCTACAGGCAGAGATATATTTAAAATTGTTGACACTATGTTTGTTATGATTTTAACTGCCACTAATGATATCGTTGACTATTTCATATCTGGAAATCTTGCATTTATTGCGACTAATACAAATATCAGTAGTTATAAGATAGATGAGAAAAAACCAGTGACAAGCGAGACTTTGAATCCTAGTACAACAAGTATTACTGTTTTTGATGGCAATTTACTTGCAACTGCTCCTGCTGAAAATAAAGTTCGAATTTTGGATACTACCACACTTGTTGAATCGAATTATTACGGTGATAGCGGTGACGGATTGAAAAGATTAGACTCTCCTACCGATGTTGCATATCATGGCAACGAAATTTATATTGCTGACAATAAGAATAATCGTATTATTATACATAACTCAGTAAGTAATGTTACTAGCAAAATTACGCTAAACATTGCTCCTAATAAAGTTACTGTCACAAAATCAGGCAAAGTGTTTATAATCGGTGAGGATAAATTAGTCTATGAAGTTACTGGAAATACTGCGAAACTCGTTACTGGTAGTAAAGATTCTGCTGATTTAGAAACATATGGCGACTATGTCATTTCACTAACAAAAACAGATATTATTATTATTGATAGCAACAATAACAATCAAGTTGCAAATAAAATTTCTGGCACATCTACGATAACTTCTATTGTAGTTCCGCTTGGTACAAATTTACTTTATGCAATAAATCCTGTAAGTGCTGATGCGGAAATAGCTAAATATAATTTAGAGACAATGCAACTTGTAAAAAGTTACAAATCCCCTTCTCCAGACAGTATTCATAATTTTGATTATATCGGTAATCTTTATTTGACTGACACTAATAGTGTCAAAAAATGTACTTTTAATAGTAGCGATGGCGGCAGCTACAGCGATCCGATTACACTGCTTAAATCTACTGCAGTTAGCGGAAATATTTCCACTACAATTAATATAAATAACGGTGAAATGTATATCGTATCTAAAGATAAACATTTACTATACAAGATTACTAGTGATGAAATTATTTCAATAGAAAACTCAAGCTACTCACCTCCGACTGACTGGACTGTAATGCAAGTTGCGATGGTTAATTCTGATCATGCACTAGCATTAACTGTACCTGACAATCTTCAAACTGCTAGATCACTTAAAAAGAATGAGACAGTGCTTTTGCTTGCTGAAGTTGGTGATTATTATTACGTTACTTATGCAACAACTAATCTTAAAGAATATGTCCTTAAATCGTACCTTACTGCACCTTTTAGTAATGTTGATATGGACGAAGCAAGCATGTCTCCATTCAATAAAACTGACGTATTTGCATACCCTTCTGTAACCGCTCCTAAAACTACAACTCTAGCATCTCAACAAGTAGTTACCACTCTATCAATGCTTGCAGCTACTGATGCTGTTTCAAAAGATAAGGGGGTTTGGGACTGGTATAAAATAGAGTTCACTGAGGCTGGCACCAAAAAAACTGGCTATATTCAGACTAAGTATATTGACCATGTTGCACCTTCTCAGCCAGAATCTAGCATTGTTTTCCTTAAAACTAAGGCTAAGAACGTAGGCGAGAAAATAAAATTGTATTCAAAGCCTGACATATCTTCAGAGATTATATTCAAAGATATTGATGATGGTTTAGATATTCAGATTTATGGCGAATATGACCCAGATTCAACTTTTACAAGGGTTAACTACAAAGAGCAAATTGGTTATGTGCTGACTGAAAACTTGCAAGAGGCTGGGCTTACCCCAAGTCAAATTATTGCAATATCTGTTACCTGCTCGTGCATTGCTGCATTTGGATTAATTGGTTTACTGCTTTTTCTTATGAAGCGTAACAAGGTTAAAAAACAAGCTGATGAATATAAAGAGTAGTAAAAGCTCGGTGAAAATATCGGTTTTTTATAGACTATTTGTAATATAAATAAAAGTGAGTATCAATTTATATAGCCTGAATTAAATTATAAGCGTTATTAATTGGAAGTAACTTGCGAAATAAAAACATACGAGAGTGCAAACTCTCGTATGTTTTTTATTTTGTAAATTAAATTGTAATATTACTTTTGATCGATTATATTATGTGATAAAATACACTTAATATCACCTGCAATATTTTTAATAAGCTTACCACGAGAGTTCATGCTCTCGATCTTACAATCTTCACTGCTAACGCTAGTTACTTCGTTATTTTCCCCGATAATTGCAAACTCGATAGGATTTTTAACATGACTAACAAATGCTATTCTGCTTCCATTTTTATCATTAAAATCATGAATTTTATTGCCTTTTCTGTTACGGACTGATGTCTTTATAAGCCCTGAGATAACTCTCTTTGCAAAGCCCTTATCTGTTACAACAATAATTTCACCTTCGTCATCAATCTGGCTTGCAAATACGACTTTGTCATTATCTTTAAGCGACATACCGATTACTCCACTTGCCTTTCTGCCTTGAATAGGTACATCTGATTCCAAATTTAACGATATTCCTTCGCTTGATACTAGCAATATGCTTTTGCCTGTCTGCATTGACTCATATGAAATAACTTCATCATCGCCCTTTAGAGTAATACCCTGATATACTTTTTTACCAACGATGTACTCCGCTCCAGCCGATACTTTCAGGATTCCATTTTTTGTCATTGCAAGTATATTATTCTCTTTCAGCTCCGCCTCAGTAAACATTGAAACTACAATATCATCACTAGCAAGATCTGGCACAAGCTTTGACATTTTAGTCCCTTTGTTTCTCCATTTATCATCAGATAAACTATCTATATTAAATGAAGATATATTACCTTTTGATGTAAATACATAAATCGGTGACAAGTTATTGCAGTTGATTGCACGCTTGACAATATCATCAGAAGTACAAACTTCGATAGCTTTATTTGCCATATTGTACGCTTTTTGCGATAGGAATTTAACGCTTCCTGAGTTTGCAAGTATCGCAATACCTGATCTCTCTTCTACTTTATTAACATCAAATACATGTACTTTTTGCTCTATTCCGTCAATGAAAATTAGAGAACGTCGCTCCATTTTGAACCTTTTGCGTATCTCTAAAATCTCCTGCTTCACAATACTTAATTGTCTTTTAGGACTCTTGACAATCTCAGTCAAAAATGCTATTTTTTCCTCTAGCTCAGCAATTTCTTGTCTAAGATTATTAACCTCTAATTTCGCAAGCCTAGCAAGCCTAATATCTAGTATCGCTTGTGCTTGTTTCTCAGAAATGCCAAACCTTTCTCTTAGCTTTGTTTTACTATCTGTCACTGATGCAGAACTGCGGATAATCTTGATAACTTCATCAATGTTATCTATCGCAATTATTATTCCTCGCAAAATATGCTCGCGCGCTTTTGCTAATGCTAAATCATATTGACTGCGTCTGTAAATAACGCTTTTTTGATAGACTACGTAATATTTTACTAAGTCTAAAAGTCCTAACTGCTGTGGCTTTCCTTCTGCTATCGCAACGATATTTATATTAAAATTTTGTGATAGTGAAGTGTGTTTATATAATAACTCAAGTATTTTTACAGGATTTGCCTCACGCTTAAGCTTGATTATAATCCTCATTCCTTGTCTATCTGATGCGTCAATAACATCCGCTATATTACCAAATACTTCCTTTTTGAATTCTCTTAATCTATCAATATTTTCGACTAAGACCGCTTTATTTACTTGGAAAGGTAATTCAGTTATAAGTAAAGAATGCTTGTCCCCGTCTTTTTCTATCTCCACTTTAGCTCGCACTGTTACTTTGCCTTTTCCTGTTTCGTATGCACGCCTTAAATCTTCTCCGACTAAAAGCCTTCCGCCCGTTGGAAAATCTGGTGCTTTAATGTACTCCATCATGTTATCTAATGACATTTTAGGATTGTCAATATATGCACATACTCCGTCAATTACCTCAGTAATATTATGCGGAGGAATATTTGTCGCAAGTCCAACTGCTATTCCCGATGCACCATTTACTAGCAAATTAGGGTATCTTCCCGGTAGGGTTTTTGGCTCTTTTAGTGTATCGTCAAAGTTTAAGCCCCAATCGACTGTATCTTTATCTATATCTCTTAACATTTCCATTGCAAGCGGTTGAAGTCTAACTTCCGTATACCTCATCGCTGCCGGTGGGTCTCCATCTACACTGCCAAAATTGCCATGTCCGTCAACTAGCATTCCACTCATATTAAAGTGCTGCGCCATCCTAACCGTCGCACCATACACGGAACTGTCTCCATGCGGATGGTACTTTCCTAAACAATCGCCGACTATCCTTGCACTTTTTTTGTGAGGTTTGTCAGGAGTGATTCCTAGCTCCATCATTGTATATAATATTCGCCTTTGTACTGGCTTTAGTCCATCCTCAACTCGTGGTAATGCTCTATCTAATATTACATACTCAGAATACGGCATCATTGACTTGTGCATAACTTCCGCTATGTCGCTCTCAAGGATTACTTCTTGCGATATCTTCTCTGTTTTTGCCACAATTATTATCCTCCTATCTCATCAAAATTATCTGCTTTATTAAAGTTTGCGTGCTTGTTTATATACTCTTTTCTAGCATTTGCATTGTCACCCATTAACGTTGTAATAAGTTTATCAGCATCAGCAATATCATCTACCATTACTTTAATTAATGCTCGTTTTTCTGGGTTCAATGTTGTCTCCCATAGTTGTTCTGGGTTCATCTCGCCTAATCCTTTGTAACGTTGTAATACTTTTTTGCCGTTAAGACTATCAAGCAACTCTTGTAACTTTACATCGTCATAGACATAATGTATTTCGCCTTTGTTTTCCACCTTATATAATGGCGGCATTCCTATGTATACATGACCTTCCGTGATCAACTCTCGCATGTAGCGATAGAAAAATGTCAACAGTATTGCCCTTATGTGTGCTCCGTCTTGATCGGCATCCGCTAGGATTATTACTTTATCATACTTCAAATTATCTATATTGAAATTTTTGTGCACGCCGGTGCCTAATGCACTGATTATTGTGCGGATTTCTTCGTTATCAAGCGCTCTATCAAGCTTCGCCTTCTCAACATTAAGAGGCTTGCCTTTTAGCGGAAGAATCGCTTGTGTGTTTCTATCTCTTCCACTTTTCGCTGAACCGCCAGCCGAGTCACCCTCAACTATAAAAATTTCGTTTTTGCTAGCATTCTTGCCTAAGCATGGTGATAATTTTCCGATTAGCTTATTGCTTGATATCTCTCTTAGCTGCTTATTTACATCCTTGCTGTTTTGCAATCTTTCACGCTCTTTTCTTGCAAGTAGTGCTTTTGAATATATATCAACAAGCACTTGCTTTGGCAACTTTTTCATGCTATCTAATAGCCCATTATAGATTAACTCCTCAAGTGGCTTTTTAATCCATGCGTTGCTTAACTTCGATTTTGTTTGACCTTCAAACTCTGGGTCAATCATGTTGACAAGCATTACGACAGTAAGTCCATCTCTAAAGTCATCGCCAATTAGCGTGTTGTCTTTATCTTTTAGCATTCCATTAGTTTTAGCAAAATCCGTCATCGCTCTTGTAAGTCCTAACTTTAAGCTCGCCTCATGTATTCCGCCTTCAGTAGTCGGGATGTTGTTTACAAAACTGCTCAAACTCTCATTGCCATCCGTATGCTGTAAAGCAATTTTTACACCTAGCTTATCTTGCATTCCTTCAAAATGAATTGGCGTTTCATATACTGCTTTCTTGCTTTCATTTTGATATAGTACGAAATCAACTAGCCCACCATCAAAATGATATTTTACACTTCTTGCCTCTAAAACATCGCCGTCTTCTCGCTCATCGGTTAATGAAATTATTAGCGAGTTGTTCAAAAATGCAAGCTCTCTTATTCTTTTGTTGATGATATCATATATAAGTCTGTTTTTGCCGAACACTCTGTCATCTGGCAAAAAGTCAACTTTTGTTCCACGCTTATCTTTTCTGCACTCTGCAACTGTCAAGTTTTTCTTCTTGATACCACTTCTGACTTTGCCTTGCACTTCCGGAGAATGGAACTGCATTGTGTGCGCTTGATCATCTCTATATACTGTAACATTAAGCCATCTTGACAACGCATTAGTAACTGCTGATCCTACACCATGTAGACCACCAGAATAATTATATGAACTATCGCCGCCAAACTTAGCACCTGAGTGAAGCTTTGTAAATACTAACTCCACTGCAGGTACATTTAACTTTTCATGTATGTCAACGGGGATTCCTCGTCCATTATCACTGACTGTTACACTCTCATCTTTATGTATTATTATGTCAATTGTATTTCCGTATCCATTCGCGACTTCATCGATACTGTTATCAACAATCTCCCAAATGATATGGTGCAATCCTTTTGATGAAGTGTCGCCTATGTACATTCCAGGTCTAACACGAACCGCTTCTAACCCTTCTAGTACGTCGATGCTCTTTGATGTATATTCTGTGTTGTTATTTACTTTTGCCATTAATTTCTCCTTAGTTTCCAGTAATTATCAATTCATACATTATATACCATTTTTACCTGAAAAATCAAGTAATATTTGGTAATATTAATTTATTTATTTTATATGCACATTAATATGCATTATTACGTGTTAACTATAACTTAAATGTGCATGCGATTTATTCTTTAATTTATTTCGATTTTATAAAATTTTACTGTGTAATATTTTATATAAAAACTCGCACATATTTATTGATATTTTTGCAAAGACTAAGCGCGACTATTATGCCACGCTCATCTTTATATGACGCTTAAATACTTGCAGCATATATCATTTCATTATGCCTCAGTACTTGCAACTTCACTAGTTTCTAATTGTGTAATATTTTCGCTACTATCCGCTGCTTTTGCGTTGATGATAGGAGAGCTTTCTGCCCCAATAACTCTATCTGCAAACGCTAGCACATCAAACATAACTTCGTCACGCATTGCGTCATTTAGAATCTCATGTCTTGAGCCTTTGTATAGCTTCATATTAATATCTATGATTCCTGCTTTCACATACTCTTTATATAGCTTCTCTGTAAGCTTTCCGTATCCGCCGACAGGGTCCATGTCACCGCTGATTATATATATCGGCAGATCGGATTTAATCTTTTTCATGTTAGCTGCTGTATACAATTTTTTAAGTGAAACAAATAAACTTCTGTAAAAATCTATCGACATTTTAAAACCGCACAGCTTGTCATTGTTATACTTTTCGCACTCTGAAAGGTCAGTAGATAACCAAGCGTTGACAGTCTTTTCATGACTAAACTTAGCATCGAATGGACCAAACGTCATACCGCTAATTAATTTAGCGGGCTTATTTTTGTCGCATACAACCGCTTGGATACATGCTAGCTTTCTACCTGCTGCAACTAACACTCCTGACTGCTTAGCAGACCCGCATAACACTACCGCTGCAACCTCGCTGCTAGCCTGTTGAATATACGCCTGCGATACAAATGAACCGTAACTGTGACCAAAAATCACAACTGGCAAATTATACTTAGCTTTGATATCTTTAGTAAGTAAAATTTGGTCTCTCATGTTATCTGTGAAAGAATCACCTTGCTCACATACGCCAATGCTATTATTTTCTGCTGCTGTTTTACCATGTCCTCTAAGGTCGCTTCCGACGACTATGTAGCCGTTGAAATTAAGAAACTGGGCAAAGTGATCATACCTTTCCACATGCTCAGCCATGCCATGAATCAACTGAATTACCCCTTTAGGAGATTGAACATCCTCCCAAATATAGCTATTGAATACTCTTCCCTTATGTCCTGTAACTTTTCTGATATTCATAATACACCCCTTGCAATACAAATTATTATAACTTATTTTAAACTTTAGTTAATGATTTTGCTAGCATTGCACAACATAATTACATGTAGCGTCAATCATTTATTGCTCATCATATATATATGAGCTTATCTTATACTTATATACTACACTATTTCATAAAATAATACAAGAGATTATATGAAACATTTACGCAATTAGGCATAATTTGCTTATTTGCAAATATACTATATAAAAAGAGGAGGAAATATATGCAAAAAATCGTATTAACAGGCGGGGGGAGTTGCGGCCATATTTTACCAAGTATCGCACTATTACCTGAACTAAGACGCCACTTTGACAAGATATATTACATTGGCGAGAAGGATAGTCTGGAGCAAAAAATTGCAGCGGAATACCATCTTGAATTCCACTCTACTCCAGCTATAAAACTAACTAGAGGTAGCATTAGCAAAAACCTTGCAATTCCTTATATTTTACCTAAGGCAATTTTTCATGCAAAAAAACTTCTTAAAACGCTAGCACCTGATGTCGTTTTCTCTAAAGGTGGTTATGTATCACTTCCGACTACTATCGCAGCGCAAATGCTTGGAATCCCTGTAGTCGTTCATGAGTCGGACAACTCTCTTGGCGTTGCAAATAAAATATCTGCGAGAAGTGCAAAACGCATCATTATGCCTTGCGTTCCTAATGATAAGCCTAGTAAGTATGTACAGATACAAAACCCCCTTCGCATAGAATTACTAACAGGAAACAGCAAAAAAGTTGCAGACAATTGCAATCTACGCCCTGATATGAAAAATATATTAATTATTGGCGGAAGCTTAGGCGCTAGCAGTGTGAATAAAGTGATTATAGATAATATCACAAACCTTACTAAACTATATAACATTATTCATATTACTGGTAGTGGCAAGCTAGAAGATATTAATCAAATAGGTTACTACCCTATTGAATACGCTGAAAATATTGGTGATTATTATGCTGCTTGCGACCTTGTAATATCAAGAGCGGGTGCTGGTGTAATTGCAGAGCTTTGCGCAATAGGCAAGCGTGCAATCTTAATCCCACTACCTATTAGTTGCTCTAGAGGCGATCAGATAATCAATGCCGAAAAGTCTGGATATATGACTATTGATCAAGACCTTTTGAATGGCGAATTATTACTAAAAAATATAAGCGATGTTTTAGATGCACCAGCACCTGAATCTAAGTATGATGTAGCAACTCCTAAAAGAATAGTATCAGAAATTATTGCGGCAAAAAATTTGAAAAAAGCTAAATAAATTAAACGATAATTCTGATAAAAAAAAAGATTAAATTCATGCTAAAAATTTGATATATAATTGTTATTAATCATACAATATATTATAACAACTTTTATAATAAAATGCAGTGAATATCAGTCGATTATTTTCATTGCTTTAAGGTAATAATTAACTGAAATAATCACTAAATTCTATGATTAATTAAGATAATAAACAGATTAATAAGTTAATAAAATATCGCTGCGGAGATGCTCTCCTCAGCGATATTTTTTTCATGTAATTTAATCTATAATTTAAAAAATTTTTGCGATCAAATTTGGTACTATTATAATTATACATATAAACTAAAGGCATAGATGTATTGATTATATTTTACTCATTTTATATTCATAATCAATCAACCTATTAATTAATATATTTAATTATTCTGACTTCGCTTCTTCGAGTGAAATTGCTTCTTGCGCAATCACCTCTTTAAATTCTTCAATCAGTTTGTTTCTGCTCAGTTTATCACGCCTATCAATTAAAAATAAATTAACAGGTAAAGCTATCACACAAGCTACTAAACACACTGTTACTGCAATATTCATATAAAGGTCATTGTCGTCTGTAAATCCTAGCACTAAAAATGTAATAGTTATTACAAGAGCAATTAGCACAATAGAAATACATACTATCTTGATCAGTTTATCAGTGATTTTATAGAACCAAATTTTGCTTAAAACTAAATTTTCATTATTAGCAAAATACATATTACCTTTCATAATTTCCGATAATACGGTAGGAATTATATTTGCTAACGATACCACCATAAGACTTATTGGAAATATAATACTTGAAGGATACTCACTTTTGTTACCACCCCATATCAAAACTATTAGCGAAATAAGAATGGCCATAGTTAAAACTAATGAAGTAATATCTATACACATTACTACTTTAGGACTTATTTTTCGTTTTTTCATTTTTATTACCCTCCTGCGATGCAATGTCTGTAGCTAAGATATCAAATAGCTTCGGTATTTTTTCTTTATTTTTCCTTTCTAACCACAAACCAATTAACCCTACAATACTATTAACTGCAAGCAAACCTATAGATAAATACATAATTATTGCCGCTACGGCAAAAAGCTCCTGATTATCTAATACGGAACCAACTATTACTATTGATATAGAAATTAAAATCATACCAAATATTGCCATGCTTATAATTATTTTAAGACTTTTTATTACTTTATTTTTATCGTACATGATAATAACTCCTATAATAATTCAATTGGATAACTACATTTACTATATCACATAATACTGATTTTGTCAAATGCTCTAATTTTTAGCACTTGCAGCTGAACATTATTAATACACCTTTCCTTATCATATTAAAGATATCAGACTGAACATATCAATTTACTACTAATCTTTAAATATACTTAACTAAACTAACTATTTTCAATTTGCCTATTGACATAACGGGTTGTATATGTTATATTGATAGATAGTGATATGTAAAAATATTATATACAAATATAACAAATTTAAATAAAGTTAATGGGGGAAATAAAATGAAGAAATTAGTTGTAATTACAGGTGCAAGTTCTGGATTTGGAAAAGCTATGGCAATAAAGTTTAATAAAGATGGGTATCCATTATTGTTGATTGCAAGGAGGGTTGAAAAACTAACTGAGCTAAACCTTAGCAATACTCTTTGCAAAAAAGTTGACGTTACTGACAAAAAACAATTTGAGGATGCAGTTAGAGAGGCGGAAGCTAAATATGGCAAAGCTGACTTACTTATCAATAATGCCGGCGTTATGCTATTAGGCAATTTAGAAAACCAAGACGCTAGCGAGTGGAAGCAAATGCTTGACGTTAATGTACTAGGTGTATTGAACGGCATGCAAATCGTAATGAATGACATGATAGCAAGAAAATGCGGAACAATTATCAATGTCGCATCAGTTGCAGGAGTTAAGCCTTTTGGCGATCACGCTGCATACTGCGCTTCAAAGTACGGAGTTGTTGGACTATCAGAAGTTGCTAGAGGAGAATTATCAGCACACAATGTTAGAGTGATGAGAATCTGTCCTGGTGCTGTTGATACAGAGCTACTTAGCCACACATCAAGTGACCAAATTAAGGCTGGCTACCAAGAATGGAAAGCTTCAACTGGCGTAGGTAGTATTACTGTTGATGATGTTGCAAGCACAATTAAGTTTGCATACGAACTTCCACAAGGCGTTAACTTAAGAGAAATTCAAATCACTGATACAAGACAAGATAATTAATTTTATCTGCTCAACAGGTTTTGCAAATTATAGAAATATTTCAATTAATTGATTGCACTAACCTTATTAATACAAATAATAAAAATGACTGCTTTATCAAGCAGTCATTTTTTTTTGTTACTCACCTCATAATTTATTTTATGAATATTGCTTGCTGCAGAATCATAACAATATATAAAATTGTATTGACAAATGCAATTAAGTAGTGTATACTGTACATATATAACATACACAGTATACATAGGAGGAACAATAATGCTAAAGGTTAACAATCTTTGCAAAAAATTTGCAAAGGCTAAAAAAATTGGAACAATACATAAATCAAACAGCACATCTTCTGCGGAAAATAGCAGTAGTGATGCAAAAGAAAAACATTTACCATTTGAGCTGAATGACATTTCATTTGAGCTGCCATCGGGGTATATAATGGGGCTAATCGGAGATAATGGAGCGGGAAAATCTGTTACATTAAATCTTATATTAGATAGATACATAAGAGATAGCGGCGATGTAGAAATACTAGGCAAGAAAAGCTGCGACCCTAATTTTAGAGAGCACGTAGGCGCTTTAGTTGGACCTATAGGGATAGGACCATACAACAGGCTGCACAAGTATACAAAAAGATACAAAATGTTTTTCAAGGATTGGGATGATGAAAAATACAACTCATTAATCAAGCAATTTAATCTTGATGATAAAGCACGTTTTTATAAACTATCTGATGGAATGAAAATAAAATACTCTCTTGCATTAGTACTATCTCACAATGCGAAGTTAATAATTCTTGACGAGCCTACAATAAACCTTGACCCTGCCTCAAGAATAGAAATGCTAGATATTTTTAGAGAGCTTGTAGTTGGCGGCGAAGTAAGCATACTCTACTCAACACATATAACAAGCGACCTTGACAAGTGCGCTGACTTTATTACTTTTCTTATTGATGGCAAAATGCAATTTACTGGCGAAAAGGAGCAAATGTTAGATGAACATGTTATTGTCAGCGGCGAAGTTGATGAGCTTGAGAAAGTAAAAAGCCACTTTATAGGATTCAAAACTAATTCATTTGGCTTCACTGGACTTGCACTTACAGCTGATTTGCCAGAGGGGCACGGACTAGTTGTCACAAGACCGAATATTGAGGACATTTTAGTTTACTATCACAAAAAGGAGGCGAACAATGAAAATTAAAGCACTGCTACACGATAACTTTATTACCACTGGTCGAGTTTTCATGACACTATTTACGCTTGTTGGAGCTGTTGGCATGTTTT
This sequence comes from uncultured Clostridia bacterium, assembly GCA_947037025.1. GTDB lineage: Bacteria > Bacillota > Clostridia > Christensenellales > UBA3700 > MGBC100798. The sequence continues at coordinate 39,433 of CAMQSU010000002.1, read as the reverse complement.
CTAATAATCATATTTGGTCTACTGGTATGTATCTATTATACACTACTTTGTTATATAATTTAATTATTTCCACTCGTATGTCCGACCTGTGCATACTCAACGTAACAAGAAGTGACATACTCAAGAGTTACCATATAGGCAACATGATATTGCAAGGCTCTTACTTAGTACTTGCTGCATTTTTCGCATTACTGTCAGCGTTGCTTATCACAACTAATGCTGATAGTGATATTATTTGCATTAGCTTCTTCACTATTTTAATATTTATTTTTGGACTATTTAACATATCACTTTCTACTCTTAAATATATTAAAAATCGTTTATTTGCGGGCATTTTAACATTCGCAGCATTTATATCTATAACGGTACTATATTTTTTCCTGATGTCGTTTATTTCTAGTGGCTCTGCAATGTCTAATACGGCACTAGGTCTTTTACTTAATAATAACAATGTGGAGAACCTTGGCGCTCAACTAGGACTGTTTTTCGGGGCAATTGCGTTCTACTTTATTTCAACATTTGGCGGATTCAAAATAGGACTTAAACTGCTTTTGAAGCTTGATATAACTCCCCAAAGCGTAAACTAATTAGTGAGGCACTAAAAGGATTGATATAATAAATGAATATTATAATTACAAACAATACAAACCAACCTCTTTATGAGATTGTATACGAGCAAATCACAACGCAGATAATTACGGGGAAACTCCCTGCTCAATTTTGCTTGCCCTCTATCAGAGGTGTTGCACTTGAGTTATCTATCAGCGTAATCACTATCAAAAAAGCGTGGGAGATGCTAGAACGTCAAGGGTTTATTTACACGATTGCCGGTAAAGGCTGTTACGTGGCTACCCTAACTGCTGACGAGCGAAACAACAAACGCATTGAGCTTGCTACTGCAAAAATTAGTAGCTCTATCGGACTTATGAAAAGCCTTGAACTATCAAAAGCTGACATAATATCCATCATAAAAGACATATATTGATTATAAATAAATTAATATAAAATAGCTGCACCGCTAACTTGCGATGCAGCTATTTTTGTATGCTTGTACTGGTGATAAATTAATTAAGTTGAAGCACATTCCACATGATAGCAATTTATCAATTTTTGAAAATGATTCAAAACCTAACAATTTGACATAACTTGTGATTCATGCTATAATATATCAAATCATAAATATATTTATATATTAAATACTTCACTACTAAGGAGAAACTTATGAATAACAATAATAATTTAGGCGAGAATATACAAGAAGCAAGCACGTCCCCGGCAAACAGAAAAAAAATGATTGGCAAATATATTGCGGTCATATTTCTTTTCATATTGTTATTTACTTTTATAGCACTTAACATTATGCACTCGCAAAAAATCGCTCATTATGTTGATGTTGAGGCAGAAGTAATTGACATTATAGTAAAAGAGGCGGATGATATAGGCGAGTCAGATAAGTATGCACCTATTTTCAAATTCACATATGAAGGCAAGGAATACACAAGGCGTCATCCATCGTATTCATCACCTTCACAATATTCTATCGGAGATAGAACAACTTTATCGATAAACCCTGTCAATCCCGATGATTTTACAGGACAGATTATTAGTAAGGTATATACATCTCTAATAATTGTTAGTGGCGGAGTCGGTCTTATCACTTTAATTGGATTTATAATTTTGCCAAGACTAAAAAGAAAATTTCCTGATATTGCAATACAAGGGATTACCAATTCTTTGATCATGCTAATTGGTATATCTATGTTCGCAGCTATTGTTGTAATTGTTGCTAACATTAAAAGCTTCGGCGGATTATTCACTGATATACATTGGGCATTCCCACTCATCATAGGACTATTATTTGGCTTAATTATTGTTGCCGGAGTTGCATCTGTAGCTGAAACTATAAAACTATCACGCCTTAAAAAGACTGACCCAGAAGCACATGCTGCAATGCTAGCAAAGATAGCCACTCGCTTGAAGCGCGTAGAGGCTGATCATTATAAGGCAAAAGGCATTTCAGAGCAAAGCATGAATGAAGACGCTGCACTTAAAGAACTTATGCGACGCGGTAAAGAAGACGAAATAAACGATGATAAAATGAATAGATAGACAAAAAGCAATATTGCATATTCGATATAGTGATATAACAAGGAAAACAAATGCAAAAATTAAATATTATTAACATGAAAACATATGCAAGGTGCGATCATTATGAGCATTATGCTAACAGCGACCATTGCACATACAGTATAACGGCAGATATAAATATAAAAAATCTGTATACTTATTTATCTAAATCTAAGTTATCACTATACCCTGCACTAATATGCATAGTGAGCCTTGCTGTAAATAACAACGAGGAATTTAAAATGGCAATTAACGAAAATAAAGAGCTTGGCTATTATGATATTATTCATCCAAGTTACTGCATTTTCCATAGCGATGACAAAACTTTTTCATGCTGCTCTAGCAAGTTTGATAAAAACTTTTTAGCAATGTATAAAAATGTTAAAGGCGATATGGAAAAACATAAAGATACTAAAGGCTTTATTTTAGGTGAGATACCTGAAAATTGTTTTCATTTATCATGTACTCCATGGTTAAAGTATTCCGCTTTGAATATGAATGTGCCATACTCAGCAAATTTTCTTGCTCCGATAATTACTTGGGGTAAATTCGATAATGATTACAACCTGCCATTTACAGTGCAAATTAATCATGCAGTTGCTGATGGATACCATACTTGCAAACTTATAAATGATATTCAATCTATGATATATAAATTTTGATGTTTGCTGATGTTATGCTTTCATATAATCTGAGCAGTAATTGATTTATATCAAATTATAAATTAAAACTACAACTTAAATTATAAATCAACATACAAAAACACCCCTTCAATAAGGGGTGTTTTTTAATTCACAAAATTTAGTTTATAATCTTTCATGCCTATTATGCACATCAGTTTTATAAATATGAGATTCCTTCCCGAAGTCAAGTGATAAAATCATTATTATTGATATAAGTACAGCACCTAGAATAGTGTATTGAAAAATACTAGCAAACTGGGTAGAACATATAACAGGAATAAAACTCACTAGTAGCACTGCCGAAAGTCCACCCCTTAACAAGGCATCTCTGCGATTATACATACTTCTAATCATTCTTATACTGAATGGCACTAAAGTGCATAAAATCACTATAGCCACACAACCTAAAATTACTTAAACTTGCAAATGCTCGTCAGCAAAATACATGCCAAAGTACAATCCTACGCACGTAAAAAATGAGGAAAGACTTAATACGAGTAAAATGATATTGAAGATTATCTACTTTTTATTTTTGATTATATTATACCTATTAGACGCTGAAATTGTCATTTATTAGGAGTAGGGAATCCATTAGGATGCATATACCATGTTCCGCCCCAATGAATATACCCAACTTCTTCTTCAATATTTTCCCATCCAACTGGAGGGCTTAAAGCTTCTACAAATAAATCTATATTTCTATTAAAAGCATATTCATCAATAATTATGACACTTATCGGAATGATTAAAAACTCAAATGCACTACATCTATTGAATGCATATCTGTGGATTGTTGTAAGAGATGTAGGAAGATTTAGAAACCTGAGATTACTACACTCGGAAAATGTAAAGCTCTCTATAACGGTAATACCATCTGGTATATTTATTTTGCTTAAACTATAACATCTATTAAATGCAAAATCACCTATACTAGTAACATTATCACCAATTTTTACATCTATCAGATTAACACATCCACTAAATGCGTGCGCATCAATCCCAGTTACTGTGTTTGGTATAATGATACTTTTTAAACCAACAAAATCTGTAAATGATCTGTAACTGATAATTACAAGGCTTGAAGGTATTTTAACATCAATTAAATTTGCACAACCAGCAAATGCATCTGGCGTAATACTAGTTACTCCCTCAGGAATGTTATATGATTTTGCTTTTGCCCCGATAGGATATCTTCTTAATATTGATTTATCCTTATTGAATAAAACACCGTACTCATCACTGCTATAGTTTGCATTACCTGCATCGACAACAAATTCGTTTAGCCCTGTGCATCCTTTAATACTTGAATCAAAAATTATTATGTTTTTACCTAAATTTAAAGTTTGCAAAGCTGTGCAATTCAAAAACGCTCTACTACTAACAGTAGTTACACTATCTGGAATAGTATATTCTATTGCTGGTTTGCCGCTTGGATAAATTATCAATTCCGTTTTATCCGCATTATACAGTACGCCATTTTCATCACTGCTAAAATTAGCATGAGCACCTTCTAATGTTATGCTTGTTAAACTATTGCAATAATTGAACATTGAAATATTAATGTCCGTTAGCGGATAATTAACCTCATCAACAGTTATGATTGCAGGTATAACTAATTGCACAGAATTATTATCAATTGAATATATTTTTGCAACATTGTTTTTAAGCTGATAGGTAATGCCATCTTTATTGTAATATATATTACCATCACTATCTGTATTTGAACTATTATTATTGCTATCCCATATTATAGGTATAAGGGCTCCTGTACTAGATGTACCTGTCCATTGTGCGTTCCATTCAGAATTGGGTACTGCCAAAACTGTTCTGATTACTAGCATATCACAGTGATCAAAAGCTGCGTTTTCAATTTTTATCACGCTTGCAGGTATAACTAAATTTTGAATACTACTGCAATTTTTAAAAGCTTCTGTGCCAATCACTTTTAGATTATCCGGAAATACTACATTAGCCAGTATTTTACAATTTTCAAATGCATTATTTTCGATAATAAGAAGGCTGCTAGGCAAATTTATAGATTTAAGGCTTATACATCCACTAAATGCTTCATCCTTAATAACTCGAACTCCATCTATAAGTTCTACACTCTTTAAATTTGTGCAATTAGAAAATGCATTTAATCCTATAGACGCAACACCACTAGGGATTTGCATGCTCTCTAAACTTGTGCAACCACTAAATGCATATGATCCTATAGATTCAACACTACTAGGAATTTGCACATTCTCCAAACTTGTGCAACGACTAAATGCAGACGCGCTTATGCTTTTAAGACTATTTGGCATTTCTACGCTTTTCAAACTTCTGCAGTCACTAAATGTACGTTCTTTTATATCTGAAATAGAGCTTTTAATAACTACACTTGTTAAATTTACGCATTCATCAAAAGCTGCAGCACCTAAATCTATAATGGTAGCCGGAATTATCATATTTACTAAATGTTGGCTACCACCAAATGCATTAGTACCAATGCGTTCAACACTTGCTGGAATCGTATAAGTTGTCGCTTGTCTGCCGATAGGATAATATACTATTTTCGTTTTATCATAATTAAAAACGACCCCATCCACGCTACTATAATTTTTATCATATGCATTTACTTCTACATTAGCAAGGCTAAAGCACTTTAAAAACAAATTATCGGGATCACCAGATGAATTTCTAGGTAGAACAACAGTTTCTAGATTTTTACAATCGTAAAATATAATTCCATGAATATACGTAATCAAGTTAGGCATTATAACCTTAGTTATATTGTTATTTCTTACAAATACACTATCACTAATATGTGTTACAGGCAATCCCTTATATGTATCTGGCATTGAAACTACTGAACTAGTTCCATTATACCCTGTAATTGAATATGATTCGCCTTTTTTCTCAAACTCAAATCCTTCCGTTTCCATTTTGATCCATTTTGCATAAAAGGTTACATCTGATGTTATTGAATAAGGAAACTCTACCTTTGACGCTGTCGCAAATCCACTATCTGTGTACCATCCATCAAAATTGTAAGAATCTCTATTAGTTATTGGCGGTTTTTCAATTTCTTCATCTTTTACATCCGTAACCGCTGATCCGCTATTTGAATTAAATTTTAATGTTTTATACATAGATGTATCTTTAACCCACTTTGCATAAACATTATCATCTTCTGTTAAATTTTTCTCAGTTAATGAATTAGTGTGAAACGGCTCTAGCCACAAGTCTTCATCAAAAAACCACCCAGAAAAAAAATATCCTTCTTTAATAGGTGCTTCAGGCAATGTTATTTTAGCATCTGCTTCAGTACTAATTGTACTATGTACTTCATCTACATTGTAAAAAACAATCTTATACATCTTCGCTTTTTCACTCTCTGTTACACATCCAGCTAGTACGCCAATAGATAATGTGAAAGTTAACATACATGCAATTGCGACGCTAAAGATTTTAGATTTATTCATTATTTATCCCCTCGTTTGAAAAATATTTTAGTATTATTTACCATTATATTATAACACATATACTTACTACTGTCAATTGCAAATTAGTTTATTATATTTACTATATATAAATGTTCAGCTTATTATCTTTGCAAGGTATAGATATATACATTGCTTCCGATATAAGATTATCACTTTCGCACCATATCTTGTAATAAGACTCTGGCAAATCAGTAATAACTTCAGCTAGATAATTGATTTTTATCCGCTTGCATATTAATGTTTTATTTATAATATCTTCAATATATACCATAGCATTTTTTCGGCAGAAATTACGCTTATTTTTACAATTATTATTGCAAAAATAGTCAGTATTTATATTAGGAAAAACAGAATAATTTTCATAGCAATTATTGCAAGCTTTTTTGCGTTTTCTGCAAACATTTTTACACGAGTTATTGCAAGGATTATTGCACGTTATTCTTTGCAAATTTTCATTTTTATTTAAGCAGTTATTTATATGATTAGCACTGCAATATATAGTCTGATCATTATTGAAATTATAGTTGTTATAATCACAAAAGCACTTTTTGCAACGGCAACATTCTGCACAAGGAAAATCCTTGTGCAGAACGCTTATTATAATATGATTGTTATTATAGTAAAAGTCAAAGAAATGCTCTAACTCTTCTATTCCATCAAGTCGCATTTTGTCACTTGATTGAATCATATTAGATATTTCTACCGTTTAATTTTGCTTTTACTTTGTAATTGCCAGAACCGACTTTGCCAAACATATAAGCGCCATTACTGTTAGTTTTAGTAACACTAACTAAACGCTCAACATCAATACCTTCGTTGCTTATTATGTCATATAATCCAACAAAACAATTAGGAACAATGTTATTATTATTTTTAACAATACCACTGATAGTACCGCTATTTGTCTTTGGATCATTAGAAAGCTTTATAAAGGCATTAACAAGTGCATTTTCTCTAGTTGATACTTCTACCGCTGAATTAGGAATATATCCGTCTTTTGTTGCAAATACTTTGTATTCATTAGCTGGTAAGTCATAAAATACATACTCGCCATCAGCTGCAGTTACTGTTGTTGCAACAGTAACTCCTTCACTATCTTGTACAACTACAAAAGCATCGCTAATAACATTTTTGCTATTATTATCAAATACTACACCTGCAATAGCTGTTAAATCTTTAGTAGTATCTTCTAATATTTTAAGGTCTAAAATTTTAAGCTCGTTATTACCTAATACGATGTTGTTACCAACCGATAATATATATTTCTTTTTTGCAGCAGTAACTGTATAATTACCTTGTGGTAAGTTATCAAATGAATAGTTACCATTACTATCAGTTAAAGTATGTCTAAACGGTTTACCTGCAGCATCAAATATTTTAACAGTTACATCCTCAACTGGAAACCCATCATTATCAGTAACCTGACCAGTAAGCGAACCACCTACGACAACGGCATCATCAAGATCAAGATTAATATCCTGCTCTTCAATACCATCAATTAAAAACTGCTCACTATAACTTAATTTAAATTTATCATTTATTGACATAATTACCTCCTTACATCACTATAAATCATATGCATAAATTAGTTTTTTTGTGATTAATTTAAAAGCAATAATACCAATAAAATAAGTCAAAAATATTAAAATGAAAAAATAGCCAAGCTAGTTATTTTTTAATAACTTGCCCGGCTATATTAATAATAATTTATACTATAATTTATGGTAAAATTTATCAATATATAATATAATATTATTTTATTATTACTTAATCTTTATTGCTATCATTGTAGCCATTTCCGCTACTTGGGTTGCTAACAATTCCAAGAGTTACAAACACTCCCAATACTGCTGTTATAATCTCATTTACATACGGAACATCAAACTTCAATCCGCACGCTTGCAATATCATGATTACGCACCCTGCTAAACTAACCCACAGTCCATAATTACTTAATTTTTCTTTCATAATCGCTCCTTGTATAACCTAATAGGCAAGACAATCTTGCTATTAATTTCTTTAACATTAGTATCAATATCTTTAACAATAACAAGCTCATCCGCAAGCTTAGTTATTAAATCTTGATACTTCGTCTCACGCTTTTTAGCATCAGATAAAATATAAAACAATAATGATACGAACATTATTGCAAATATACCGCTCTTTGCAATTATTGCAATAAACTCACTAGGCATTTCTATAACTATCTATGAATTTTGAATATTCATAACCTAACAGTTCAGGCAATTGCGGATTTGATTTTATCATGTCAAGCACGTCTTTTTTGTCGTACTTATCATAAAATGCTTTAGCTGTTGCCACCCTTTTGTCATAATGTGCTTTGCGGTCTCCAGTATAGCCGTATCTAGATTCTTCTTTATACTTCTTATCAAGCTCTGAGTCATACTCAAGACTTTTTTCAATAGCTAAATCTTTCTTATACTGTTCAAATTTTTTCTCTTCACTCTTAACAGAACTATTGTGAGAATCTATTTTCTTTTGCTCATTATCTTGTGCACTTGACTGCCCGTTTACGTGTTTGTTGACTTTGTTATTATAATCACTTAGCAAGTCATCTGCATTCGATTTTTTATCTTGCGCTGCCTTCTTTTTATACTCGTTAGCTTCTAATAAATCTGCCTCTAGCGCCTTTATTATATCGTCAAGATCCTCATCAGCAAGCCCATCAAGTTGCGTGTTTTTGCTGCCGACTATTGATGAGTCAAGTATGCCGCTCTTGTATGCAGTATCTCTAAAATCCTTAGTGTCATCTTCAAGATTATCCTTCACAGTGTCGCTATTATCCTTTGACTCTTGCTCAGCTGAAATTATATCTTTATCCGCGTCACTAATTGCATTATTGTACTCTGACTCTACGGAATTAATTCCCTCATTATAAAAGTCATTATATGTACTCTCTGCAATTTTCTTCATTTCCTCTTCAGTAAGTCCTTCAAATTGTTTATATATAAACTCCTTATCATCAGGCTCAAACATGTCAACATAGGCTTGCTTTTCTCTCTCTATTCTAGCTCGTTCTTCAGCCTCTTGAGCAGCAATCTCTTTATTCATATTTAACTGATCTTCCTTATAATCTTCCGAGCTACTTCCTCCACTAAACCAATCGCCTATTGAATCAAATATTCCCATTTATACTCTACCTCCTAAGTTATTTTCAGCCCTGCACCAGTCAGCCTGAGCCTAGCCATGCTAAGCCCTGACCCTGTAATACTAAGCTGTATACTATTTATTTTTCTACTCTTAACTAGCATCTCACCACTAGCCATTTTTCCTAATTTTTCTATAACGACTTCACCATTTGTAGAAAGCAATATTTTAACATTACTGCCCTCATCCGCTAAAATCTCATATGATACACTACCGCTAGACACGCTGCATGCGCAGCTGCAATTGATCATGCCATCGCTGCCTACATTCATGTCAAGGCATTTCGTTCTAGTTAGCAAATTTTTAATCCGCTCCACATCTAGTTCTATATCATCTACCCTATATCTAAGCTTATTAAATTCACTCATACTACTCCTCAATCACCTATATTAGCCGCAAGCCACACCATAATTACCACTACTAAAGCAAGCAATATAATCACTATGCAAATTACAGGATTGTTTCAATCAGCTGATATTCTATAATCGGTGACGGCACTTTAATCTTATGACCTTGTGGTTTCATTTCAAACTGAAACTCTCTACCACGTAAGTTCACTAAAACTCTACGCTCCTCGCCCACATTGTATGAATAGCTTTCGCCATCACATATTATGCGAAAAAGAATTTTGCTTTCACCGCCAAAAATAATGTTTTTAATTACCTTATATACGCCTGATTTTCCAAAATCAATATCACCACTACGCCACAGCATATTACTAGGTGCGGTATTCGATGATAAGTAATATATATAGTTTTTATCTTCTTGCAAAATGTCATCGCTGCTATAATAAGTGATTATATTTTTATTTGCACCGTTTCTGATTGTTGCAATATTATTGCCTGTTTCATGAGCAATAAAATGATATTTCATTGTACTAATGTCAATAACTAATATTTCAACGCCACCTGTTGCACTATCATCATAAAGATTAAAATAGCATTTACCATCTAAATATGTACCATTGATTTTTTTGCCTTTCAGTTTACTTGCAAGTTCACGACAATATATTTTACTCTCATAGCCGTTGAACAATCCAATGCCCATACTAGAGCAATAAATCAATCTATCAACTGCACTGACAACGCTATTTGGTATAATATCATTTTCGATATTAATGCATTTTACAATAAACTCTGACTGATCAGTAAATGCCGAAACTTTGCTCATCCCACGCTCTTGGACTACAATAAGTGATTGGTTAATACTCAAAATATCAGTGATGTCACCATTTTCTCCTGACATATTTATGTATCCTCCTTCCTCAATGCTAGTCTTCCAATTATAAGGGTCAAAGTCATCACTAAAGTACAGTACACTTTCACCTTTTTTACTTGCAAATGCACGCATATCATGATTTATAACATGCTCAAAACTATGCCCTATTGAATGATATTCAAATGTTTCTCCATCATAACTAATTAGATTATTTTCACTATCCGGCATAATAATATAACTTACTCCTTCAAGCTGAAAATTCATATAATTGCTAGTTGGAAAAACAATTGCATCCTGAGTCATTACAACTTCGCTATTAACAGTTTTAACTAAAACAGTACCGTCACTACTACCTAAAAGCATAGTAGGCGGCATATCTTCTTGATTTTTTTTATAATGCACCGCAAGCAGCCTGTAAGCCTTATGACTTGCAGTATTAAACTTTTTGACTTGCACTTTATTTAGCTTCATTGTCTGTACTAATGCACCATTCTGTTCAGATAAATTTTCTTGTATCTCTGCTATTTTGACAGGCAATGTAGTCGAATAAACTTCTTCACTGACCCCGTCAAATATTGCAAGCAATGATCTATATATCTTTGGCGGTCTTATGTAACTTATGCGTTTTGACATATTACCACCTCCTCGCCTTTAACCTTATTTCCTTAGTAGGCATTACGGCTAACTTAATCATTTCCCTATATCTTTTATCATAAAGCATGCTATCTTCATATCTGCCATTTATCATGCAGTACTCTCCTAGCACGCCATTTATAAGTAGTAGCTCCGTGATTCTTGGCGACAGCATTATCTCGTCATCAAGCTCAACTTCGCAAGGCAAATAACAATACTCTACACTAACCACGCCATCCGACTCAACCATTAAATGGTCTGGATACAGCCTATAATTAATATTTCGTCCGCCAGATTGCTCAACTTTTTTAACATTTATAAGTCTTTCGGAAAAATTGTCGTAGTCGATGATTTTGTTTATCACCTCAACATCCTCAACTTTTCTAACTTCTAAATAGTCACTTGCAATCTCGCCGACTACCATATTTAAACATCTAACAATAGTAATAATCAGCTCATCATCCGTCGGCAAAAGCCCGAGGTTATATCTAGCGTCAATGCCTAGTCTAACTAATACTTGTTTTACTACGCTATCCACTCTCATATTAAAGCTCCTCATACGCGGGAATGTCCTCACCCCCGCTGCTAATATAACTCATAAGACTTTTCGTCTTATACTGCATTTTATCGAGGATAGCACTAACTTTTTCTGACATCATTTGCTCATTCTCAGCATCAATATTACCAATATTATCTAGCTGCCTATCGACCCTAGTCATATTAACATAATCGACCGATCTTATATCCAATTGTCTATACGGCAACACGAGCTGCAAGCTTGGGGAATGCCCCCGTGCATGTATCTCATATCTCGATTTTATCTTGTTATAGTACACCATATACCTTGCATCAATCTCGCATATCCGCTGCGGAATATCATGAACATTTTCGCTTATCAGCACTAATCCTCTCATAATTATTAGCCCGTGATGCCTGTTATTTTAGCTTGACCACAAGGTCTATCACAAACGATATCTGCATATTTAACAAGAGTTGCAGTATATGTAGGACTGCCATGTTTCTGTTTGATAACATTTCCTGCCTCACCCTCAAGCCATCTCCAATCACAAAGTTGGTGCATTTTGAAGTCTTTAGAATTAAGCAGATACATCTCGCCTTCGGCAATAAATTTATCACTCATAACAGGTATGCCATTGTAGCTTAAAGCTTTAAAGCCGCCATCAAGATTCATATAATCGATATTCATTCTGTTATCAGATAAATTGTTGATATACGCTTTCTTAACATCATACGAACAAGTAATAAAATCTATTTCACTACCACTTGCCTCATCAACATGATCAATAGCTTCTTGCATAGCACTCATTGTAAGCGGTGCTGCATGTTTAGTCTCAAAAGGATTAAGCCAAGAGTTATCCGTGCGGCTAAGACCGTAAATATCACCCTTGCCAAAAATCGCACCCAAACCTGTCAACTCATAACCTTGAGAGTTCTGGATATAAATGCAATCTGCAACAGCAACACCAGTAATTTGCTTATCAAGCTTAACAAGCATAGTCGATATATTGATATCAAGAATTCTTGCTTGTGTCACTTTCTTTGTACCATCAACGGCGATAATATCTATCACCATACCAATAGCGAGGCATTTTGTGCTAGCTACATTAAATGAATTTGTAGCACCAGAAGTTACCGCTGAAATAGTAGTAAGCTTACCAGTACCATCGCCATAAAGCATTCTACCAAGATTATATCTTGATGCTTTTAGAAGTCCTTCCATCTCCGCATTTAACAAGTTTACGAATGCGCCAGCATTGCTTTGCGATGCACGGATTGCTTTATCACTTATCTCAATACTTCCATATAAATTTTTAAGCTCTAACTTGAACTGAGCATAGTTGTTACCTGCAGCCATTGGCAGTGCTCCGCTCTCATCGCCAGCACCGATACCGCCATTAATGCCGTATGATACTACCTTAATAATCTCCTTTCCCCAAACATCTGAAGATGTTTGCTCTATCTTTGTAAGAAGTGGATTACATGACATATTTAGTTGCTCTGAAACTACGCCTAAGTAGACGCTTTTTAATGCTTTATCAGCAGTTTGTAAATTAACCATAAATTAAATTCTCCTATTCTCTATATATTTTTTTGCCAGCTTGCTCGCTTCATCAAGCGAATGCGGTTTGTACGCTGGGGATACATATGCATTACCACGACCATTAATGGTCATTGGCGACCGTCTGTCTTGTAAATTATCTAGATATTCGGCAATAATCTTGCCCCTTATATCAGCATTGCTGTACACATATTTATCTAGAAATTTTTTATCATTTATAATATGGCAAGGTTCAGTGACTCTGCCATTCAGACACTCTGCTAGTTTAATACTAGAGTTACTGCCCGATGTTATTGCCGCCTTTAGCTCGTCTGCATAGTTAGATAATTGAGGGTTTACGCTTATCATGCCACTGATAGTGTCGTCAACATTAATTTGCGACTCTTGGAACGTCCTAAGCGTTTGGCTTTTTTTCGTAAACTCTTTTTCTAACTGCTTATATGCATTCAATAAGCATTCCGCTGACTTAAATTTACCATAAGAGGTAGCGCCTGATTCATTGTCCATAATTGATTTAGCCTTAGCAGTTTCTAGCTTTACGCTCTCCGCCTCGCCGCCAATAATTGGTGAACAGTCTACTACTTGTTCTAGGTGATTCTCTTGCATTTGTGACCTCCGTTTTATATAAAATGACAGACTGCATAGCCTGCCACAATACTTTTTAATTTAGTGATTAGCTTGCATAAATAATTTAATATTCACACTAATCACATAGCTATTATATTATATTTTGGAATTACATAACATGGTAATTATAGACAGATATTATGATATCATATTTGATTTACAGACTAAATTATATGTAAATATCAATATTATTTAATTTTATTACCATGATTTATAATGCATCAATTGTTATTATACTTTATATCTTTGCAGATTGTATTACATTTGAGCACTAGCATCTACACTCGCTGCGATACTGTCAACATGAAAACTCATCATTTGATGTGCTTTAATATGACCGTCAAGCCTTTCAATATACATAAGGTCTGACTTCTCGCAAATCACAGCTTTTATATGCTCTGCAATATGCAATTCATGATTGTCATACTCTATTGGCATGATATCTTTTTCACGAATATCTATATTTTCACGCTCAGCACGAATCATATGGCACTCGTCAATATCTCTAGCACTTTCCCAGTTTCCAAAGCCAAGCATATCAAGCAATTTCACTCTCGTTCTATCGTCCATCTTGCCATCATCATCACGAAACATTCCCATGCGAATTAGCTCGTATACCATACTTCTGCGACTTGCTGGCGTTTCATTTAGCTCATTATCCGTATCAAAAACTAAGTCATCTGATGCTAAATCAGATCCCTTAAAATAAATTACTTGAACATCGCCATTATCGCCGGCAACTCTCTTTAGCCTGTTATTATTTGCAAATTGTTTATATAGCCTAAGTATCAATTGACCAACTCTTTTGACTGCACTTCTTATAGATTCAGCAGACATTGAAAGCCTTGTATCATCTTGCTCTTGTATCATACTAATTGCAACACCGCTAGTTACATTTTGCGGCAATGATGAATTTCTCATAAACTCTGAAACGCCTGATATCCTTACAAATTCAGACTCTAGTCTTATTTCTTCTTGATGAAAATCATTAGGAACTGACCCCATATTCAGCATACGTGGAGGGGCACAACCTTGCCTATAAATAAGCACTTTGCCGGGTGATAATCCTTCTTCTTCTAAGTTATCAGTATCTACAGAACCGTCCTCTATTGCAAGCACTCCCATAGCAATTCTATTCATAAATTCATGCTTTTTATTCTTTACTCCGTTGTATGCTCTTTGAAGGGGAATTATCCTTTCAATAACGCTCTGACCATAAAAATTAGTAATATCATCAAGTGCTACTTTCCTTGCAAATGGCAAGCCTTTTCCACCATCTTTTTCCGTAACATACGGCAGTTCACCATCACTAACTAGCTTATCACCCGCCACTAAAACATGTCTACCTTGAGGGTAATCATTAGTAGGACGCTCAAACTTTTCAAGAACCAATACAGAATTATCTCGGCTAACCTGCGACATTCGTTGAGTGCTTGCACTGTACCCAAGACCGCCACCACTAGTAACAGAATCAATAGAGAATACATCATAAGCATGACCGTCAACATCAATACCAAACATTTCCTTCACATCCTCAACAGAGTATATTTTTGCATGGATTAAAAACTTGCATTCATCAATACTACTAGCTGATAGCTTATCAGGAAAAATTTCATGAGGGGGACAAACAATAAGATTTACATCCCCTTCTTTGATTATTTTCTTGCTTTTATTTTGCCCGATAGTAACGCCTTTATCCTCATCCCATACGACTTTATAGAAAACACTACCGCATATTTCCGACCAAATATTGCTATTATTTATCAGCTCACCGATATTATTTTCCTCGCTAATTGTTCTAAGAACACCAGTTGAGAGTTTAGCAACATTGACATCAGCATCATCAGAACTATACGGTCTAACACTAATTGTCGCCTTAACCCTACCAAGTTTAGCAAGCCTAGTTTCAATGATTGGGGCGATATGATTAAAGACTTCTCGCTCCTGCCAGAAGTACTGTTTGCCGTAATCCTCAACATCTCCAATCGGACTAATTTCACAATATTGATTACCTTTCATAAAGTTCATATTAAGTCGCCACTGCGCCTCAATAGGTCGCCTTGCCTCTGATAGCTCGCTAAACTCATGCAAAAGATTTGCTACAATATCTTCTACATACTCCGTATTTTTCATAGCGTCTCTCCTCTTCTTTTTTCTGCACGGCTAATAACATTAATCGGGCTTTTAGGTACAATTTCTCCACCAATCAATTTATAAATATCATTTACGCAATCGGCACATAAATATATTCTCCTACGCGGCATTACACCATCATCGGTTGCAACAAAAGCCGCGTCCTTCCTACATAAACCGAAGTCGCACCTTACTTTATTAGTCACTTTTTCTAGTTTCATTTGTTTTCCTCCTCTGCCTTTAGCAGTTTTAGTAATCTAGTTTTCTCTATCTCTAATTGTGTATCTGTCATGCTATCAAATTCATTTTCAACCTTAGTATATTCAAGGTATGTTTTCAACGCAGATATATCAGGCGGAACTCGCTTTTTCGTTACTTTCCGCTTAATCATTTCGCCGCCTTTTTCATCACTTGCATACTCCTCAACAATCTCTTTAGTATTGTATCCTACACCCTTTTTATAAAGTGTATTAAGTACAATATCTCTATCGACTTTAGCATTTTCTCGCTGCCTTCCTGCATTTACCACTTTAACCTTTTTAGTGATTTTTTTAGTATTTGCTACCTTATCAGCACTTTTAATTTCACTCTTTTGTATTATATTATTCGCCATTTATACTAATCACACCCCCTATAAACGATGCTAAAATTTCTTGATTTTATATTTTGATTATCTTGCACGCTGCTTACGCATTAGTCGCACTTTATCTTTTTCAATTTCGCTAACCTCACGAATTTTGCCCTCTGCTACGCTTGGCTTAGTCATTACATAATAACGCATTGCATCCAAAGTGTGATCATCAACCTTTCTCGGATTATCTCCCTTCGACCACCAATAAGATTTTAACTCTCTAATTAGATTACTGCAATTTTTGAATATAAAAACTCGCTGCGGCCTTGCTTTCAAATATTCTTTCATTTTAGCAATACCACTAAACATATCTTTATTCACATTAGTATTAACAACGATGCCTTTATCATAAAACAGCTCAGCAACACTTTTAGCCGAAGCAAGAGTATGCTGCGTTGCTGCACTATCGATTATCGCCATTAGCCTACCTCGATTATCTCTATGCCAGCCTAGCGACTCTGCAAGGTCAAATATTTTCGCTGAATGATAATCAATATCACGCCCCGCCTCGTAATGTTCGCCGACTACATAAATATTACCATCATAATCAACTGCAAAAAACAAGCACGCTAGCGGATTGTTAAGTCCGGGGTCAATACTGATATTATCTTGCCACTCATACGGGACTGAAAACGGTTCAACTACGTGAACTGTCATATCAAATTCCGGATAAACAAGCCCAACATCACACTGAAAATGCCCAAACCTTCTAGCATCAACTGACTCTCCACTCATTGTAGAAGTTAACAAACTAACCTCTTTTTTATCTAGATAAGGATTATCCGCCCACTCTATATGGATATGCCAAACTTCAGGATTTTCCGTTCGGTTTAGATAAATTTCATCATATACCCATGTCAAACCCTTAAGCGGAGTCATCGTCCCCCAAACATCGCCAGCCCTATCAAGCACACGCATTCTACATTCCTCATAAATATCAAATGGCGGCTCTTCATCAAACCAAACATAGTCAAGCGATGCACCTTGAAACTTTTCTCTACCTTGATCGCAGCTTTTAAATCCTATTTTACTAAGTCCACCATAAATATTTTTAATGACAATATGGTCAATTATTCCATACTCAGGTGCACCTTTTCGACCTTGCTGCATTACTATATCACTAATCCACTCAGGATTGAGATAATTCAAAATCTTAGCTTGGGCAACATCGCGCTGCACCTCATAAGATAATGAAACAACCCAGCCACAGGTATTTGATCGGTTTTCTCTATAAGGATGATTTCCCCTAGCCCACCAGACAACTTCCACAGCGCCACATTCAGTTTTACCACTCCGATTTCCGCCAAACACCCAACGATTACGCTTATTGCATTTATGAAAAGCAAGCTGTTTATCATGCACAATATCGCCGGTATTGTAAGTAAGCAATTTGTTAATGCTAGCACGCCTTGTCTGTTCTTTTTCCAGTTTAATTAGCTTATGCAATATGACCTTAGACACGGCAAACACCCCCACAAAAATTATTTTAAATATACAGCACCATCTCAAATATTGATAATGCTGCTGATACAATCATTTTCCCACAACTTTAGCTAATAGCAATATGGTTATGACAAAAAACTTAATAATAGCAAATCTAACTACATGAATTGGAAGGCAAATATCTGCCCAACTTGATATATTAATATATACTAACGATATAAAAACAGGAGAATTATGATAACACTAAGCAACAAACTATTAAAAGCAAGCAAACCACAAATAAGCGCCGGATTCATAATAGCGATGCTAATAATTAGCATTATATTAATTCAGTTTAATATCGATGTTTGCTTCGCAGAAACTGAAGGATATTATCTTGTAAAGCAACCAGCGGTAATGGAAATTACTACTGAAGGCATAGAAGGTGAAATTAAAATCCCCGACACATTTTACGTAAAATCGACTGATAAACCTGACATGGAAAAAGATGGAGTAATTTATAAATATGTAACTTATAACGGTGTAGAAGGCAAAGTCGACAGCTCATCTTTGAGCAAAAAAACTATTTCTAGCACTACCAATCCACACTTTATATTTAATGAAAGTTTATCCTCTAAAACAGGCTTATCCTCTAATGGAATATATACAAAGCTATATGAATACGATAAAACTGGCGGACCTATTAGCACCGAAATTAAGTTAAAATTTGTAGCCTATGCGGAAATCACTGATTATATGTTTGTAAGAACTGTAGAAGATTTGCCGCGTATTGGATTTGTAAGCACAGCCGAGTATACCCCCACAGTGTTTGTAGATAAAAACCCAAACCCGATAGACCCTGATATGTCACCTATACTACCAGACGCAGACCTAAATCCAGATGTTCCAGTGCCAGAAGTCGACAATGCAAATGTAGTAAGAATAGTTTTAATAACACTTTTATGTTTGCTTGCTGTATTAATAGTATTCCTAATATATAAGCCGACGGGCAAAAAGAAGCCATCAAGAGATGACTTCTATGAAGTATAAATTGCCGACTATATATCCAGTAGAATATTGTCACTGCTAATTCTATTTCTATTCTTTTTAATAATACTATCACTAGCATTTTCTAGAGATATTAAACACGATACAATAGGTTTCTTCGCTACATTTGCTCTCTTTAGACAAACCTTTTCGTAGGCAATATTAAAATAATCATCACTACCAAATTCAGCTTCTATACGCTCCGTACTATATCCTTCAACAGCAAGTCTTGATGCAAAAAAAGCCAATTCTTTGTCATATCTTCTAAATACTTGCCTAATTGGCAAGTTCAGCTTATCTGCTATATCTTGAAACTGCGTACCTCTCATATACCTCCAGTAAAGCACACTTTGCTCTGCTGGTTTTATATTATTGATTGACTTTTCTATAATCGCCTTTGCAAATTGACAGTGTTTTTTTCTAAGAACAACTACACGCATATCGTCAAGTTGGTCAAAAGTAGAATTGCTATTACCAAAAGCATTTCTAACCAATCTTGTTAATTTATTGTCGCAAGTTGCAATACATGTTTTATATCCCCCATATAGCTCTAACAATGTTTTTTGCCATAAATACTTATCCATATATCCTCCAATGATTTTATTATTTTTGATTTGATACTAAATTATATTGCTTATTTCAACTAAAAGTCAACATAAGCAATATAAAATCGGTGCATTTAGCGGTAATTTTTGTCGAAATATGTCATATTTATTCAGTTTATGAAATATTATTTCTAAAAACTAGTTATTTATTGAATTTATTCAATAAATAACATTTTACAAAATACTACGCACTATGCACCTACCTGCAGCCTTCAACCCTATGCAAACTAATACATATAACCGCTTAATACCTTATGTATATTATATATTAGAAATCTCACTGCTTAATGTTTTATGACAATATTTACCATTACTTTGTCATTTAACATGTTTATATGCATTATAAAAACGCTAACAAAAACACATAATATATTGAATTATACTATTTTGAGCACTAAAAAAACCGCTTATGCAACTCCTTGCATAAGCGGTTTTTTTATTAATAACAATTGTATTCATTGCAATTAATGCAAATCTATACTTAAATTTTAATTAAATTAGCAACATTATTTATTTTCCGTATCCAGTAGCGTTTCTTCAATGTTAGTTGAACCATCTACTGATATCTGCAAATCAACATCATGAACTTCTGCTGTAGCTTCAATATTTGCTTCTTCAGTAACATCAATTACTTCTTCTTCGTTATCAATTTTATATTCTTCTAAATTAATAACTTCATCTGCTTTTGCATTATCAACTTCAGCTGCCTCTACATCAACAACTTCAGCTTCATCTACATTATCGAATTTTTCTTCTTTTATATTATCGTTTTGAGCAGCATTATCAGATAAATCCAAGTCCACTACTTGCACAAACCCAGCAACTTCAGCCACATTTGCCTCATCAGCAGCTTGCTTTTTGTTTATGATAATTTCAGTTTTAATTGGTGTGTTAATCTCTTCTGCTGAATGAGTATCAACCAAATCTTTATTAGATTTACCACCCTTTACAACTTTATTTGCTACTGAAATCTTTTCATTCTTAGTAGCCTTTTCCGTGGTCTTCTTATTTTTACTAACTTTTATTTCTTTTGCCGTCTTTTCTAAATTCTTTTCCTCCTTCCGTCTTTCTTCTAAACTGACAGCATGCCTATCAACATCTGCATACGTGTCTTTTCTAACATCGTTATGCTTAAAAGAAATTGGATTAAGAATGCCTTTAGGATCTAAATGTCTTTTAATTGCCTTTAATGTAGACACATAAATTTCCGGAAGATTATTGACAGTTTCATTGCTAGTTTGACCAACTGAATGTGACTGCGGACTTTTAGCACCAGCCATAAGCAGCATATCTAAAACTTCGCCATGGAAAGCAGTATATTCTTCCATACTCTTAAACCTGTTCATATAAGTCAATGACATCATAGCACCTTGTGCAGAAATATCATATAACTGAATCATACTTAAAACATCAATATCGTTAAAGAATTCTTTAACGATCAAATAAACTTCCTGCATACTTGACCAAGAAACATAACTAGTAATTTCGTCCATAATAATATCATAATCTTGCAAAATATCACGAATATATGCATTATTAAATCTAACTTTTTCCCATTTTTTGCTTAGCCTACCAGTGGCAGTATAAGCACCGAAACGCTGACAAACACGAGAAACACTTCTTTTAACGTATCCACTAAAAAACTTCTCGCCCTCGCTATAACCTAGCACCATACATCTAGTACCTCTAGCACTACCAAACCTTTCAAGAACACTAGCAATTGGTCCTTTATTAACCAACTTACTCATGCGAACCATAAGCTCCGTACTATCAACATCGCACAATTTTAGCACGCTTGGCAGACCACTCTCACGCTGAACAATTTCCCTAACGCACCTAACAGCCGTATCCCAATCACTCATAATGTATGCAAAAAACTTTTTGTTATCGTACGTATATTTTCTAACCTTTAGAGTGCAGCTAAGCAGTAATGCATAGTTACCATCGCTACCCATCATAATTTCGTCAAATGATGGCATACCTACATTTCGGTTACAAGTGCTTGTATCAACAATCCCTTTTGGCGTTAAATACTTTGCAGAAATTAAAATATCGTCTACTCCGCCATATCTAAGGCTTGCTTGACCAATACTACGAGTAGAAACCCATCCACCAACAGTAGAAAACTCGAAAGACTCAGGAAAATGCCCGCAAGTGAACCGACCTGATACGTTAGTAAAATAATCATTAGCATTGTTAAGAATATTTTCTAGTTGTGGACCTGTGATACCGGGCATTACCGTAACAGTTTGATCAATTTCACTAAATGAAATAACCTTGTTATAGTTACGCTTAAAGTCAATTTTCACGCCGCCCTTATATGACTCATTTGATCTTGTAGTGTTAGTGTTACCGCCTGCAGAATATACAGGGATACTATGTCTGTTACAATACTTTAAAATCATAGTAATTTGTTCTTCCGAACTAGGTGACAGCACAATATCAGGTACATTTTCAATAATTTCCGAACGCAAGCGCATGCTATCAAGCACGCCCTTAGCATAAGTGGATTTGACTCTTGATAAGGTATCTATGCCGACATTAACTTTACCAACGATATCCGTAAACTCTTTAATGTCCGCCTTAGATAAAGCTGACTTGATATCTATAGTTATTAAGTTATCTCCGACTTTAGACTGAAGCATAAAATCTTCATTAGTTAGGCAAAGCCTTTCCTTAATAAACTCGTAAAATTCTTCTGACGGCTCACTTCTATAATTCGGATTACCCCAGCGAAAAAGCGTACGATAGCTGTTACGCTCATTAACACTAGTTCTCCAAACGGGTTTATAATCCTTATACTTCATACAACTCCTTAAACAACTGGATTGCTACCATCATCATAAAGTTTCATATATAATGGTTTCAGCTTGCTATAAATATTTTTATATACTTCATTATAAAGCTTACTGTAAATTTTATTATTTTCACGATCAGGAATAAACTCTTCCTTAAAATGAATCATCTTGTTACTGCATTCATCGTAGTTCTTGAAAACACCCTTTTTAACAAATACAATCATCGAAGCGCCAAGACCGCTCGTCTCAGAAGTCTGCACACGATATACAGGCAACCCAAACATATCCGCCGTTATTTGGCAAATGATATCACTTTGAGCGCCGCCACCAGATACAGATAATTTTTTGACTTTCTGACCGCTTTTCTTTTCCATGTACTTTAATCCTTCGAATAGCGTGTAGCCAATACCCTCAATTATCGCCTTATAGAAATGTGCTTTTGTATGACAATCACGGAATCCAATAACAGTACCTTTAGACTCAGGAATTTTCAAACCTGGCGCCCAGTACGGCTGAACCATTAGCCCGTCAGATCCTGCTGGAATATCTTTAATTTTCATATCAAGAACAGTTTCCGGAGTGATTCCCATTTCTTCCGCTTTAATAGTTTCCTCTAAACCAAACTCATTCTTAAACCAAGTAACAAGCCAGAACCCTCTAAAGACTTGCCTTTCCGGATTGAAGTGTCCATCCATGATGCTGTTATAAGCTGGCATAAATTTTTGTGGTTCTACATATTTTTTAGTAGTTAGCTGAATTGTAGCAGTAGTGCCGTAGCTGATTGATGCAACATCAGGTTTTGATGCACCCGCACCCAAAGTCTCAC
Source organism: uncultured Clostridia bacterium (assembly GCA_947037025.1). Lineage (GTDB taxonomy): Bacteria > Bacillota > Clostridia > Christensenellales > UBA3700 > MGBC100798. The sequence continues at coordinate 15,947 of CAMQSU010000002.1, read as the reverse complement.
AAGCCTTATCACTGCCGCTTGCAAAAATCTCCAATCCCTCAGGAATACCAGTCACATCCGCAACCTCGCGAGAAATTATGCCAATAAGTTCGCCCGGCTTAATTAGTGGGCATAACTTTTCCTTCTCTACATTGTATACAGAAAAAGTCAGCTCATTCTCTTTTTGCCAACGACTCTTTTTGTAATTATAAGGCAATCTACCTGCTTGAGAAGCAGTGACATCAACAAGCCTACCCGATAATTTAAAATTTATATATGCTGACAAAATAGTGAAGCTCTTAGTCTTCTCCCAAATTTCAGGCTGATTCTCTTTCATCCAAGTAGATGGCGATAAACGTCTTTGCTTATAAGCCGTGCGATACATTGATACTGTCTTAAAGCACACTTTGTTAAAGGTAGTAAATTTTTGATTAGGACTCGCAAGCCTTTGGTCAAGCCAAGTGATAGCAGGTCGAACTGGAACATTATTTTCATCCAAAAATGCATAAGTATTCCTTATGCTAGTAACAGACATTCCGATAATATCATCCCACAAATCACCCGCAATAGCTTTAAGCCCTTTCGACGATTCAACGATACCATCCCAATAATCTTCAGTATTTTTTTCTGCAAATCCAATTTGAGTAGAGTAAAATGCTTCAGTCATAACTTTATGCATTAACACCAAATCCCCTTTCTGATTGAATAGGAAAGCTCGAGTACTCTGTGTGCCCATATCGAACACTAACGCTAATTTTTCTCCCATAATGATGTAGCAAATGCTACTCCCCTTGTATAGATAAATACATTATACCACATTTTGACTAACTTGCAATGATTTTTAGCTAATATTATACAAATTTCTGTCAATTTTGCAAAAAAAACGCCATAGTAAAAGTTAATTCTTGTTACTATGGCATTAATTATTAAAACAAATATATTTTATCATTAAATACTCAATGTTTTCCTATCATATCAAGCTAAATATACTTATCCATTTGTTTATACTATTTTGTCAATAATATCCCAAATACTTGCTTTTTTAACAAGTTCATTTGACACAACATCTACGGTATATAAAACTTTTTCTCCATCCATAACACTGACTGTTCCTAACTTTTGACCTACCGCAATCGGTGCTTTAACACTATCAAGTAAGTCATATTTTATCACATAATTACCAGCATTTTTAGGCACAACAAGTGCTAAATCTCTAGCAATTATCGGCACAATTTTATCTACCTTTCCGCCAGTAACTTTTACCTCTACACTTAGTGGCTTTTCAGCCGATAAATAAAGCTCTCTCTTATATGATCCAAAAGCATAGTTAAACATATTAGTCATACTCCTAAATCTTGCCTTGCTATTATCTGCGCCCATAACTGTTCCGACTACTCTCATACCGTCACGACTTGCTGATGAAGTTAAACAGAACTTAGCACTATCCGTGTAACCAGTTTTACCACTATCACAACCTTTATAATGCCTAATTAACTTGTTGGTATTTGCAAGCTGCGTAACTCTACCAGATGGATGAGTGTAATCCTCAAGCCAAATTCCGCTATACTCATAATACTTTTTATGGCGAGTAAGCTCCATCATAACTAGAGTAACATCTTTAGCTGTCGAAAATTGATCCCCCTCTGATGGCAAACCCGAACAGTTTGCATATAGAGTACCTACCATACCAAGCTCAGCAGCACGTGCATTCATCAAGCCTACAAAGGCAGATTCAGAGCCAGCAATCCTTTCTGCAAGTGCAACCGATCCATCATTAGCACTCATAGTTACTACACCTTTTATAATGTCGCTGACACTATAACTTGCACCTTCATCAAGAAACATTTCTGACCCGATTTGAGCTGCTGCCTCATGAGAAATCACAACCAAATCATCATAATTAAGCTCACCTCTATCAATCGCTTCAAAAGTCAATAACAAAGTCATTACTTTAACCATGCTCGCTATAGGTCGCTTAATATCAGATCCTTTATCTACTAACACAAGACCACTATCATAATCAACTAAATAACTGCATTCAGCATCAATGACTATATCACCTTGCGACTTCATCCCTGTTAGTGCTATTGCAGTTATAGCAATTACTGCAACTATTATTACTGAAATTATTTTTTTCATCATATACCTCACTAATAGTATCTTGTGCATAAATTGCCAATTAATACTATTATATTTGTGCATGTGTTGATAATATTAATGTTGCAATTATTATTAAATACATTATATTTTTCCTAATTTTTTTGCTGCTTTTTAATAGATATTTGCTGATAAATAATTTAAATAATTATTAATAACACTTTATAAATAATTAGCAAAATATAATTTATTATTAATTGACATATAATTAATAAAATAATTCATTATTTATTTGTAAAAATTATTGTTTTTATAAACAAATATCGCACAATAGAAATACCATTGTGCGAATGAATTATTAACTTTTTTTAACATACATATGCAATATATCCAATCTAACTAAGCTAAATAGTAAATTATATCGAATTTCATAATTATAATGCCTCAAAAATTAATAGATTTATTTAAATTTTTTTCATCATTTATTATTAATTAATTATTAGCAAAATAGCGATATATTGCGTCTAAAATATTCCTTATAACTATGTTAAATTAATAAGTTTTTCTATTGTATTATTGCGTTTATTTTATCGATAATTTTTTAATTTTTGGCGTTTTTACTATAGTCTTTTTTTCATCTATTTTTGTTGAAATATGTGATAACCCACTTCTAAGTTTTTTTAAAGTTTTCACTGCATCACGCTTTCCTGCAACCACAGATGTGGCCAAGATAGATTTCATTTTTGCAATGCTAATATCAACAGTGTAGCTTGAAGAAATTCTTGTTGACATCATAGCCTTTTCACTTTTATAAACTCCCATACTCTCTGCAATAGTATACGCAATAACATTAAGACCCTGCACTGTTTGCAAATCTCTTGCAATAGGACATCGCCTTGTAAACATCATAATCGGTACATATTCTCTTGTGATAAATTTATCATCGCAGCTTACACCGTGATTTCCTGTTACAATTAAAAGATCATCGTCACAAATATAATTCATAAATAGCCCTAGCCAATTATCAATGTTTATAATAGCTTTACCAGCAGCATCCTTATCGCCAAGCAAAAGTGAATTTGCAAAGTCATTATACTCGGCAATTATTACACCATCTTTATCTTCCTCTAAGTTTGAAATATAGTTCATTACCTCGTCGTCCGTTTTAGCTACATAGTCGACATTGAAGTTTTCTCCCGATCCAATTTCAGATGTTTTAACTCCACTCTTGTTAAGTCTTGTTTTTATATCCTCAACAATAGTGCTAGTTTCATCATCCTTGTGATGCCTAATATTTCCTAAAATCTCTGTTATGCCGTCAGCAAATCCTGTCTTATTTGTCAGCATTCTGCCTCTTGCAAATGTAGCCATTACAGTGTCACTTTCATTAGTATTTAAGCGTGCGACATTATAAAGCCCTAGCAATCTAAAGCTAACAAGTGGTAAATCTTCTATTAAATTTTCACAAGTATTATACCCACGATTATTATAATTTGAGCAGTCTGGCAAATCACCAACACCCAATCCATTAATGATAAATAAATAAGTTTTCATATGTTTATTATAATCCATAATCTCTATAATGTCAATACAAAAAGCCACATAGATTAAATAACCTACATGACTTTTATCTGTTGATTTTATATATTAATACGTATATGCACAGCCTATGACTGCACGCTAAACGACAATAATAAATGATGCAATGCACGGTATGAATATCGTAACAATAATCACTAGCGGCATACACCAACAATTTAAAAACAATGCCTTACGGCATATTAACTTTACTACTCTGCCGTAACAACAGTTGCACCTATGATAGTAACCGCCTTCAATGATCAAATTTCTCATCATGCAAGCTAGCACAAGATAGCTACCGAGTATCACGAGGTATAGCGGTATGATATAAGTTATAAGGCAAATCACCCCAGAGAACTTATCAATAACAACTATACTTACAAGCCTTACACCAAACCTATACGCCGCATAAAACAATGTAATATAAGGACTGACGCACAAAAATTTATGAAAGCAGCTACAACATATTAACGCATGACCTAGTATTGTCAGCAGTATAATTTTAATACAAGTACCAACTATATTATACTCACCTTTAGTAATTAGTACAATATAATTAATGCTATTACCGTCAATATCATCACGTGCTGAAGTAAGGATAATCCCTAACACCAAACCTGCGACAATTACAGCAAGAAGCACAAGCAAATTGCTTCTACGGTTTTTAATAAAGAGTTTTACCTCAGTCAATAAATTGTTACATACCCTGTTAAATTTAATCTGCATATCTATATACTATACTGGCAGTAACGGATAAATATACCAACATTATAAAAAGAATATTTTATTGCAGTTTATTTATATTAGCTTGAGTATTTAATTTTTTCGATAATAGTATAGATAAATTGCTTGTTTGTAGGCTTGCCTTTAACATCGGATATAGTATCTCCGAATATTTTATACAGCATATCGCTGTTACCATACAGCCACGCACTGTTGATGCAGTTCTGAATATCTTTCTCGATGCAGCCGACACTTTTACCCGTGATTTCGCTAAGAAGAGTATACCCCTTACGAGATAACGGCTCAATTTCATCTCCCTTTAATCCTCTTGAAATCAGGTCAACTAAATACCTAAAACCTAAATTGTTAGACCTAAAACCTAACCTAATTAATAATTCCGAAATTTCCATATTTTCACCTCTAATAATTATAACATACATAATTAATTAAGGCGATGACACTTTTTGCAGCAATTTGTAATATTTTGTATTATTTTGTAGAATGAAAAATATATTATCGCGATTTATTTCCTAAATCAATACTATAATTCTAATAATGACAGCATAATTAACAAATATTCAAAATTTATCTATTTGCAGCTCAATCTTATTGCTGCAATAAAAACTAATTAAAACAGACTGAATACTTCTTATTTATCTATCATCCAATCTACATAAGTTGCGTAGCCCTTAGTTGCATCAGCCACCATAACATGAGTAACAGCACCAATTAATTTACCTTTTTGAAGTATCGGGCTACCACTCATACCCTGAACAATTCCACCAGAAACGTCAATCAATCTTGGGTCAGTAACTTTTATCATCATACCCTTAACTTTTTCTTTATCCTGTTTATATGCTCTAACAATCTCAATAGTATAGTGAGTAGGAACGCCTGTAAATACAGAAGTTACTATCTCCGCCTTGCCAGATTTCACTTCATTTCTTGATGCAACCTGCACTAATTTCATATCATCTGTGTTTGCTAAATATTTTCCAAATACCCCGTGATCCTCATTTTTATCAAGCTCACCAAAAATTCTTCCTTTATCAAAAGCACCAATTAACTGCCCCGCATGACCTTTAGTACCTTTATCAACACCATAAATTCTAGCCGCATGAATTTTGCCATGCACATCACTATATCTATCGCCGTTGCTATTATTTGCTATAACGTGACCTAACGAACCATATCTACCATCTTCAGGATCAACGAAAGTTAGAGTACCAATACCCTCAACATTCTCCGTCATTGCAAGACCAATTCGATACTTTCCTGATACGGAATCAAGAACTGCTTCGCCGTTAACATGAAGTTTTTCGCCATTACGACAAATTGCCATATCAATATTCGGTGAAGTCAAACTATCTAGCACAGTAGTAATATCACTCATAGATTTAACAGAAGTGCCGTTAAGACTTTCTAATATATCCCCCTTTGTTATGCCAAAGCCTTCAAGCGGAGTGCAAACTCCACTTGCTGTTACGACTGGCAATATTCCTGATATAATTAGACCATTAACTCTCATATCAATACCGAGTGCCGTACCGCCTAAGTACACGCTTTTACCTTTATTTGCAGTCTGCTGCACTGATTGCAGCGGGTCTAAACCATTGCTATCTAAATTAATTTGATTACTACCACTAAGGGCTAGTGGCAAAGTCATCAAAGCTATCATAGTTATAATTAGTGATACAATAATCATCACTTTGTAATTCATCGATCTAAATTTATTATACATTCAACACCCTCCTAGACATAGTTTGAGATATAAAATGCGATATATACTTAATATTTAAATTTTCACAACAAAATGTAGTATTCAAATTAGATTGCAAACATACAAAAAATAGCACCCTCATATAAAGTGATGCTATTTAAGCTGTATATTTAATTAAATTATAGTAGAAATCAAATGATATTAGGCTCTATAAAAGGAGGAGGTTCAATGCCCTCTCGCTCAAGAGGCGAAGCATTATCTTTCTTGTAAAGCATCTTAAGTGCAATTGGAGTCAAGAAGCTAGATACTACTATTAGAATAATTACAGGGAACATATAAGCAGCGCCAATTATTCCCGCTGCAATTCCTCGCTGGGCAACTATCAAAACTACCTCGCCACGTGCCATCATACCAAAACCAACCCTAATAGAGTCTTGCGGTGAAAACTTACAAAGCAATGCGCCTGCGCCGCAACCGAGAACTTTAGAAAGCAATCCCATTACAACGAATGCGGCAGTAAAGCCGAGCATACTCACATCAAAAGTGCTAAAATCCATGGTCAAACCGATATTTGCAAAGAAGATCGGCCCAAAAAGCATATAGGAGCTTGTATCAATTTTTTTCTCAACATAATGCGTTCCTTTCATGTTACTCATTACAACACCGGCAACGAACGCACCAGTAATTGATGCAACTCCGAAGACATGCTCTGATATCCAAGCGAAAAAGAAACAAATTACAAGACCAAAAATAGGAAGCCTACGAGTTACTGGGAAGTGACCTGAAAGCCACTTGAAAGCGTAATGGATAACACCACCCGCAATCAGAGCAAAAACGAAGAACAATAAAACTTTAACAATAGTTTCAGTGATAGAAGGCGCATCTACTGCACCTGAACTGCCACCCTTAATACTGATTGCTATAGATAAAATTACAATTCCGATAATATCATCAAGAATAGCGGCAGAAAGCACGCTTGATCCGACTTTACCTTTTAACTTACCTAATTCCTTAAGTACTTCAACGGTGATACCAACAGATGTTGCAGTTAGCAAAATACCAAAGAAAAGAACATGCAAAACATCATCAGTAGTAGTAAGTGGAGCAAAACCTTTATCAATACCCCAACCTACCAAAAATCCAAATATTAGCGGAACAATAACACCGAAAGAAGTAATAACTAGACTCGGAACACCATTCTTTTTAATTTCTTTCATGTTAGTATCAAGACCGGCAGAGAACATAATCAGCAAAACACCAATTTGAGCCATAGCCTCTATAATTTTACCATTTACATCGTAAGGTGAATCAAATGTAACCCAGCCTAAACACACTGGACCAATAATAATACCAGCTAGCAAAGCTCCTACTACTTGCGGGAGTCCAAATTTCCTACAAATCATACCACCAATTTTAGTAGAAATCAGTATAATTCCTAGGTATAAGAAAATAGTAACATCGAATCCAGCAAGAACATCTACATTAATTGTACCGCCCGCTGAGTTAATTAAGTTTGCAAACATATATACCTCCCACGCTCACTTGAGCGATTACTTAACATGAAAAATCGAGCATAGAATAACTTCTAAGCTTAATTAATTATACTCCTTTTATTCTTCTAAGTCAAACTAATGAGGGGGAAAATATGCAAATTAATTAAATTGGTTGTGCAATATATTACACCTAAAGATTGATATATAAACAAACTGTTAATAAATGCTTTTTCTCACGTAAAACATCAATTTAAACATAAAAAAAACAGCAGAATAAATTCAACTGTTATTTTCAAATTCTAAAAGTCAGCATCTGCCTACTAATAAAATATTTAATTCATTAAATAAAATTAATTACTCAATCTCAAAATTAATAAGCAAGCTTTTAAGAGCTACAACTTCTTCTTTTGATAAAGTAACGCCTTTACCCATTTTAGTCCCATCAGGAGACCACTCTCTGATATCATATTTCGGGTCTTTCTCATTCCAGCTGATTAAATTCAACTCTTTTTTCCAGCCCTTGCTTGACTCTGACAATAAACCTACATTTTTGACTACTTCATAATTAAACTCAGCCATAAAATTTCCTCCGTAATATTAAGATACAATAATTATATCACATATATAAATAGATTACAATACTTTTTTACATCTTTTTTTGATTATTTATACTTTTTATATATAAATGTATTATATATTTGTATATAATAAAGATAAATACACCATATTATACCATATGATGAAATAATTTTATAATAAATCTATTCACACGAAAAAAATGGAAAGTGCAAATTAAAGACTTCAAATGCAATATTATTACAACTTTATGCACTTTTGTGTATTATATAGCAATTGTAATGATAAATATAAAATAATTCGTATTTGATAGTATAAAGACCAAATTGCTGCACATAATCTAACTATCATATGGAGGATACTATAATGAATAACAATAAAAGTAAAACTTGGGACAATTTAGCAAAAGCATACGTAGGCGAGTCATGTGCAAGAAACAGATATGACATGCTAGCAAAGTTAGCAAAAAGTGAGGGTTACACAGACATGTCTGATATGATCAAACTAGTTGCTACAAATGAGTTTAATCATGCAAGAATGATATTCAGTTTCTTAGATGCGTTAGAGCCAAATGAAATTAAGAATATCGACATTTGCACTGGCTACCCATTCAAGCAGAAGTTACAATCTTTGGAAGAGAATTTAAAACTTTCCGCTTCTGATGAGGAGATTGAAAGCACTAAAGTATATCCTGAGTTTGCAAAAGTTGCACGCGCTGAAGGATTTGAGGACATTGCTAAATTCTTCGAGAATCTTATTAATGTAGAAACTTGCCACAAAATGTTATTTACTCAATTATACACTCAACTAAAAAATGGCACACTATACAAGAAAACTACTGCTACTAAATGGAAGTGTAAAAGTTGTGGACATGAGCAAACTCTTAAAGAAGCATGGGACAAATGTCCACTTTGCCAAGCTCCACAAGGCTTCGTAATGATTAAAATTGAGGATAACGCATAATTGCATTTAATTCTCTGACTTCTCAATAATATTCCCTAAAATGTTTATATCAATTTAAACGGACATGTTCAGCTACTGAATTAACAATACTATAAATAGTAAAAAAATACAGCAACTTGCTTAAAGTTGCTGTATTTTTATCTTATATTTAATATATATTTATTACAATTAAACAATTACTTTCTAATTGTTCCGTTGCCTACACAAATATATTTTTCACTAGTAAGTTGCCTTAATCCTAAAGGTCCTCGTGCGTGCAACTTTTGAGTACTGATCCCAATTTCAGCACCAAATCCAAACTCAAAACCATCGGTAAATCTAGTAGAAGCATTTACATATATACACCCAGAATCCACGCAGCTTGTAAACAAATCAATATTTTTTTTATCGCTTGATATTATGCCATCACTATGAGAAGTGTTATGCTCGTTAATTCTCTCAATAGCCTCTTCAACTCCGCTCACTATCTTCACGCTTATTTCCATGCCAAGATGCTCTGTGTAATAATCTTTATCTGTTGCTTGCTCCACACCGGCACAATAAATTTCACATTCTTCACTTCCACTATTACTGCCAGAGCAAAACATTCTACATTCTTCGCTGCTCATATCACTGCTGTTATAAACTGAAATACTTTCAGCACAAGCCTTAATTATCACGCCGGCATTTTTAAGTGCTGCAAATATATTAGGCACTGCGGAATCGATAATATCACGAGAAATCAGCAACTGCTCTAGTGCATTACACACTGTTGGACGCTGCGTTTTTGCATTAAGAATAACTTTAATTGCCATATCAATATCAGCACTGCTATCCACATACAAATGACAATTTCCACCCGCACTTGCAATGACAGGCATATTAGCATTTTCCATAACCAAGTTTTTCAGCTCATTGCCTCCACGAGGGATAACTACATCAATATACTTGCCAAGCTTTAGCATATCTAGAGTGACTGATCTATCCGTATCATCTACAAACATTACAATATCTCCGCTAAATCCAACACTCTCAATAGCCCTAGTCATCGCCATATAAAGTGCTCTATTGCTATTAATAGCATCACTGCCACCACGCAAAATAACTGCATTTCCAGCCTTGATACACAAAGCAGCAACATCTATAGTCACGTTCGGTCTAGCCTCATAAATGACACCTACTACACCAAGTGCAGCGCGAACTTTACTAATTTCAAGCCCATCTTTATTAGTCCAAACATCAACAACTTCGCCGATAGGATTAGGCAACTTTGCAATTTGTCTAAGCCCTTCGCACATAGCGTTAATTCTTGCAGGATTTAGCAAAAGCCTGTCACGGAATGAGGCATTATTTCCGCTCAATGCGTTAATATCAATAATGTTTGCTTTTAATATTTCATCAGATGATGCAGTAATTTCATTTGCAATAGCGATTAAAATTTTGTTTTTATCGCTATCACTCATAGCACTAAGCTTATAAGAACTAGCCTTTGCAAGCATTGCTAACTTCTGTATATTTTTCATAACTCCTCCTCAACATCATCAAGATCAGCATTATGATAAATGTTTTGCACATCATCATTATCCTCAAGCATATCAATGAGTTTCAATATTCTGCCTATAGCTTTTGGATCAGGCTTAATATAATTTTCAGGGATTAAGTCTACCATACTATCAGCTATAACAACTTTGCCCGTTGCCTCTAAAGCCTCGCGAACGCTGCCAAGCTCAGTTGGATCAGTAAAAATTTCGCAGAATTCGCCTTGATTAACAACATCATCAGCACCCGCTTCAATAGCAAGCTCCATGATACTATCATCATCATGACCTGCCATATCAGCAATAATAACACCCTTTTTACTGAACATATATGATACACATCCATTAGTACCCATGCTACCGCCACACTTATCAAAGTGATGACGAATATCGCCTGCCGTACGGTTTTTGTTATCTGTTAAAGTCTCTACGATAACAGCAACACCACCAGCGCCGTAACCCTCATAAACATTCTCCTCGTAATTGATAGAGCCTATTTCTCCGCTAGCTTTTTTGATGCTTCTAACGATATTATCATTAGGCATATTATTAGATTTCGCCTTTGCTATCGCGTCACGAAGTCTACTATTGCTAGCAGTATCAGCACCGCCACACTTAACCGCAACAGCTATCTCGCGCCCAATCTTTGTAAAGACGCCCGCACGCTTAGTATCATTCACGCCTTTTTTTCTTTTTATTGTTGCCCACTTACTATGACCTGACATATCAATTCCCTCCAATAATTAAAATATTTTTATTTAAAATCTACTAGATTATATTCTAGCAAACAATTATTTATTCCATTAATATAATGATATAATATTCTATCATCTTATATAACATGCACGCATTAAAAAATCATACTAAAATATTTTTTAACACATCAGAGTTCGGATATTTAATTTATATAAAAAATTTAACAAAATGATATTAAATCAAACGCTGAAAACGCAAATTTTCTAATTGTACTTATAGTAAATTTCTTCTATCAAATTTATATACCATTAACCAAAATTATGTATCAAATGATAAAGTGCAACACTAAGCGAAACACCGGCATTCAATGACTGCATATTCTCACCCATTGGCAGCGAAATCACCTTGCTTGCAAGCTCTCTAATTTCCGGACTAACACCACGACTTTCACTACCAATAACTATTACAAAACTTTGTGGAACTGAATCCATTTCGTATAAGTTTTCGCCGTCCATATCAAGCACCAAAACACTACCTATAATATCTTCAATTTCAACTTTTCGAGCAGTAACATGAAATATTCCGCCCATAGAGCTTCTAACAACTTTTGGCGAATATAAATCAGCACAATTACCATATGTCCACACTTCAGTAATTCCGCACGCAGTAGCAGTCCTTAGTATTGTACCCACGTTACCAGGATCAGATAAATTGTCTAATAAAATAACTCTATTAGACTCACCAGTAGTAATTCTTGGCATTGAACAAACTGCAAGTATACCTGATGGCGTCTTAGTATCACTAATCGCACCCATAACTTTATCAGAAACTAATGTCACAAACTCGCACAAATATTCAAGATCACCATGCTTTTCAAATGCTGCTTTTGTTAAAAACAACTCTAGAATATATCCCTTTGGAATATCCTTTACTATGTTGTATCCTTCAGCAACAAAATTACCACATTCTTGACGAAGTGATGAATCACGAACTAGATTTCTAACGCCGCAAATTGTAGAGTTAGAAATACTTGTAATCATCTCCATATTAATCATAAAACTGACCTCCTATAATAACGCAAATATATAATACTTTTATCTATCATAATTATAACACAAATATCCGCAAAATGAAATATTAATTGCAAAAATAAATAATAATTTTTATGAAACATTTGATATACAAACTTATTAAAATAAACAAACTTTTATTGCTTGAATACTGTTATGTTATTTTTGCAATTATTTAATATAATACAAACGGTAATTTGATTAAATTATTAGCATATTTTTTGCTGCAAATAACCTTATGAAATAAACAAAAACCTTCGATAAAATATCAAAGGTTTTTAATTAATTTAAATTATTTAGCTAATTTTTCCTTAGCCTTGTCACATAAAACTGTAAAAGCTTTAGGATCGTTAACAGCAAGGTCAGCTAAGACTTTACGGTTAAGAGTAATGTCGTTAAGCTTTAAGCCGTGCATTAATGTGCTATAAGTTAGCTCATTCATTCTAGCAGCAGCATTGATACGAGCTATCCATAACTGTCTAAACTCTCTCTTTTTAAGCTTTCTACCAACATAAGCATAATTACCAGACTTCATAACCGCTTGACGCGCTACTCTGTATAGTTTGCTCTTTGCTCCAAAGTAACCTTTGGCTTGCTTCATTATCTTTCTACGCTTTTTAATCGCGTTGACGCCTCTTTTAATTCTCATCTTCTATACCTCCGTCCTATTAGCTATAAGGTAGTAACTTCTTAACAGTCTTTGCTTGAGTCTCAGACACGTAAGTTGCTTTCCTTAATCCTCTTTTCCTCTTTGAAGCCTTCTTAGTTAAAATATGGCTTGAGTTGTTTTTTGCTCTTTTAATTTTGCCGTTCTTAGTAAACCTAAAACGTTTACCAGCGCCGCTATGTGATTTTACCTTTGGCATTTATCTTTCCTCCAATTTGAATTTTTTGCTATCATGGTTTCTTTGCGATAGGAACAACGATCATTGAAATACTTCTACCCTCTTGGTTAGGCTTTTTCTCTATAGTGCCTAAATCCTTAACGATTTCATAAAAGTCTTCCATAACCTTAACAGCTATCTCAGGACGAGCCATTTGTCTACCCTTTAATCGGATAGAAGCTCTAACTCTGTCACCAGCTTCAAGGAACTTCATTGCGCTCTTCGCTTTTGTCATCATGTCGTTAGTATCGATAGTAGCAGATAGCCACACCTCTTTAAGCTCAACGACCTTCTGATTTTTTTTCGCTTCTTTGCTTTTCTTACCTTGCTCGAACTTGAACTTGCCATAATCCATAATCTTAGCAACCGGCGGATTAGCTTGTGGAGAAATTAGAACAATGTCTAAATCTTTATCATAAGCCATTTCCTTAGCTTGTAGTGTTGGTACTACGCCCAACTGCTCACCGTCACTACCGATAAGTCTGACCTCTCTACATCTGATTTGGTCATTCATTATTTGCTCTTTAATAGTCATGTCCTCCTATAACAATTAGCGAATTCCCACAAAAAAAGTGGGCAACTTAGTAAAAGTCACCCACAAAAATTCATAATAAAGACATAACATCTCAATAAAAACTAATTACCTAGTGCACAAAATCGTGACTGGTGAGAAGGGTAACTTCTACTTTGTATTAACATATTACCAAACTAGCGACAATATGTCAAGCATATTTCACAAACTTTATATTTTTTTTCAAAATTTGCCGATAATGCTAACTATAATACAAAACTTTAAATAGTTAGGCATTTTCCTTGCTGTCTTGATCAGGTTCATTTTTTTCAATTTCCCCCTCAATATACCATTTTTCTACTATTAATGAGTTGTTTAAATATACAATCCCCCTATTGTCCAACATCAGTTTATCATATTTCTTAATTACTAAACACAATATTAACCAATGTATAAAAACCCAAACGCCTGAAATTGAAATCATGACCAATAAATTGCTAGTAAACAGAAAGCATAGACCAGTAGTTATACCAATCAGTAATATAGATAACAATTTATATGTATACATTAGGTATCCTTTATATCCCATAAATCTTTCATTATTTACTGTCACAAGTCTTGTTTCATAATGCGAAATTGCCCAAATAACAAAACTCACGATAAGGAATCCAATAGAGTAAAACCCATTCTGATTATAAACATTAATTAGATACACCGAGATCTGCCATATCAACACCGAAATGTAAAAGATAAAATCATGTATAATGATCTTTTTGAATATCGCTTTCAAGCTAAATTCTTTCATATTAAACCCCACAATTCATTACATTAATTATTACCCACTATCACCATAATCAATACCTCGCTACCCTATATAATGAGGCAATCCTTTGAACATAGCGCACGCAAGTGGCGATTAGGTCTAACCCTTCTTTCTTCACCTGCAAAACTATTAAAGTTCATGCGGGTTACATTTGAAAATATGGATATTTGATTTCACATAAAACCACTTCATATTTCTAACTATTAATATTATATCATGATGTGATTAGCTTGTCAACAACAATAATAATTATTTAGCTAGTTGCAAGCATTGAAATGACACCGTAAATTATACAGTATAAAAGTGTTTTACTTCATTGTGTTAAATATGAAATACAAAAAAGGATAAGAAAACTCTTATCCTTTTATTTATTAGTTGACATTAATATATACTATATAAAATCATACAAAAATTATAGCTTACGAATAATTACAGTGATTAAATCTACTTTTCACCATCTAGTTCTACATTTAATGAAGTCATATTCCCGTTACTATCTGTTGTTTGCTTGTTGAATGAATCTCCAATATATTTTAAACCATCATCTCTGAGGAATACGTACTTATTCAAAGTGCTATTCCAAAATGCATGCTCATCTTTTACTTTAACACTAGTGCCGTCCAAAAAATACAGGTTGATGACTACACAGATTGTTCAAGCATCACTATCTAAAAACAATATATGAGAAGCATCGACAATGTTATCAGTCGGATTACTATTACATGTATAGTCAATAGGCAGACACTTAAACCCTCTCCTTCATCTCAGTCAACTTTATCATTTTTTTCTTTAATTATCTTAAATGCGAATATAGAAATACACGTTGCAATAGTTGTAATTCCGGATATGATATATCCTATTGAAAAATACAGATTTAATTCTAAACTATATCCAATCGAAATCAAAATAATTGAAATAGAAAAACCTACTATCGAAAGCCCTATTAATAAATATTTCAATAATTTATTTTTCATATGTCACCTCCTTTTACAAACTTCTCATTCCTGAACAAAAAATCGCACTAGCTGTACTAAATGATCCTAGCATTAAAGGTATCTTTAGCCAACTCAATTTAATTTTCACTCCATTACCTTTATTAACCATCCCCAATGCTAAACTAATAACTCCTGCATTAAGACCCAACGATAAACCTATGGCGGTACCTATGTAACCTCCCATAACGCCCCCAATTGAAGCAAGCATTCCTACTGCAGTTGATATGTTACCCATCAAAATACAATCCGCATTGGTTAATCTTATATCGAACCCCCACCATCTTGTATAAGTTACTGCTCCACCATCAACATAACTCAT
>CAMQSU010000001.1 GCA_947037025.1 uncultured Clostridia bacterium | reverse complement strand
AGAACTTCATTCGACTACACGACAGCACCATCGCAAAGATATACAACCGCAAACTCTTGCCGTACATATCCCTCACAACTATCTGCCCCATGTCAACTTGCGACTCCTCCCCAGGTGGACTTTCCCTCATCGCATACTTCCGATGCACCACTTGCAACGGCGGCTTTGGATATCCAAACTCTAGCCGCAGCAGAACCATGTACCTCCTAAATGACGGATCCGATATACTGAACCCCACTGGCTTCGGCTTTTCCTTATCCTCAACGATTTCATTCTTGCCATCAATTGCCACCGTCCCGATTTCACCATTACCGCCACTTACACCAGATATATCACTACACACAGAACTACTATCACCAGCTAAGCCACTATTGCCAGAAGCTAATTCATCACTAACTCCAACTACCATACTATTGATACACTTACTGCCCTTATCGCATCCATGTGCTACGTTGTCTTTGCGATTACTATGACCTAGTGCAATCTTCTCACCTAAACTTGCAATCCGCTCATCGCCTACACCCACACCAACTGTCATGCTATTCGCAGCCGCATGTTTCAGCAATCTTTCTCTCAATACGGTATCAGTCAGCAATCTATCACGGCTAAGCTCTCCGACCAGAAAGTCTTTATAAACATTCAGCCGATCATCTCTATTAGTTCTACCATTCCCCAGGAAATCATCCTCACTCCGATGCCACCACCGCTGAACTGTCTTAAGATTCACCCCAATATCCTCTGCAACACTTCGCTGCACATACCCATCCTTCTTCAGCGCCTTTATCCGCCGAAACGTCTCTAAATCAATCATCTACCTTTCCTCCTTTGTATCATAAATAATTATAAACCATATACCTACACAACCACTCAAATCACAAAACCACCTCCCATAATATAATTACTGGCAAAAGCAGAGAGGGTCATAGACCCCCTCAATAAATAACTTATAATAATGTTATAAGAATAAATTTGCCAAGTTTTTAACAACATAACTCATTTCTTCTTTGTAATTATCATTTTTTGTTAATATATTTTTCTCTTTGATATATATTTTTCCATCACTAGCATATTCAAAATAATTTTTCACGTATATTTCATGCGCCAACTCTCTAGATAGTCCTATCTTTTGCAATGTAATAATAACATTATTCATAGTTCCGTAATCTATATAATCATCGATACTACTTTCGATTTCTATCTTTTTTACTTTTTTGTATAATTCTACGAACTTTTTCACATAGCTACTTAAAGTATATTTTATTTTAGTCTCTATTAGATCCATTACTTCCATAATGACTTCATTTCTTTCTGGTATAGTATCTTGATAAACTTCAACTGAGTGAGTAACTAGGCTATACCTCTTTTGAGATCTCTTATAAGATTGCAACTTTCCAAATATTAATTTACTTAACCGTTGTCCTGCAATCCATTTTGATACTGTAGTAGCTAAAATTGGCAGACTATTTTCCGATCCGATGTCAAGACTACTATGATATTTATCCCATTGAAATACTGCATGTAATTTAATGAAAAATTCAGAAAGTTCTAGAATATTACTATCGATTATTTTTCTATTTAGTTCTTTATCTTCTTCGCTAACACCTCGAGTATTTATGTCTTCAATTTTTATCAACTTTGGTAATTCTATTTGACCATTAATTATTCTCGATTTTAAGTCATTAAGTATTTCTGGAGCAAATTTCAAGTCATTGATGTCTTCCAGATCAAATTCAATTAGACTTTTATTTTGCTCTAGCAGCTTTTCTATATCTTTACTATAATGTTTGTATACTACAGAGTTTGTCTTATTCATTTTCACAGCTTCTAATAATAAATTTCTATACATTATAAATTTATTTAAGTTAGGAAATGACTCGTTTTTTTTCTTTATAATTTTATACTCAGAATCAAACAAACTAGGAGCCATCTCTTTAATTCGGTGTGGCACCTGTGGATTCAAACTATTTTCCTTTATACTAGATTTTAAATATTCTTTATATGCGTAATATGAATCCTCACTTGCTAAATTTACTAAAAAAGCATTACCCCATAAATTATATTTAATTCTTCCAGCTCTACCGATTAAATTCTTGAACTCTAGTACACTTAATTTACCATGTCCCTTTTTTTGTGATAGGACAAAAATATTAACTGCTGGCAAGTTTACGCCTTCAAGAAGCGTTGAAGTGCAAAATACAACTTTTAAAACTCCATTT
Source organism: uncultured Clostridia bacterium (assembly GCA_947037025.1). Taxonomy (GTDB): domain Bacteria; phylum Bacillota; class Clostridia; order Christensenellales; family UBA3700; genus MGBC100798. Next base: position 175,343 of record CAMQSU010000001.1, on the reverse strand, counting down.
TTCATTAGATTTTCAACTTTTTTTCTCACTTGTGAAGGCATAATACCCATATGAAAAGCAATACCTTTCTTCAATAAGGGAATTAAATAATAGTCTGGATTTATTTCTGTTTCAACAAGATGAATCAAGTTTAGTATTTCACTGTCTAGGGTTTCGTGTTCTTTTATAAGATTAGAATATTCATTCGCATACTTTAAGACATCAGCTTTTGATTTGCAATAAACAATACTAGGACCTGAATTTGTTTGTTCTGCAATCAAGCCAGTCCAAGTAATTTTAGAGTTACAAGTAATATTTACAAAATCACTTGCTAATTGACTATATACTTTAACTTTATTATTGTGAACATCAATCAAAAATTGCTTCTGTGCTACTGGCGTAAAATCAAACTTGTCAGATCCGGCTAATTCTTTCTTATTTTGAATATATGGACTATTAATCAATTCCAAAAGTATTTCAGGATTTTCAGTGTATGGAGAGGAAAATATTATTTTAGTTAACGGCATTGTAGCATTGACTTTTTCCAGCAGCTTATAATACAAAGGCGCTCTTTCATCTGACTCGAAAATTTTCTGTGATTCATCGACAAAAAAGTAATCAATATCTTTAATTGATTCATCATTTAATGCCTGTAACATTCTTTCAGGCGTAAACAACAATATTTTTCGCTCTGCTGCAAACAACTTAATTTGTGTTGGAATTGTTAGCACGACGAAATTATGCAAGTTCAACTCTGTGCAGCTCTCTAGAATTAGGTCTTCTTCCAACTCATTTATAAGTGCTTTAGTCGGCAAAATTAATACTATACATCTGCAATTACTATCTAAAATTTTATTTTTTAAGAAATTTTTAATTATAAATGTTTTTCCCATTGAAGTTGGTGCAGAAAAACTATAGTATTGCATATTTTCCATCATATTCAAGGCTTTTTTTTGAGAATCGAAATAAAAAACATCCTGACTTCCGTCAACTCTATTAAACTCTTTTTTTATATTATTAGCAAAGTCGGAAAAGTAATCAGCATTATTCGCCACTTTATCGCCCCCCTTAACCTTGCTAAATCCCGAGTAATTGGATACAGTGCTAAAAATATTTTTTTCGTAAAAACTAACTTTTTCATGTATGTTTTTATCATGTGCAAATACAACCGACATTATTATCACAATATCTTGAGCTAAATTCCTATGAAAACTCAATTTATTTGTGACATTTGATTTCGATAAAATATCTGCAAATCTTAAGATATCATTGATTTTATCATCACTAAAACTATTATTTAGTGTTCCATTAATTATTTTGTCCCCATATAAACTTAGTACTTCATTATACAATGATTTGAAATATAAATTATTCTCTATCTCATTTAATAAGACATCCCCAAATGATAATTTCAATTTAATTCATCCTCCTACCAGCAATATATTCCATGATTTCTTTTTTGTCAACTTTTGCATCATTAAAAGGCATGATATATATATAATAATCAGAGTTATTGCCATGGTAGGTTTTTGCTATCTTATTCGCTATTACTACCTTCACTTTCTCAATATCACTTTTAATTTGAGTATCAATCATTGCCTTTTTATGCAGATTCCTATTATCTTCGCTATATTGAATTGTATAACCAATAAAAATACCAAAAGCATGCTCAACTTCACATAAACAATTTGCACTTTGATATTTAGGAATTAGAATTTTTTTTAACATCTCCACGGTTTCATTGTCAACAGCGAACTCATTCATAATGCTCTCATCTAACAAAGAAAATTCAGTTGCCTTATTCTCATAGCAGCCTATCAGAGAATCAAACGCTTCCGAAATGGCTTTATTAAGATTAGTTACAATTTTAGATTCACCAAAAATTATTTGATAAACTTCCCCATCTAATGTTTTTTTTATGTTAAAATGAACTCCATCAAATCCCTTAACATAATCTTTATTATTAGTTTTGATTTCGACTTTAGATAGAAGTTTTTTACTACCGCAAAAACCTTCCAAAAATATATACAATAGTATCTCACCTAATTCGCCGCCAGCTCCAAAATTTTCCTTATCTAAGGCATTTTCGCTTATTTCAACTAGTTTATCCCTTGCGTCAAATCCGGATTCTACAACTGTACCATCTTTTATATAATCATCTATCTTACGTCTATTGAAAACATAGTTGGCTAAGTTATTTCTAATTAATGACTTCAAACATTGATAATCAAATTTATCATTGACATTATTCAATACAAATAAATTTACGGTTTGTTTATAGTCCTTACTGCTCCCTAACTCTAGAGTATCAACCAAGCGGAAGCATTCTTCTAAATATTTTGTATTTATAGTCTTATTAATATCCATATTTCACTTCGCCCCCATGTTTTTATCCAATTTTACTTCTATAGGAAAATAAAACTTATTTTGCGGTGATCTAACAAGCTTATGTTTAGTTAAATCAACATCAGTTCTGCATACCCAATTATCCTCACTATGAAGTACAACAGCGCCATTTTTCACCCACTCATCCTGACCATCATAATTCAATCTTTTATCAAAAATAGATTTTTTACATCCATATTGTCTCCATTGAAAATATTCATTAATATAATGCTTCTCCAAATTAAAACATTTTGCAGCAAAAACAGCATTATCCTTCAGCACTGCATATCCCTTATTATGTGGAAATTCTGAAGCTATGATGTTTTCTAATTCAGCAATAAAATATACAGAGCACATACTAGCCAATATAGATGATATTTTCTGTATTCTATTGTGAAAGTTCTCCTTGATTTCAGCCCCATCTAGTATTACTACTATTTCATCATTCGCTACATAACAAAGTCGTGCACTTTTTATTTCACCACATAGTTTAACCGCAGTATTACATATGGCTTTAAAGCAATTGTAATCATATGGAACCTTCAATTTTTTATAATATCCACTCGTAAAATCGACCCCATCTATATGTACAATAATGCACTCGTCGGTTCTAAGATATTTATCGAACTCTTTAACATGATTTTTAAATTTCTCACCTTTAGCTAAATATTCTCTTTGATTGGGTATTGCAGTCATACACCCTCCTTATTTATAAATATTATTTATTAATCTTTTCCCATATTATACCATATAATTCATTAATTTTGACAGAAAAATAATATTAACAACATCAATTGCAGTTAAATGGCATAATTTTGCAAATTTTTAAATTTTAGGTTCGCAATTCTACTATATAACACATTGAACATGCAAAATGCAAGGATGAATAACATCCTTGCATGCTGATATTAAGAATAATGATTACGTCTAAAATAATTTTTTCTATCACTATACTTTATTATTACTATTCAACAATTCAAAAATGCTAATTTCTTGAATTCGTTCAACTTTATCTTTCTTTTCAATATTAAAATCCCATTCAGTATTAATGGCTATTGCTCCTTGTGAAATCAACGCCCTATTACCTTCATATCGATTATTTTCTACACAATATACTGGACTCCACTTTTGTCGCATATTCTCAATTGCACCCGCCCATGTTCCGCCTTTATTGTAGTCAGTTTTTACAACTATTGTAGCCTTTGAACTAGTATAAATAAACTTATTTCTACTCATAGCATTACCAACATTAAATCCTCCATCAGGATTAACTGCAGAAAGTACTACTAACCGACCATCTCTTATTGCTTTACTATAATTAGCTACTTTTATCTTCTTAATCATCGAGTCAGCAACGAATTCAACAACAGCACTACCATTTAATAATGATTGATTAGTCGCAATTGAATCTACACCTTTTGCACCACCAGATACAATAGTATATCCTAACTTATTTGCTTTATTTACCAACTCTTGCACATTACTGATATCGGTTTCTGATATATTCCTAGATCCAACAAATCCAATTGACTCATCGTCACAAATATTTATATCGCCTGCGTAATAAAAAAATGGTGGCTTGCTATTTCCTAAATTTCTTGATAATTTATTTGGATACGCTTTATCAGCTCTAGTTACGATTTTGATACCAATATTAAAATATCTCTCAAGCTCAATAAATAAACTTACAGACCTACCTATTAAATCTAAAATTCTTTGAGCAAATTCATCTTTTATTAACAACTTCTTAACTAACTCATCTTTAGAAAAATCAGACAAATTTTTCGGTTCAAGCCCTGAATCCCTAATACGTAATGCAAACTTACTCCATTCTGCCGACTCTAACGGCTTTATTGATTCGCCCATACATAATCTACTACATAGTATTACAATCATTTCTGAATTACTATTCATTGCTACCTCCTTGCGAACTATCAGCTAGTGCATACGGGAACACTAACTTGCATCCATGTTCCATCAATTTGTGCCCACATACTGTAAGAGTCCATTTTGAATCAACAACATCATCAATTAGAATAATATTTAAAGGAACACTTCTTCCTTCTATAAATTCGAATGATTCTATAGCGTTACGCTCTTGAAATGATGAATTTTCCATATCTTTTTGCTGAAAATCATTATCACGTACTACTTTGCTTAATAACTCAACATATTCCAATTTACATACGCTTGCTAACCTCTTCGCAAAATCAGTTACAATATTGCTTCTTAATGACGGAATAGAAGTGATGTGAGTAATATTATGATCTTTAATATAAGGCATTAGCAACTCTCTGCTTTTGCCAACTAATTCATCACAAAACCTCTTTTGATTAGAATACTTATCTCTTTTAACTAATTCGCCATATCCTATATCGCCATATCTAGACAACGCAATGCCTTGATAATTAAAATAAGTCAAACGTTTTCTATCTGTCCATTGCTTCCTTGGCTCAATTAGCATTTTCAAACTTTTAATATATTCTTGACTAATTTCGAGTTTTTCGACATTAACTTTTTCAGATAATATATGATGACCTATACAATTCGAACATTTACCACAATTAACAGCAGTATTATCATCTAATCTATTAACTACAAACTTGCTCAAACATTCAGTTCTCTCTATTAATGACTGCATGTCCGAATATTCTCTATTTCGTATATTTTTTAAAGCAGTATATTTTTCTTCATCATAATAGAATGGTTTAGGTGACAAATAATAGGAATGATTCTCTTTAAAAATATAACCATCTTTTTCTAAAAATTCAATCGCTTTTAAAGCTCTCTTTCGATTAATATTAACTTTTGATAATATTTCTGCAATTTTCATTCCATTAGTTTCTTCTAACAAAGTCTTAATATTTTCAACCTCTTTCCTTGATGGGAAAGCATTATTAATAAAATGATTAGTAATACTAGAATCCTCTTTTCCTGTTAACATTATCGCATATGCTTTGTCAATATTTCTACCAGCACGTCCAATTTGTTGATAATAAGCTACAACATTACTTGGCATTTGATAGTGTATAACAAATCCTATATCGCCTTTGTCATATCCCATACCTAACTTAATAGTTGCAACGAGCACTTTTATCTCATTATTCATGAACTTTCTTTCAGCTTCAAATAGATATTCTTCTGCATTGTTATTTGAACAATACCACATTGCCGATACACCATTTTTATCAAGAAATTCAGTCAAATATCCACAATCCATTTTGGTTAAACAATATATTATACCACTACCATCTAATTTGTTAATATTGTCTAATATCCATGCATATCTACTCGCTTTATCAGGCATTTTGATGACATCTATTGCTAACGATTCTCTAGTCAATGGACCTCTTGATATGTACACATCACTACCAAATTGATCTTTCAAATCAGAGACAACTCTATCATTTGCTGTTGCTGTTGTTCCTAATATTGGCACATTTTGAGGCAACAATCCTATAATTTCTTTCAATTTACAATATTCAAGCCTAAAATCATGCCCCCAATCCGATATGCAATGAACTTCATCAATAACGAGAAATCCTATTTTAATATTAGTTAATTCTTTTTTAATTGCACTAAATAATGTTTCAGGAGTAGTGAACAATACATCAACTTCATTTGATTTTAGTTTTGCGAATATTTCAGCATGACAATTTTTATTAGTTGAATTCATAATTTCACAATTCAAGCCATATACTTTTGCTGAATCAACTTGATTAGCCATCAAAGTTAACAAAGGACTGATAATTATTGTTACACCTTTGCCATCTTCTCTAAAAATCTTTGTTGACAAAAAGTAAACTAGACTTTTTCCCCAACCCGTTTTTTGTACTACAATCGTCCTTGTGTTTATATTTACGGCTTCTATGGCTTCGAATTGACCATCTCTAAAAATTGCATTTTCTCCAAATAATTCTACTAATATTTTATTCGCTCTGTCAAACAACTTATTTTCTTTCTCCATTATTTCTCCTTTAATCATTCTATGCGACCAACAATTTTCGATATGCAATTTTCTTTGTTATAACCCGTATTAATGACTTGCAGCTTTGTAATTTGTGTCAATTTATTTATTTCTTTTACACATATTGAAAAAGCTTGCTTATTATTTCTATTGAACGCATAGATTTAGCCTGTCCACAATTTCCGCCGCGTACCAGTCTATATCTTCGGCCTCTGAATTGTGTGCATCAGCAAAAATTTCATATAAACTCTTGTAACTAATATCATTAATTAAAGCTGTTTTTAATTCACTGCTTGCAAAAGGTATAATCTTTAGTCCTCTAATACTATCTGTTCCATCAAATTTAACATACGAAGCATTTTTTCTCATTCTGAAATCACACACTATATTTGGATTTAAGTTTGTGGGAGCAAATACACAATAACATTCACTCCCCTTATTAGCAATAGAATATTCTCCTAGATGTCTAGAAACAGGCTCCATCTCCATTATTCGTTGCCCACCTTTCTCACTTAATGTTGCTTCAATTAATAATGAATGTTTAGGATAGTACTGATTAGCTTCATACTGATACACAATGTCAGCCATTAATCCTCCAGCATGGGACTTTGGCAATAAATTAGCATCTAAAGATAAATTAATATATTCTAAAATATCGCCTTGTCGTTCGCTGATTTGATACCAAGCTATACCTACAATATATTCATATAATGTAGGTACTAGCGCTGCATCAGTTATGTATTTATTCAACTCGTCATCGCTTCGATCCTCAAACATGCTTAGTAGATTAACCAATTGGCTCTTACTATATTTCTCATCTAACATTTGATTAAACCTGCTGTATCGTACATCCCTAACTATATTCTTTGCTTCTTCAGCATTTGAAACAGTCACGCCCAATGAATTACTTAATTCCTTATATAATCCACTCAAAGAAGTTTTGAAATTATTGTCAATTTCATATAAAGGCAAATCCTGACCTTTAAGATCAAACTTTATGTATGCCTGATTATATAATCCATCTATGATTGGTTTAATATATGCTTTTGGCAAAACATCAATTTCAACGCGCCCATCTTTGAACAATATACAATCAGATAACATGAAATATCTTCTGTTCAGGTCCTTGTAATCAGCAAGTGTTGCTTTAACTTTAAATGTATGCAATGTCTTAAAAAATAATCTTTTTATATCCTGTACTGTTTTAGCGGAATCGAACTCAGTATGTTGCATTATTGACTTTCCCTGTTCCAATATTAAGCTTTTGATATTTTTGCCAAAAAACTTCTTTTTCCAAAGCACTTTAGTGTTGCCCTTAATCTTACAAATTGCTTCATATAACTCCGATACGTCATTATCCTCTTTAATATATATGTTATTTAAAGCATTATATATATCTAAGAATATAGTATCATACTTTGCTACCGACTTGCTTTTACGGTTAAACCCAATTGTGCAAATTAGATCTGCATCAACGACTGTGCTTTTAGATAACAAATCAAAAGCACTAACATAGTTGTCCATCTTTTCAACTACACTAAATATCGCATCATCTAAGTCTACCTTACCAAGTCTAAACAACTTAATCTCTTCAATAATGCGCTGAGTAGTAATATTATCTACACACATCGGCATGAAGTATGCAAATTCTTCAATAGATAATCCATCTAATTTGGACGATAAATAAAGGAACACTATAAATGGTCTGATTATCTTACCTTCTACTGTTATAGAAGTCTTCAGCAACTGTTTAAAATACAAATAACTATCTGCTTGTATTTGCATTTCATTACCATCATTAAAATCTTTATTACGACTCATTAACAGCAATGCCTCACCGGCTTCTGTCAATTTTCTTTGCTGAGTCAATAGCCCTATATCAACCATACCTGAAGTTTTTTCACGAGCATCTTTATCTGGACGTAATGCATCACCCTGTACAAACCCGTTTTTTTTCAAGTAGTAATAGTAAGCAGCTTGCAATTCTCTCCAGTCTTGATTTTGACTGCTTTCGAGTTGCAAAAATCTATCCAATAAATCTAATTGCAATTCTATACTTAAACCGTAATTTTTAGTCCTATAACTAGTAGTTCCTACACACCAGCAATAACTTTTAAATTTAATCTCGCTCATAATTCCTCCTTAATAATTTACTATCAACACTTCTTCAGTCGGAGATATTTTATCCTTGATTTGATAATTTGAATTTGAATAACTATAATTTAAATAAATAACTCTATATTTATCAGCATTTACCTTTGCCCAATTTTTTAATATATCATTCGTCTTTCCCTTACTAGAAAAAACATTAGAAAGTGCGAACTTTATACCCTTACAATGCAATTCATCCAAATATTTTAATAGTTCCTGCTCAGATTTTTCTGTCCAACCGCCCTGTTCATTGTATGTTGCGCACCCAATTAAATATGGTGGATCAATATATACAAATGTATTTTTATCCCAACTGCTTTTATCTAATTCTCTAAAGTCATCGCTTGCCAATGTAAAATCGCCGTTTTTAAGTCGATCAACAAATTTAGACAACTTATTTCTCATTTTGCAATTAAAATCCCTCTTACCTACTGGTAAATTATATTCACCTTTTTTATTAAAACGTATTTGATTATTAAATGCATATACGATTATAACATATAAAACTATGTAGTAATTATATTCTAATTTAGCAACATTGTTAAAATCTTGTCTCAGTTTTTTGTATCCAGCTTCATTGTGCTGTCCTAAACCATCTTTACTATTACATCCATAGTACGAGTATCCATGAGCAGCTGTATTTGACAAGTTATAATCTTCAATAATTCTATCAATTGTTTCAAAAATTATATCCTTATCTAAGCTTTTAAATGTACCAAACATAAATCTCAACAACTTGTTACAATCATTAAATACTACTTTATTACAATTCACATTTATACCTACATTTCCACCGCCACACATTAAATCAATAAATTGAGAGTAATGTTTCGGAAAATGCGGCAATATTTGAGGCAATAATTTATATTTTCCTCCCACATAATTTAGTGGTGATTGAATTAACTCTTTACTTTCATAATCATAGCACTCGCATAAAAACAACCTTTCCTCATTATCAATTATACTTGACTTACCTGCAGTAAATGATTTGTACTCTTTCTTGAATATCTTCACCTTGCCTTTAGAAGATAGTATTCTCATAATATCTTCATCCGATAATTTTGCATTTGATCTGTCATTACCCTTTTCACCCATATTATTATATGAGAGAAGTATGTATTTAGCTTTAATATTAGAAACCAACTCTTCAAATGCTAACGGCGCAGCTTTCGTGCAGTAATCACTTTTTAGCTCGGCCCTGTCCATTTTTCTAGCCACACCTTTAACTAAAGGCTTATCCCATCTAGCGACATTCTCCAATAAGTGATAAGCATCGCAATATTGCCTTGAATTGTATGGTGGGTCTATATACACTAAATCGACTTCAATTTTTTTAATTAATTCATTAGTATCCTCATTAAAACACAAGTTATTTGCATTATTATTAATTTCAAGGAGAGGCATTAACAGTTCTAATGATCTATCTAAATCACCATCTTTTCTATACGCATCATAATGCCCACAAGTATTTGCTATTCTATCCATAGCATATAACAACGAGCAAATCAACAACGCTCTTTCTCTTTTATTCATATTTCCAGCACTGAATTCGTGCTCTATATTTTCTCTAATATATCCGATTTTCATACAGTTAACATTACTGAAAAACGTATCAGAAAAGTTATCAGACATATAATTTCCGGATAATTGATCAAATCCATTATAATTATTAATGTAACCAGCAATCTTCTTTACGCTGAATTTTTCTGGACTGAACCATGCATAGTGACATATATAGTTGGAATATAAGATATCATTAGTAATAATTTTCTTATCCAAGAATGCAGAAGCAACTGCTCCAGTACCAGAAAAAATATCCGCAACCGTATTAATACCAACGCACTCAGAATTCACTACACCCGTGATGAAATCATTTAATTTGAACTTATTTCCTAGATATCGCCTATTATTAATTGAAAATGTTTTTTTCATCTTTTCTCCTATGCAACTGATTTGCGTTATATTATCCCATTATAACACTATTTTTACATAAAATCAAGACAATTACCGATATATATTATAAAAAGTGGATGCTATAGTAATTAGCATCCACTTATTCATTTATCTAATATTATATTTATAACATTGTAAAAATGTTCCTATCCTACAATGACTTTAGTATATCAGCCTCTAATCCCATGTTAGCAATATAATTTTTACACTCACGATACGTAAAATTGATATCTTGGACCGCTGGTTCTTGCCAATCATGGTCAATTACTGGATTCCAAATATTTCTAGACAAACTTATTTGACCCACATATGGAAATTCATAAGAAATCACGTTACTATTAGGAACAGATTTACTCCCTATTTGTTGCATAGCATGACTAATAGATTCGCAGAATTTATTCACTAATTCATCCAATTTTTTATCAATGAATTTAGGACTCCTACATAATTTGTTTTCAACGATATCTTCCATCGTAGCAATTAACAAGTTAGAATTCAAACAATCAAACCCGGTAGCGCGCGATATTTCCAACACCCTTTCAAAGATCTTACAATAAATTAACGCTTCACCATAATCATTTTTAACTGCCAAATAAGACAATACAGCAGGATCAACACCTTGATTAATAATATTAAAATCTACTATGTTTTTAGCCAAAGTAAAAGATGTGGATTTAATTTTACTTAGAAGATCTTTGTTATCTTTATAATAATAAACCGAAAACCCTTTCTGTATAATTAACCTTTCAAACCTATTTGCTTCATCTGTTTTTTCGATTAATTTGAGATATACATGACAAGGCTTTTTGTTTTTACATACAATCTCGAACTCTTCTTGCGTTCCGGAAATACCCGCGTCTGTTTTATTTCCATATTTATCATCAATGATAAATATAACAAAATCTGTTGCTAAGATGTCTTGTCTATAAGTCATTTTATCAATCGATGGAGTTAAGTCTTTTTCATATAATGCAACCTCAGCCCCGATTGAGCTGAAAAAAGACTTAATTTTCGCCCTTAGTTGCAACTTGTCAGTCATCGTCGAACTAATAAATATTCTTGGTTTAAAATACATTTATTCCCCTCCTATTTTTACCATAATTACTTGCAAAGATTTCAGTAAAGAGGTATGGATATCATCCTATGATTCCTGCCCTCTTTCCATCTATAATTTTCCAAACAAACACTTTGCTCTTTTTGTTTTGTATCATACATTACTAAATCCCTATTTGAAACGCTCGTAATCTTTCCTATATGCCTTAACTGTTAAACTATAATATTACTTAATTATTTCAGACACTTAATATCTTAGTATATTATATCATAATATTATCTACTTTACAAGCTCGAGTACTGAAATAACGCAATTATCTTCAAATTTATGATAGATTGATTAATCGGTCAAAATAATGTTATTATCAGATTAATAAAGTTTACAGTATTACCCTGAATCACAGCAACAAGTTTATAAAAATGTATGCATTTACAAATAAAACAATCGCGTGGTATAAAAGCCACACGCTTATTTCATACGTGAAAAACACTTCATTTCACTAAGCATTGAAAAAGATCATGTCTGTTTACATATATTTCCACATTTCTTCTTCTTCAACTAAAAATTTAAATAAAAATCCAAGCTCAAACCTGCTAACAGTCTTCACCTCTATATGCTTTTGTATTGTCTTAATTATATCTTTTTTATGATTAATTAAAATCTCTTTATATTTCTTGCAATTGGCAATATTCTGCCATTTATAATTGGATAAATCAACTTTTGAGTAGTCGAAGGTATTTGGCTCAATTAGAAAGTCTAAGGTTTCGTCCTCGTCCCTAAACATTGAAATTGAATTAATATCTTTTATTTTGCCCTTTAAGTGGCATACTACTACTATCTCAATTGCGCCAAGGAGATAATCAGGAAATGACCTTGTATTATTTACTCTGCTATTCGATATAACTAATGATAGCAAATACTTTTTTACTTCTTCATTAACATCAATCCAATCGCCAAAAATAAAACCTAGCAAATCAAACATAGGAATTTTATTGTAATTATCCTGTAGAATTTTTTTGTATTCATCCTTTAAGTTTTTTCGAGCAATTACGTCCTTCATACAACCAATAATTATTATTTTTTGCGCAATATCTTCGACGGATTCAAAAATCGTGTTAATATCAAGTTCTTCCTCATTCTCACCAATTGCTAGCAAGCAATTTAACTCATTGATATGATATGATCCTACATTTGGGTAAATATCACTGAAAAATTTACTGCTACTGAATAATATCTTAACTATGCTCAAATGTGTAGTCTTGCAGTTAGCAAGTTTAACAAATCTAATAAAATACTCAAATTTATCTCGGTAATATGGTGGACGTGCGAAATATATATCAAATCGATCTTTATTGTCGAATAACTCTACCAGTCTGCTCATAATTTTTTCTAATTGTATATCAGTCAAGTCACAATAAGCACATACTATCAAATAATTGCTTAGCATTTGTTCATATCCCAAATAAAAACCATTCGGTATTTTTATCAGCGAATCTATTAAGTTAATAAATCCTTGAATAAATCCTTCAGGATTATTTATATTAAGCTGCTTTACTTCATGTTTCCGAATCCATAACTCAAGTGTCTTGGAATCAATATACTTTATAATCATATCAATATCATATCTATTAAGTCCATATCGATCGACATTGCGTTTTTTCCTTTCATCAAAGGGGTGGTAGGCTTCCCCCCTATTACCATTCGTACACAACATCGCCTCTATATATGGACTTAATATGCCTCTCACTACATAGAATCTTTCCGAAAAAATAAAATATTCATAATGATAAACATAATATTCATAAGCGATATTTTGAATATCGTATAAAATCGATAAATCACCGCCATATGCAAAAATCGTGTTAAAGTTTTTATAATGATCAATTAACTTAGATAACTTACTTTGCATGAATTCAAGATCTTCCTTGTTTGTATCTCTAATATCACTAAAGAAACGAAATAATTCTTTTTCTTTGTTATTCAAAATTGAACTAAACATTGCGTCGTAATCTTTCCAATTAAAGGTGTATGTATCGGAACTTTTCATCAAAGTATTGTTATATGTATATTGTAATTTGGCAATGTTGTCTATCACACTAACATTCGCACCTATGTCATTTAATATTTCTTTTGCTTGCTTACTATAAGGATACATTTTATTAATATAGAATAGCTTTTCGAAATCATTTTCCCCTTTTATTATTGTCTCATACAATTTATAATATCTGTTTTCCAGATATATATTATAATTAAGTTCGTCTAATTGTGCATTATGGTGTTGAATTATCCTATGGCTGCATTTAGGCTCAAATAAAGTCAACCAATTAATTTCAGCATTTAGGAACAACCTCCTAATTTGAGTACCAACCGAATTTTCAGACTGCAACTTAGTCACCAACCATTTGTAATCTTCCACATTATGCAGCTGCAACGTACCGGATATTTTCTTGTATGATTTTATTCCGATGTATTTAAGAAGTTTCCGATAGCTAATAAAAGGGTACTTGCTTAAATATTCACTTTTCTTTGCAAAAACAGCTTCTCTGTTATATGAATCGTACAAACTCTCATCTTTTATCAACAACAAAAAAGTGTAAAGTCTTTTGCCTATTTCTTCTAATTCAGATGGACTTGATTCGCATGGCACTAGCTTGTTTATATTTATTATTTGAATACCGCTTCTTGCATAATAATCTAGTTCCAATTGAGAAACAGTTGCATCATCGAGCACTAAGTACCCCAATGTTTTTTTCTCCGCTAGTCCATTTTGCTCTTTTAAATAATTAATCCAACTAATTATTTGTTTAATATTATTGTCATTTAGCGAATAACCCAAAAAAACAAAAGTGTGATTAATCATTAATGATTTAATAAATGTTTCAATTAATATTTTTTTTTGGCTATAATTTAAATAATCAGATTCTTTTAGCACAATACTATCTATATCACTAATATCACCATGCATTTTTATAATGTGACGAGCCCTGTCTGAAGAAATTAATTCTTTGTCATTACATACTACATCAAAAATAAGCCTATTGATGTTATTTGATGATTCTAATAGTTTGTCATAATTTGTAGTAATAATATGCTGTGGCAAGATATCAAATATCAGCCCACTTAATTTAGCATCTATAATTTCACCACTAACATTTTCTTTAAGCTTTTCCTTATATAATTCTGGATTTTCATTGAATAAGTATTGTGGAATTTTAAGAAATTCTTCCACCGAAAAATGGTCTATAAATCTGCATTGATCATTACACCCATCAACCTTTTGTTTGCAGTTATTACATTTTGTATAATTTATGGATTCAGCCATAGATTTAATTAGTTCTTTCCATGAAGGCATACCTTTTACATTCTTTGAGACACCAGCACCTACGAAAATCACTAATTGTCCATTATCATTCAACTCGCTAATTTCACGTATGTGATCATATATATTCATATTTATCCTCCCAAATTTTAGATATATCATTAAGTTATATCAAATATCACATTAGATAGTAAAACCTTAAGATATAAACTATTTAATAAATTATCAAAACCTATGTTATTATCTAATTATAGCATATATTTACATAAAAAGCACTATTAAGATATATTGCAAAGTTTATTTGCTGTACTTTTTATGAATGACTTACATATGTATTGAAATATTAGTGAAATAACATGTTATTTGCCTAAATCAAGTAAATTAGTGAATTTCAACTCCCTGTCAATTCAAGGTTGTTGGACAACCTAAAGTCTTTTTTAAAATATGAGTTAAGAGTGAAACAACCTAAAGTCTTTTTGCATTTCAACCCCCTATCAATCCACCCACTACGAAACAACATAAAGTCGGTGGGTAATTTTGAAAATTCCAACCCATTTGGAGTGAAAGTTTGGCGGCAATAAATCTAGCAGTATTAGCATATTAGTACAAAACCACCAAAATATTGCGAAAAAGGGGTTGAAAAGCGGCATTATAGGCTATTTTGAGCAAAATAAAAGTACACACTTAAGACTTATCTAAAAGACTTAAGTGTGTACTGTTGTGGAGCGAAACAACCTAAAGTCTTAAATGCACCCTAGTTGCCCCACAACCTAAAGTCTTATAGAGCAAATCACTTAGTGCGTGGCTACCTAAAGTCTGATATATTGTTACGCCTTGATTTATACTTTATAGCTCCATGTTGTCTCAATCAATCCACCTGCTTCTTCTCCATTAATATCATTCCAATAATTGCCTAATGTCATACCTTCACTACTCTCTCTAATCATATATATATTAGCTAAATTAGTGCAATCCTGAAATGCAAAACCAGCTATACTTGTCACATTATTTGGTATTGTTACACTAGTGAGATTTGTGCAGTAAGAAAATGCGTACCAGTCGATACGTTTAACACTACTTAGTATAGTATAACTAGCCGCAACATTCCCTACAGGATATTTTATTAGTACAGTTTGATCTTTACTAAATAAAACTCCATCTACACTTGAATATATAGGATTGCCGCTATCAACATTTATACTCTCTAATTTAATACAACCACTAAATACATTGCTACCAATACTTGTCACGCTATCAGGTATTGTTATTTCGGTAAGTCCTGTGCAACCCCTAAATGCCTCAGACCCAATACTTGTCACACTGTTTGGTATTGTTATACTTTCAAGGCTTTCACACATTATAAATGTTTTACTGCTGATAGTTGTCAATTTGTTTGGTATTGTTATACTTGTAAGGCTTTCACAATAAGAAAATGCATAATCCCCAATGCTAGTCACACTATCTGTAATTGTTATGCTAATAAGGTTGATGCAGCTAGTAAATACACTCGCTCCAATGCGTTCAACTGTATTAGGTATTTTTATACTAGTAAGGCTGGTGCACTGAAAAAATGCATAATTTTCGATACTTGTCACACCATTTGGTATTATTATACTTTTAAGTAAATCGCAATTATAGAATGCCTTATATCCGATAGTTGTCACGTTATATACTTTTCCTTCAAAAGTCACCTCAGCAGGAATATCAACTGATGTAGCGTCAGCATGAGCATCAACTAAACCTGTTACAGTTGCTCCATTTACGCCATAAGAATACTTCAACTGCCCTTGCTCTGCCGTAACTTCCCAAACTGCATATAAAGTCACATCTTTTGTTGTGCTACAGCGTGCGCCATCTTCATAAATAACTTTGCCATCATCTGTGAGAGACCAACCTGTAAAGACATATCCTCCCTTTTCAAATGTGTTATCACTCAATGTAATATATTTGCCATATTCCACCTCTTGCGTAGCCATAGTTCCTTCTCCGTCATTAAAATCAAATTTGATGTCAAGTATAGCAACTTCCCAAACTGCATATAAAGTCACATCTCCTGTTGTACTATACTTTGCACCATCTGCATGTGCAACATCGCCATACCATGTGAGAGCCCAACCAGCAAAGTCATATCCTTCCTTTACAAACGTGTTCGCACTCAATGTATTAGGGACACCAGAGCCCACATTTTGATCGGGCATAGCTCCTTCTCCGTGACTAGGGTCGAATGTAATATCATACATAGATTGTGTCCAAATTGCATATAACATCACATCTTTCTTTGTGCGATAACGTTCGGCATCTTCAACTACAACTTCGCCAGTAGCAGTAAGAGCCCAACCTGTAAATAAATATCCCTCCATTGTAAAAGCGTTCCATCCCAGGAAAGTTGGCACATCATACCCCGCATTTCTTTCGGGCATAGTTCCTGATCCACCATTAGCGTTGAATGTGATATTATACATAGTTAGTGTCCATACAGCATATAAAGTAACATCCATATCTATCTTATAGCTGCCGCCGTCTTCATATTCAGCCTTTCCATAAGCTGAGATAGCCCAACCCTCAAAGATATGTCCCTCCTTTGTATATGTGTTCTCACTAAAGGCACTAAGTACACCAGACTCCACCTTTTGGGCGGGCATAGTTCCTTCTCCGCCATTATCATTAAATGTAATAATACGAGTTGCTACTGGGTCTGGGTATACTGGGGGGGTGTTTGGCGCACAAGCAACTAATCCTACGCAGCACAACATTACTAGCACTAATCCAATAAATACTGATTTCAATACTTTTGACAATCTCATAATTTCCTCCATATGTATAGCCATATTTAATATAAGGCTAAATCGTTATATATTTCTTGTTTTGCATGTTTGTTTTGTAGTTACTAGTATTTTATTATTACAGCAACTACATTTTTGTATTATTATATTCTATTTTGATGGATTTGTCAACCCTGCTATTCAATAGCTATTACATTACTTAGACAGTTATTTATTAAACAATAAATTCAACCATTACCCTCTAATATTTTGCAGCCGCATTACAACACCATAATTAAAATTTTTCATATTATTTTATCTATAATAACTCAACGCGATCATAACCAACACTATATCAATGCTAAGATCACATTATATGATATAATTTGATTAAAATTGGAGGTTATTATGATAAAACTAACAGACACGATTAAGAAAGAAATAGTTAACGCATATTTACAAGGTGAGCCGGTATTAACACTTAAGTTAAAATACAATATGGCTCGAAGTTCTATATACAGCATAATTAATGACTACACTACTCCCAAGGACGAAGAAAACTCATTAGTAAGTAATAAAAATTATATCAAATTGCAAAAACTATGCAATAGAAAAGATGACATTATATGCATCTTAAAAACTGTCAATTGCACCGTTAAATCTAACTTGCAAGAAAGATTACAAGAACTCTCTAAACTGCATGGTCAGTATAGCGTTCACATATTATGTGAGGCTATGGAAGTTGATCGAGGCACATTTTATAATCATTTACTTAGAAATAAAAAAACTGAAAAATCTTATTTCACTAGACGACTTATGCTAAGCGAAAAAATCAAGTCGATATATGAAGATAGTAATCGTATTTATGGGAGCAAGAAAATTAAAGCAGTGCTTAATAATCAAGATATAGTAGTTAGCGAACGAATGGTGGCAGAACTGATGTACGATATGAACATTAAAAGTATTAGAAACGAAACGAAAAAAACCTATACAAAACTGCATAAAAGAAAAACCGACCATATACGACTTAAATTTACGGCAAATGAACCTAATCAAGTTTGGGTATCAGACATTACACAATTTAGAGTACACGGGACTACCCTTTATATTTGCGCCATATTAGATTTGTATTCAAGAAAACTAATTGCTCACAAAGTGTCTAAAAAGAATAGCACCAATCTAACCACATCTACATTTAAAAAAGCGTATTGCGATCGAACCCCAAATGACGGGTTAATTTTTCATAGTGACCGCGGATCACAATACACAGCATATGCATTTCAAAAACTGCTTACGAACTTAAATGTGACTCACTCTTTCTCGCCTACTGCTAGCCCGCAAAACAATGCTGTTATGGAGGCATTTTTCTCTAATTTAAAAAAAGAAGAAATTTATAGAGTGGATTATCGTTCCGTAAATAAATTTGAGCAAAGAATAAGCGCATATATGTATTTCTACAATAATGAACGCCCACACACTACGATTCTATATAATACCCCTAATGCATTTTGAAAAATTATATCCAAATGGACACAAGGGTTCAAAAGTGGTTAAATGATGTATTTCGTAGACATTTCTTGATTGTTTGCAAAATAAAAAAACAAGCCCAATTGCAATTAACTATCACAATAAGGCTTGAATTATGCCGTTTAAGCTTAGAATTGGCAAAAAAAAGTATTAGATATCGCTTTGTCAAGAAACTTGTTCAAATGCTAATACCTAATACAAACCTAAAGTCTTAAATTCACCCTAGTTGTTGCACTACCTAAAGTCTTATTTAACAAATCATTTAGTGCGAAACAACATAAAGTCTTAAATCATCTCAATCATTGCCTTAATCTTCTTCATCATCTCCATCACCGTAAATTGATAGAATTAAATCTGTTGGAACAAGTAAAATGCTATCTCCGTTAACTTGGAATGCGAAAGTATCTATATCTGTTGTGATAGTGAATGCAGACTGTATTCCAGTTTTACCTTCAGTAAAATACATCCATTTTATTTCCTTTTTAACTAACACCATACCATTGACTTCCCCAGCCACTGTATAGTCCTTTCCCGCTACTAACAATTGATTAAACGCTTGATTTGAAATTCTTATTTTAGATTGCGCAGTTTTACCATTTATATTTTTAGGAGTCGATTTAGCCTTTAGTCTTAATCGTGGTCTAAATTCAAATGAGAAAGTTGCAGCTAAAAGCCCTACCACAAATACCGCTACACAAGCAATTCTAATACCTAGGTTATAATCATCTTTACCCAAATTAAGCATTACAATAAGAATTATACCACTTATTAGCGCGCAGACAACACTAACAATAAATACTATTTTTCCGATCATGGCTTTACTAATTTTACTCTTGGAATTTCCTGTATTTTCTACTTTATTTAAATTTGCTTTTTTTTCATTTTTCATTTTACAAACTCCTCTTTTGTAGTGGATTATTTTTCATATATATTATACCACACTGATCACAAATTTGCAACACACAAATAAAAAAAACGCACATAAGACTTAATTAAAAGACTTATGTGCGTTATGTTGTGGTGGAGCTGACGGGAATTGAACCCGTGTCCAAACAGTGTTTGACATTACTTTCTACATGCTTAGCGCAACAATTTGAATTTCCCTTAGTATCGCCTGTTGGCGGGCTATACTTTGGTAAGGTGCTAATTTATCACTATGCCGCGCACCAAATGCAAAGTGACCTTCCCGTCTAAATGATGCCGAAATCTAGTCCGACAGGACTACTAGCACGACAGCTCTCTGCCTAGGCAGCTAAAGCGTAATTATTATTTTTAGCGTTTAAGTTTTGTTTCCGTTTTAACGTAGCCGAGCCTACGGCATGCTTACAACATCTCCCGACCGCCTGTCGAATCCAGAACAACCCCATAAATTTTATGGCATTCGGATTAAACCTTACGGAATATAGAGTGCAAACTCAAGTGACAAATTAACACACATCCACCAATGCGTGACCTCAAATACAAATCGCCCCGCTAAAAGGTGAAGTGCAAAAGGTATATTATAGATATATTTTAGCATAATTGAATAAAATACGCAAGCGAATTGACAAACATATAATAGCTCTATTCAGATTGCGAAACATATTTTCATCCTGCATTGTAATATATGCAAAAACTATTAAAGATACCACACATGCAGAAAATTCAACCTGAAAAGCCACCCAATAATCACGGTTATCAAAACAATTCACTAAGGTTGCATTTTTTTAGCTAAATCGACTAAAAATATCAACACATTATACATAAACATACGCAAATACATCAAACAGAATAAATTTGACAAAACCAAACTATACAAAGGTGCAATGCAGTATACACTAATTACATGCACGCATTATATTTATGCCCAAAATAATAAAAATTATGCAAATGAATTTACAACCGCAAATAAATGTGCTAAAATAAACTAACAAAGATATTTATGCTTTGCAATAGTTAAATAGCAAAATATTTACGCATGCGAAGCTGCAAATGCAATCACACCCTACGGAGGACACATGGAAGCGATAAAGCTAGAAAGTGTAACACTTGAATACAAATCGCATAATAACGGCATAGTACGTGCTGTTGATAATGTTTCGCTAAGCGTGAATGCTGGCGAATTTATTGCGCTTGTCGGACATAACGGCAGCGGCAAAAGCACGCTTGCTAAATTACTAAACGGACTATTAATTCCTCGACTTGGCGATGTGCAGATATACGGAGTCAGCACTAGAGATAAGGCAAAAATATTTGAAATCCGCAAAAATATCGGCATGGTATTCCAAAACCCTGACAACCAAATGATAGCAAGCATTGTAGAAGATGACATTGCCTTTGGACCGGAGAATTTAGGAATAGAGAGAGAGGAAATAATCAGACGTGTTGAGTGGGCGCTTACAAAAGTCAATATGCTAGAGCACAGAAAAAGCACACCCTTCAAAATGTCAGGCGGACAAAAGCAGCGCCTTGCTATTGCGGGAATATTAGCGGTAAAACCAAGCATTATCGTGTTTGATGAGTCGACAGCAATGCTCGACCCTGAAGGCAGACGCGAGGTGCTAGCGGTAGCGCACGAGCTAAACAAAAACGAAAATATAACAGTGATACTAATCACTCATTACATGGACGAAGCGATTAATGCTGATAGGGTAATAGTTATGAGCCGCGGCAGGATTGTTACAGACGGCACTCCCGAGCGAGTTTTCGCGCAAAAAGACATGCTAGAAAGCCTGCATTTATCACTGCCCCTGCCGACAAGTATTGCATATAATCTTAGCAAATCGGGATTGGATATTAGCGAGAATATTTTAAGCGAATCGCAGCTAGAGGAGGCATTATGCAAGGTATTGAAATAAAAAATTTATCATATACTTACAGCAAAAAAACTCCTTACGAAAAGCTAGCTCTAGATGATGTGAGCCTATCAATAAATGAAGGCGACTTTATAGGCATATTAGGACATACTGGCAGCGGAAAATCAACACTTATACTGCACATAAACGCACTAATTAAGGCGCAAACTGGCAGCGTTAAAGTAATGGATATTGATCTTACACAAAAGCGACCAAAGCCTGACCTAAAAAGGTTACGGACAGAAGTCGGCATGGTATTTCAGTACCCTGAGCATCAGCTATTTGATGACACTATCGAAAAAGATATCGGCTTTGGCCCTAAAAACTTAAAGCTACCTGCGGATGAAATTAAGCAGCGAGTACGTGAGTCAATGGAGCTAGTTGGTCTTGATTATAACGACTTTAAGGACAGATCACCGTTCGACTTATCAGGCGGACAAAAACGCCGTGTAGCTATTGCGGGAGTAATTGCAATGCGACCAAAAATCCTAATACTTGACGAGCCGACAGCGGGACTTGACCCGGAAGGCAAGGAGCATATATTAACATTAATCACCCGACTAAAAGCGGAAATTTCTCCAACTGTCATAGTAATATCACATGACATTGACGAAATTACACGGTTTGCGACAAGACTAATCGTATTCAACAAGGCAAAAATCGCGTTTGACATTCCTATGACGGAATTATTTAAGCACGAAAAAGAGCTAGTTGCAATGGGTCTTGAAGTGCCACTTGCGGTGAGAGTTGCAAGGTCACTGCGTAGCAAAGGAATCGAGCTTGAAGGCAATATAACTACCCCACATGACCTAGAAAATGCGGTAGTAGACTATTACAATAAAAAACACTTTGATGACAAATTGAATTCACCTACTAATAGCGTATCCATTACTAGTAACATTAAGAATAATGCATCAGGAGAAAATTTAAGTATTGCTTATTCTGACAATTCATCAGCAACTCCAAATGATAATACAATCAGCGAAAAGGAGGTATTACGATGAGAGATATCGCATTCGGACAATACTATCCAACAGGATCGCCGATACACAGGCTTGACCCGCGCGCGAAATTAATATTCAGTCTACTGTACATGATTTTCATATTTTTCGCAAAATCATATTTAGTATACTTAACAATATTCACATTCATAGCCGTAACAACGCTAATATCTAGAGTACCATTCAGAGCTGTTCTCAAAAGCATAAAAGTCGTGCTAATTCTGTTAATTTTTACAGGAATGCTTAACTTATTCATGTACCGAGACGGCAATGTGCTTGCAGAATGGTGGATATTCCGCATCACTGATAAAGGAATAGATTTTTCTATTAAAATAATGCTTAGATTAGCATTCCTAATAATCGGAACAAGCATGCTAACATTTACAACCACTCCAACGGAAATGACAGATGGAATTGAGTGGCTACTAACGCCGCTAAAATATATTAAAGTACCCGTGCATGACATAGCGCTTACAATGAGTACTGCACTACGCCTTATCCCTAGCCTGATGGAGGAAACTGACAAAATAATCATGGCACAAAAGGCGCGAGGGGCAGCATTTGACACAGGCAAAATTCATGAGCGTGCGAAATCGATGATACCTATTTTAATACCGCTATTTGTAAGTGCACTTAGGCGTGCGGACGAGCTTGCAGATGCACTAGATGCAAGGTGCTACAACGCGACCCCACACCGCACAAAAATGAAAAAGTTATCATTCAGTTACAGAGATGCTATTGCGTTTCTAGTTCTTGCTGCACTTATATGTTTCATCATGGTAGATGCGTACCATTTCATAACACCAGATACTAGCATTGCTAGCGGACTTGATTATTATTTAGTTGAGTGGATAAAGAGTTTAATTGCAAAATAGAAACTTCACTCGCATTAGCAGCTAGCTGCATTGTGAATATGAAAAATTTATATAAAAGCTAAGCTTACTTGCAATACAAAAAGGATATATAATGAATAGATACATGGCAACAATTGAGTATGATGGCAAAGCTTATGCAGGCTATCAAATACAAAATAACGCTCTAACCATTCAAGAGGTATTAGAGCGAGCTTTGTCTACGTTATTTACTAACCCAACTAAGATTGTCGCAAGCGGCAGAACGGATACAGGAGTATCGGCAAAAGGTCAAATAATACACTTTGATGCAGATACAACAATCCCCGCGGAGCGAATACCGCTAGCACTTGAGCATATACTACCGATGGACATAGCGATGACCGATTGCAAGATAGCGGCTAGTGATTTTCATGCAAGATACTCTGCAAAAAGCAAGACATACAGCTACAAAATATATCTTAGCAAAGTAAATAAGCCGTTATATAATAGATTTTATCAATATCCATATCCTATAAAAATTAATCTTATGCAAAATGCCATTTGCGCGCTAGAAGGCACACATGACTTCCGAGCATTTATGGCAAGCGGCTCATCGGTAACTGACACAGTCCGCACAATAGATCGCGCAGTAATGCAAATCGATGAGGACATCATCACAATAAAAGTCACCGGAAATGGATTTTTGTATAATATGGTAAGGATAATTGTCGGCACGCTGCTAGACATTGGCAGAGGTCACTTGCAACCGAATGCAATATGTGATATGATAGCGACTGGCGACAGAAGTCACGGCGGACACACAGCACCTGCTATCGGGCTTTGCCTAGATACCGTTTACTACAAATAGATATATCGAATAGATAAAATTATATAGAATAAAGTATATATATACATTGTGATAGGTTTTTAACTTGCCACAACTGTTAAAAATATCGCCTTGCAAAAACTGGAAAAAGCAACAATTTTAGCAAAAGTAATTTATTTTGCAGCAATTATATAAGTATTTTGGCTTTGAAAGTGTAAATTTTGAAAAAAATCGAAAAAAACTCTAAAATATCATACTAATTGCTTGACTTAATTGTCGATTTATAATAAACTATAAAAGCGTATGAGAGATGGAGCGTTTAGGGTTTAGCCCCCCTAAAAATTCCGACTCTCTAAACTAAAAAACAATCGGAGGTTCTTTACCATGAAAACATATATGGCAAAGCCTGAAGAAATCGAAAGAAAGTGGTATGTAGTAGACGCAGCAGATCTTGTTCTTGGTCGTTTAGCTAGCCCAATCGCTAGTGTACTAAGAGGTAAGCACAAGCCTACTTATACTCCTAACGTTGACTGTGGAGATTACGTTATCGTTATCAACACTGACAAATTGGTTCTTACAGGTAAGAAATTAGAGCAAAAATTTTATCGTTATCACACTGGCTATGTCGGTGGACTTAAAGAGGTTCAATTTAAGAAGATGATGAGTGAGCATTCTGACAGAGTTTTAATGAACGCTGTTAAGGGCATGTTACCAAAGAATTCACTTGGTCGTAACATGAGCAAAAAACTTAAAGTTTTCAAGGGTGCGGAGCATAATATGCAAGCGCAAAGCCCTATAGAGCTTAAATTCTAATAAGGAGGAATACAGATATGGCAAAAGCAGCTAAGAAACAATTGCAATATTGGGGAACTGGTAGAAGAAAGAAAGCAGTAGCTAGAGTTCGTCTAATCCCTGGTGGCACTGGCAGCATTATTATTAACAAGCGTCCAATCGATGAGTATTTCGACTTGGAGACATTAAAGCTTATCGTTCGTCAGCCTTTAGAGCTAACTGGCACTACTAGCATGTTTGACATTTTTGTTAATGTTAACGGTGGTGGTTTTACTGGTCAAGCTGGTGCTATCCGTCATGGTATTACAAGAGCTCTTGTAATAGCTAACTCAGATGAGTACAAAGCAAGCCTGAAGAAAGCTGGATTTATAACACGTGACTCTCGTATCAAAGAGCGTAAAAAGTACGGTCTTAAGAAAGCGAGAAAGGCACCTCAGTTCAGCAAGAGATAGTCTTTATTATACAAATACAATCAAAGGTGTGTACAAATGTACACACCTTTTTTTTATGCTCAATAGCAAGTATCATGCTTTATTATTTTGCATGTTTAATATTGTTGTCTTTATTAATTATTATCGCTACTCTTAATCGTTAGTGTCATTCTCTATAATCATTACCATATTCTTTTATTATTTTTCTTAATTGATATTTTACATGCTTCATTATATAATGCAAGCTACCACTCACTACTCTACCTTTATATAATGCAAGTCATTACTTCTACTCTACCATTATATAATGCAAGTTACTACTTCTACTCTACCTTTATACAATGCTAACTACTACTTACTAAATCCGCATAAAAAAACAGCACCGATATAATCGGTGCTGTTTTACTTTTAATTTAATGTTAATTTAAATTGACTGATTATTATCAGTTGAATTTTCTGCTATAATCTTTGCTTTCATCTCAGCATACTCTTTTTCATCAATAATGCCTGTATCAAACAGATCTTTAATTGTTGTTAAATCATTTTTAATGCTATTTATTGAATTATCTTGAGGCATTATACTTGCTGCATTTGAATGCTGCACAGGGTTGCAATCATTCTCATCAGGTATATTCGTAACTACCGCTTTAATGATAGCCATAGTCACCATTAAAACAACTGAAAGAATCATTGGAGTAAATATATCTGTTCCCAAACCAAATCCATCTGAGCCATAACCTGAAAAATTAAGATTGGCAACAACATATATAATAAGTCCCAATACGAAAAACATTATTGTTAATACTAGATTTGCTATAATAATACCAGAGTATGAAGTTTTTTCTGTTTTATATCTATTAAAAGATCCTACTATCTTGCAAATTGAAACAGCAACCGTAACGATTCCTGCTAGTGATATAAGCAACATAACGATACTTAATATAGCAGAAAAAACACCAAACCTACTTTCGCCATAATAAAGAAACTCAATCACCATATCAAATGGACTAAAAGTTGATTCCGTATACCCTCTTGCTATAACCTCAACTACATTTACTGCTAAACACGCCAATAAAATTATAGATGACAACACTGCAACTACCGACTGTACATACTTATCATAAACATTTACTGCTTTCTCTCTTGTGATTTTCATATTTTTCATATTTATCATCCTCCACCATTTTTATTGTTTCATATTAATTAAACAATAAAAACTATTATAACATCATATTAATATTTACTACTAGCAATTAATTTAGCTTTTATTTCATTGTATTCCGCCTCATTAATTAGACCTGAGTCTAACATTTCTTTTGCATTCATAAGCTCTGACTTAACTAGATCAATCCCAGTAAGCGTTGCTTTCATTGCTGGCTGAGCCACATTAGGCTGCGCTACACTTGGTTGAACTACAGGCAATCCTGTAACTGGATCAATTCCGCTTTTTATACTGTTAATAACAGCACCAGTTATTATCATGCCAATACCTGTTAATGCAGAAAATATGAATGGAATAAACGTAGTAGTTGAACATGTAATTAATTCATCATATTGATTAGCATTGTAGCCAGTATATTCATTATTCATTTGCACTTTAATCAGGGCAAATACCAATATACCCAATACTGTAAACACACCCGACAACACTATGTTTGCAATTATGATTCCGTTGTATTTTTGCTCTTTTTCTTTGTTTGAAATCGAAAGGATTCCTCTAACACCTGCCACTATTATAGTAACAAGTCCAGAAAACGCTATTAACATCATTACTGCTGTTAATACCACAATAGCAACATCTAGTTCAAAATTGCCAGTAAACAATTGCTTAACTATATCAAAAATAGACAGGTCTACTGACATTTCAACTAATGCTATGCTCTGACGGAACACAACCGTAGCTAAACTTATTAACAGCAAAAACGATGTAAATAATGCTAAACCTAACTTCACATATCTGTTGTAAATTCTATTTGCGTTTTCTCTTGTAACATTCATAATTGTTCTCCTAAAGTTTTATTATTATTTATTTCTATAACTATATAATTAGTTTAATCATCATAATAATGGTTTCATTGTAGGAAATAATAGTACATCACGGATATTTGACTCGTCAGTAAATAGCATAACAAGTCTATCAATACCAATGCCAAGACCGCCTGTTGGAGGCATACCGTACTCTAATGCTGTAACAAAATCTTCATCCATCATCTGAGCCTCGTCATCGCCGTCCTCACGCTCTTTTACTTGATCAAGGAATCTTGCTTTTTGATCGATAGGATCATTAAGCTCAGAGAAAGCATTACCCATTTCACGAGAAGTTATAAAGAACTCAAACCTCTCAGTAAGTCTAGGGTCAGATTTTTTACGCTTTGCAAGTGGAGAAACCTCCACAGGATAATCGGTAATAAATGTAGGCTGAATAAGTTGAGACTCAACTTTAAGGTCAAACACTTGATAAAGTGCCTTACCCCAAGAGATATTCTCTTTAAGCTCAATACCGATTGCCTTAGCCTTAGCTATGCAAGTTGGCATATCGTCCGTATCAAAGTCAATACCAGTGCTTTCACAAACGGCTTGCACCATAGTGATACGCTTCCAAGGATCGCCTATATTGATATCAACGCCTTGATAATTAATAGTCTTGCTGTAAATAACATTATCCGCGATAAAGTTAAACATTTCCTCAGTAAGATCCATCATACCATGATAATCAGTGTATGCTTGATAAAGCTCAACAGTCGTAAACTCTGGGTTGTGACGTGAATCCATTCCCTCATTTCTAAACAATCTACCAATCTCATAAACTCGCTCAAATCCGCCTACAATAAGACGCTTTAAGTAAAGCTCTGGAGCGATACGCATATACATCTCTAAATCTAGTGTATTGTGATGAGTAACAAATGGACGCGCTGAAGCTCCACCAGGAACAGTATTAAGGATAGGAGTTTCAACCTCAAGAAAATCTCTATTATCTAAAAACGAACGAATTGCCGTAATTATCTTTGATCTTGTGACAAAAGTTTTCTTAACATCGGGATTTGCAATAAGGTCAACATATCTTTGGCGGTACCTAGTATCAGTGTCTTTAAGACCATGATATTTTTCAGGTAGCGGCAAAAGTGACTTAGATAGCAGTTCAATTTCATTAGTATGAATGCTAATCTCGCCTGTCTTAGTCGTAAATACCATGCCAGTTACGCCGATAATATCGCCGATGTCATACTTTTTAAACTCAACATATTCATCTTCGCCAATGTCGCCACGGCTAACGTATAACTGAATATTGCCTGAGCCATCTAGCAAGTTAGCAAAGCTAGCCTTGCCCATTACACGCCTAGACATCATACGCCCAGCGATTTTAACAGTCTTGCCCTCAAACTCATCAAACTTAGCTTTTATGTCGCAAGTATTAGTATCCTTATCAAATTTAACTATCTCATAAGGATTTTTATCCATCTCAATAAGCCTAGCTAGCTTCTCTTGTCTAGCTTTAATAATCTCATTAACATCGACTTCTTTAGCAATATTATTCTCTTCCATCTTTATCTCCTATGATTATGCTTTGTATTATTCTTTAGTAATAGCGATAATCTTAACGTCAAAACCACTTTCTGGAGTAACCACAGTAACTTTAGCGCCTTTCTTCTTTCCTAAAAGTGCAACCGCGATAGGCGATTCGTTGCTGATTAAATTATTATTAATATCAGCCTCAATCTCGCCAACGATTCTGTACTTTGAAGTTTCGTCAAAATCTATCTCATGAACAGTAACATAAGTACCCACGCCAACGACGTCAGTACTCAAGCTATCCATATCGACAATTTCAACATTATCAAGATATTCTAGTAGTTGCTTAATCCTGAATTCAACACGACCCTGTTCTTCTTTCGCAGCGTCATACTCAGCATTCTCACTCAAATCACCAAAATCTCTGGCGATTTTTATTTTCTCAGAAGCATCAGGACGCCTAACATCAACATAATCGCGTAATTCTTCATTTAATTTCTCAAAACCTTCTTTGGTTAAAATTGTTACCTTTGCCATTTTTCTCTCCTTGCATCTACAATACAAATGAGCAGGCAACAACCCCCACTCACTATGTAGACAAACATATTATTCTGTTTATTCATTAATTTGACAATACTGAATATATTTAAATTCGAATCATCAAAGACTAATTTGATTTTCTAATCACTAGCCTAAATAAAATGGTTATTGAGGACCACTACAAATAGCGGCCCTCAATATTTACTTAAATTAGTCAGCTTCGATTGCACTAACTGGACACTGCTCTAAACATGCACCGCAAGAGATACAAGTATCTTCTGAAATTACATATTTGTCAGCACCTTCGCTAATAGCAGAAACTGGACATTCTCCAGAACAAGCACCACAAGAGATGCAGCTATCATTTATAACGTATGCCATAATAATATCTCCTTTTATATTTATTTTATACATTATATCACATATTTTCGTAATTGTCCATGATAAAATAGAAAATAATAATAATTATACAATTTATAATGCATATTTGCAAGTTATCGCCAAATTAAAACAATATAGCTAATAATATGAAAGTATAATCACGTACGGCAACTAATTATTAATTGAACGGAATGCTATGATTAGTTAAATACATACAGTATTACACCTATAATATGCATCAAACTACCTAACAATACAAAAATATGCCATATAAAATGATAATATTCCTTTTTCATGCCATAAAATATCAAGCCAAAAGTGTAACATAGACCGCCTGTAAGTAGCAATGCAAAGCATCCTATACCGCATGCTGCAATTATTGAACCAGCAAGTAAAATCGGTGCCCAGCCTGTAATAACATAAATTAGCATTGTAACTGCCCTAAACTTTTTAACATTTATAGAGTTAAGAACCATACTAAGGACACTAAGCCCCCAAATACCTGAAACTAGCGAGTAACCCCACACGTCATTCACGCCAGATATCATAAATGCGGAGCAACTACCTGCAATCAGAATATTTATAGATAAATGATCAAATTTCTGTCTGTATACTCTCTTAACTAAATTTTTCTCGTTGTGGTATATAGTACTCATTGTATATAATAATATAAGTGACCCGCCAAACAACAGAGCGCTTATAATATCAATAAAGTTTGAAGATTCTAAAACAGTGTTGCGTATCGCAAAACCAAGCATCACCATAAACCCTACAATACTCATTACAGCACCAATAAAATGCGTTATTACATTTAATTTTTCCTCTTTCACCGTATACTTAGGAAGCTTTTTAATACGCGCTTCCAATATATCATCATGAACCTCTATTTCATTACTCATCATTATTACCCCTTAAATTCCCCCATATTACTAACACTTCAAATTATCATTCATTCAAGCACTGCTAAGCAATACTGAAATGATTATATATTTATATTGACACTACATGTCTGATTAAACTATAATTGCAACTACTATATGCAAAACTAAAAAATTATCTATCTACTTAAAAGCTACTAACCTTGCAACTTCTCAATAAGCTTTATTGCAGTTTTAATTCCATCAACAGCACTAGATGTTATGCCGCCAGCAAACCCTGCACCCTCACCCGCTGGATACAAACCTAAAATATTAGACATACCCAACTCATCTCTTAAAATCCTAACAGGAGATGACGATCTGCTCTCAACTCCAATAAGCACTCCACTAGTATCAAAACCTTTGACTTTTCTACCAAAAGCAACTAGCCCTTCTGCGATTCCATCAGTGACAAATTTAGGCAATATTTTTCTTACACTTCCTGTGCATAAACCTCTGCTAAAAGTGTTTTCATAATTTGATAAATCTCCACTAGTTTTTCCCTCAATAAAATCCTCAACAAGCACTGCAGGAGCGGCATAATTTCCGCCCGCATTATACGCTAATTTTTCTATATTTTTCTGAAACTCAAAACCGCCCAAAACTCCGCCACCATAGTCGCTCGGATCAACGCCAACTAATACACCAGAATTACCAAATTTTCCATCTCTTTTTTGTACACTCATTCCGTTAGTTACAACAGTAAATTCTTCGCTTTGCGATGGTACAATATATCCTCCCGGACACATGCAAAAAGTAAAGCAACCTTTACCATTATCTAATCTATGAGAAAGCTTATAATCACTAGCAGGTAGCATATCGTTTACTTTGCCATACTGCGCTATATCTAGCATACTTTGCTCATGCTCTACACGCATTCCAACAGCAAACGATTTCGCCTCCATTTGCACGCCCATATCATAAAGCATTGTAACAGTATCTCTTGCAGAGTGACCGCAAGCAAGAATTACATTTTCCGCTTCAATGACTTGTTTATCAATGGTAACACCGGTAATTTTACCATCTTTTATTACTATTCCATCTACTTTTGATGAAAATCTGTACTCTCCACCCAAAGCTATAATCTTGCGTCTTATACTTGATACAACACTGACTAAAACATCCGTACCTATGTGCGGTTTAGCATCATATAAAATGTTAGCATTTGCACCATGCGTCACAAATTCAGATAGCACTATATTTATATATTCGTTACTTGTACCAGTATTAAGTTTTCCATCAGAAAAAGTGCCCGCTCCGCCCTCACCAAACTGCACATTACTTTGCTCGCAAAAATCTCCGCCATCAGCAAAATTATCTACAGTTTTTTTTCTATTTTCTACCTGCTCTCCACGCTCTAAAATAATCGGTTTTAAGCCTTGTTCTGCAAGCAATAATGCAGCAAACATTCCGCAAGGGCCGCTACCAATAATTATCGGTCTACTCTCACTTTTTACACCAGTTAAAACTAACTCTTTAATATGGCTTTTTATCTGCTTAAAAATAGTTAATTTTGAGTTATTTAATCTAGTATCAACTATAATACTTGCCACATAATGTATGTCATGTTTTTTTCTGCAATCAAGCGATAATTTATCTAATTTAATTATCTCACATTTGCCTATTTTTTTTTCAACTTCTCTTTTAATTAAATCATCATTATAACCTATTGGAAGCATAATATTACTTAGTTTTTGTTTCATAATTTCTCCTTAAGTCCGCTAGTAAAAGTACTTGCGGAAGCGTACGCCCAGTGCAAATTATAACCACCGCATAAACCATCAACATCAAGCACCTCACCTATAGCAAAAATGTTATCGCAAAGTTTTGATTGCATTGTGCTTAAATCAAACATATCCAAATCAAGTCCGCCCGTTGCAACTTGTGCACGCTCTAGATCATCACATACTCTAACATCGACAGTAAAGGCTTTAATACTCTTAACTCCCTTACCTGCAATGTTCCCCATCAAATTTCGATGAAGCATTCCAAAGTCAAATGTAGTACAATTATCAGTAAATTTACTTACTTGCTCAGCCGTAAAATCAGGCATAAAATCAATACTGACAGTCCCTCTATAATGCCCTAACCACTGCAGCCTTGACTGCATATTAAACATTACTATTCCAGATAGAGAGTCACGTCTAAACTGAATCTCACCAAACTCTTGACACACTACTTTATCATCTACAATAAGTGAAACTAATCCCTCTTGCCTTGCACCTGCTAGACCTTTAATATCAGCAATATGCACAGCCTCAAATGCAGATAATCCGCACTTCAGATCGGTACATTGGTGATTGATATCAGAGAGCAACGACATAGAGTTTCTACCAAAACTAGCGGTACTTCCGCTTGCAAGGCAAACCTTAACAGCACTAATATTTCCGTCACTTGTCGCTAAAGTAAAAGACTTTTCGTCAGCAGCTTTTGTAATTTTATTTACTGTTGCACCAAGTCTTACACTAGCGCCGCAGTCTTCAAGATTATCTATAAGCAAATCAAGCACATTGCATGATTGATCAGAAAAAGGATAAACTCTATCCGACCTAACTTTAGTAACAAGCCCAATTTCGAGCAGATCCGCACGCATTTTCTCCGGCGGATAGTTTTTTAATATGTTAGCTATTTTATCAGTGTTATAAAAATCAGTACTCATAACCATATTAGTAAGGTTGCATCTACCGTTGCCGGTAGCAAGAAGTTTCTTACCTAACCTGTCGCCGCTTTCAATGATAACCACGCTCAAGCCAAGTTTTGCCGCCTGAATAGTTGCAATCATACCACTAAAGCCACCGCCAATTATTGCCAAATCAAACATTTTCCCCTCCTATATGCTATTAATTATTAATATTATAGCATATCATTTAGCTTTTTGTGTAAAAAAAAGCATATAACTCAAAAAATAGTTGAAAAAGCATGTCAAATCGATATGATATTACAACAAATTAGTATATAATAATAGAGTAATAATTTTTTCACACACTAAGGAGATTTATGGTAAGAAACGATCTAAGAAATATAGCTATCATTGCCCACGTTGATCATGGCAAGACTACGCTAGTTGACGCAATGCTAATGCAATGCGGAGCATTCAGAGCTAACCAAGTTGTTGACGAGAGAGTCATGGATAATAACGATCTTGAAAAAGAGCGTGGTATCACAATACTTGCAAAGAACACATCAGTTAGGTATAATGATACAAAAATCAATATCATTGACACACCTGGACATGCCGATTTCGGCGGAGAGGTAGAGCGTGTTCTTAAAATGATAGATGGTGTTGTACTTTTAGTAGACGCATATGAAGGCACAATGCCTCAAACACGTTTCGTACTATCAAAGGCTCTTGAGCTAGACCTAAAGGTTATCATCTGTGTAAACAAGATTGATAGACATGATTCTAGGCTTGGCGAAGTTGAGGAGGAAGTTTTAGACTTACTTCTTGATCTTGGTGCTGGAGATGAAGCGTTAGATTTCCCTGTAGTATACTGCTCTGGTAGAGCGGGAACAGCTACAATGGACCCTAACATTCCTAACGACAACCTTATCCCACTATTTGACACAATCCTTGATTACATTCCTGCACCAGAAGGTGACGAAACTGCTCCAATGCAGTTACTAATATCTTCTATCGATTATAACGACTATGTAGGTCGTATTGGTATCGGCAGAATTGCAAGAGGAACATGTAAAGTAAATATGGGCGTAACTGTCACAGATAACAACCCAGCATTTGTAAAATACAATTCAAAGATAAGCAACCTATACGGCATCGAGAATTTAACTCGTGAAGCGGTAGAAACTGCTACAATTGGCGATATAGTATGTGTATCTGGTATCGAAGGAATCAATATTGGTAACACAATATGCGATCCATCTAATGTTGAGTCACTACCATTCGTAAACGTATCTGAGCCTACTCTTGAGATGGAGTTTCTAGTAAACAACAGCCCACTAGCAGGTAAGGAAGGAAAGTTTGTAACAAGCCGTAACATTCGTGAGCGATTGTACAAAGAGCTTCTTAAAGATGTTTCACTAAGAGTACGTGATGGCGAGTCTAAAGACACATTCATGGTATCAGGACGTGGAGAAATACATTTATCTATTCTAATCGAGAACATGCGTCGTGAAGGCTTCGAGTTCCAAGTAGGAACACCAAGAGTTATGAGCAAGACAATCGGTGGCAAGCATTTTGAGCCTATCGAGAAAGCAATTATCGATGTACCAGCAGATTTTGTAGGTGCAGTAATGGAGAAGTTAGGCACAAGACGTGCAGAGCTTGTTAATATGTCACCAGCAGGATCTCGTATGAGACTTGAATTCACAATCCCAACACGTGGTCTTATCGGTTACAGAAGTGACTTTATGACTGACACTAAGGGTGAAGGAATTATCAATACATTATTCCATGACTATGAGCCTTTCAGAGGCGACATTCCAAGACGTAGCAATGGTTCACTAGTTTCATTTGAAACTGGTAAATCTACTGGATACGGATTAAGTGCCGCTCAAGAGCGTGGAGTTCTATTTGTAGGACCTGGCGAAGCAGTATATGCGGGAATGGTTATCGGCTACTCACCTAAGAATGAGGATCTAGTTGTTAACGTATGTCGTGAAAAGCAACTTACAAACACTCGTTCATCAGGTAATGATGATGCTCTTAAACTTCAACGTCCTCGCGTATTCTCACTAGAGGAGTCTATCGAGTTCCTTGAGAACAATGAGCTACTAGAGGTTACACCACTAAGCATTCGTATCCGTAAAAAGATACTTGATCACAAAGTGCGTGCACGTGATGATGTTAAGACTGGAGTAGTTAAAGGTCGTGACAAATAAGCTTTAGCTTAATCAATTAATAAAACAAAAATCCACCCTTTAATTAGTGTGGATTTTTTTATGCCCTTTTTTATTATATATCATCCGCAAAAATATCATTGCACTCATTATA
The DNA here is from genome assembly GCA_947037025.1 of uncultured Clostridia bacterium. Taxonomy (GTDB): domain Bacteria; phylum Bacillota; class Clostridia; order Christensenellales; family UBA3700; genus MGBC100798. The sequence goes on along the minus strand of CAMQSU010000001.1, from coordinate 139,230 downwards.
TATATATATATATATATATCCTGTATTTAATACTATATAATATATAATTCACCACTTATAATGTTACCTAAATATAGCGTACGCTATATAGTTATCTTTTATGTAGGCTACTAAATACCAAGCTATGTATTCATTATTTAATTTTAGCTACTAAACCAAGCTATGTAGTCATTTTTCTAGTTACTAACCCTAAGCACCAACATTAACCATAGAAACAACACCATCAGCAATAACACCGCAAAGCTCAAATCTATATGGTGCACTTAGCAGCAGTGCTCTATCTTTTGGACTTGATATAAATCCGCATTCAATAATCATTGATGTAACATCACTGCATTTAGTTACAAAAAAATCTCCCCCACTAGCCTTGAAGTCTGCTCTACCTACATAAGTTTTGTTAATTCTTGAGTTTATCAATGTTTGCATTCTTGAGGCGCTTTCCTTATGCTTATTCGTATCATCATAAAACACCCTTACTCCACGCACAGACTCTTGAGCGTATTTATTTACATGCAAACTAATCATCATATCAGCATTTGCGCTATCAATTACATTTTTCCTAGCTTGCATATCAGCACTTTTACCGTCAGCAAGAGCAAGCTTACTATCTCTTGTTAGCACAACTTTGTAATCTAATTTAACAAGCGCATCACGGAGTTCATATGCTAGCCCAAGTGCAACATCAGCCTCAACAATCTTGCCAACACTGACTCCGCCATCAATACCGCCATGACCTGCATCTATGACTATTACCTTTTTATCGCCAAAGTCCGCCGTTAATACGAGGACAACGCTAAAAACATTAATTAATATAATGCATAAAATCACAAGAAATGTATAAATATGTTTTTTAGTTATCAACATTGCCACACCGCCTTTTTGTTTTTAAATCATGCGAAAAAGCGTGAAATATCACTTTTCCACCAGTTGTCAACATAGTTATGCACAATTTGTGGACTAATTTGTATAAATGTATAACAATTATACCGTATATCACATTTTGAAATCATAATATGTTATAACTAATATATAAGCTTTTGCCTTTACATATACCGACTTTTAACAGATTACTGCATTTAATTAAATTTAAGTAATTTATAATGATATTATCATAAACATAGCGTGAATTTTTTAGCTTAGCCTACAATTAAACATTGTATTTTATGCAGTTTATGCTTGTTTATTTATCAAAAAAGCACAATTTACGCATGAAAAAAGCGAGCCGTTAAAGACTCGCTGAATATTCTAAGACTGTGCAACTTCCCTTGACATAACATACCGAAGCGTTGCTCAAACAGGTGGCTACTACAAAGCACCCTCGTGGCACACATCTCGGTCTGCTTAATGCTGCTGCGATCAAGCTCTGACATGGTTCACAGTGAGACGTTGCACAAGACCTTGTGATCAACGCTCCTTATCTTAGACTGCCTTCCATACATTATGCCTACGGTAGTATTCGGTCCTGCTGTAGCGGATTGCAGGTTATAGGGCACCGCTAGCTCCCCACTTAGCACAGTATAGTTATTTTATCATACTTTGCATAAATTGTCAAGAGTTATAATAAATTTTTGCAGGTTTAGCAGTAAATTATACTTATAGATTACATTTTTCGACAGTAAAACAACTATGCCAATAACATCACTTTAGCTATAATCACCTAACCCAATTTAGCCTCTATGCATTAATTTAGCCATAACCATCTAAAAACAAATAAGCAAAACAAAAGCACCGATAGCATAATGCAATCTGGTGCTAATATTTTATCATATTAAATATGTTATTTATTTATCCATTTAGAAAGGAATGTTTTTTTAGAATCATATTGCTTTGCAACTATTGATGCCTCAAATTCTTGCAAAAGTTTAACTTGTTTGCTGTTAAGCTTTTGTGGAATCTCAACTTCTACAGTGACATACAAATCCCCCTTCATATCCTTCTTCAAATACTTGACGCCGTAACCCTTAACTCTAAATTTAGTATCACTCTGCGTGCCTGCTGGAATAGTAAGTGAAATATTTTTACCAGTAGTTGGTACAGAAATTTTTCCACCAATAACAGCATCCGATATAGTGATAGGTATATTTATATAAAGGTCATTGCCATCACGCTCAAACAGATCATGCTCTTTGACAACGATAATAATAATCAGCCTGCCATTTGCACCGCCATTAGACCCTGCCTCACCTTCATTATAGTAAGTGATTGTTTGATTATTATCAGTACCTGCCGGTATTGCTACTGGAATAGTACGCTCTTTCTTGATAATACCAGTACCTCTACAAGTACCGCATTTTTCAGTAATAACCTTACCCTTACCGCCACAATTGTTACACTTAGTCCTAACAGTTTGTCTGCCAAAAATAGTATTTTGCACAGCTGTCACAACACCCGAGCCGTGACACACGTTACAGTCAACAATTTTAGAAGGATCTTTAGCACCAAGACCTTTACAGTCAGCACATTTCTCAGTACGATAAACTTTTACAGTCTTTTCGCATCCGTGAATTGCCTCCTCAAAAGTAATGTCAAGCCTCATAGTGATATCATCACCATTTACAGGCATAGTCCTAGTAGATCGACCTCCGCCTTGACGGCCGCTGCCTCCACCACCAAAAAACTGACTAAAAATATCTTCAAAGCCGCCAAAGCCGCCAAATCCACCATCAAAACCACCCGCACCGCCATTATATTTAGGGCCTTCTTCAGTGCCGTAGTTATCGTAGTTTTCTTTTTTTTCAGCGTTTGACAAAACGTCATATGCGTGGTTGATATCCTTAAAGGTATCCTCCGCCTTCTTACGCTCTGGCTCCGGTTTTGTAGCAAATCTATCAGGATGATACTTCATTACTGACTTGCGATAAGCTGCTTTTATATCTTGTTCATTCGCACCCTTGTCTACGCCAAGTTGCTCATAGTAATTCTTTTTTGCCATATTAATATTTAATCCTCATCTTATTCATGAAATAAATGAGATAGCTTTCGCCGAGGTTATCGGCGAAAACTAAATCAGTTATCATTAATTTTATCAGTCTATACCTTGCAGCTGATTACTCGCTATCTGGCTCTGCATCAATGATATCATCAGCAGGAGCACCTTCTGGAGCACCTTCTGTATTCTCGCCTGCAGCAGCATTTTCTTGATAAATTCTAGTAAAGATAGGTCCAGTAACCATACTCATTGCTTCGATACTGCTACGGATTGCCTCCGCCTCAGTCTCATTTTCTAGAGTTTCTTTAGATGAAGCTATGCTTTTTTCAATAGATTCTTTCTCTTCGTCACTTAACTTCTCAGCATTTTCTCTCATAAACTTTTCAGTCTCAAAAATCAATTGCTCAGCTTGGTTTTTCGCCTCAACGCTCTCACGACGTGCTTTATCTTCATCAGCATATTTCTCAGCATTCTTAACAGCCTCGTCAATATCATTCTCGCTAAGGTTAGATGATGCAGTGATTGTAACGCTTTGAGTCTTGTTTGTTCCTTTATCAATAGCCTTAACATTTACGATACCGTTAGCATCAATGTCAAAAGTTATCTCTATTTGAGGTACACCACGTGGTGCTGGAGGGATTCCGTCTAAAACAAATCTACCAAGAGTTTTATTATCAGCCGACATACTTCTCTCACCTTGAAGAACGTGAACATCTACTGCAGGCTGGCTGTCAGCATATGTTGAGAATACCTGTGATTTGCTTGTAGGGATAGAAGTATTTCTATCAATAAGCTTAGTGAATACGCCGCCCGCTGTCTCTATTCCTAAAGAAAGTGGAGTAACATCTACAAGAACCATGTCCTTAACATCACCCGTTAAAACACCGCCTTGAATAGCAGCGCCGATTGCAACGCACTCATCTGGATTAATGCCTTTATAAGGCTCTTTTCCTGTAGTCTTTTTTACCGCATCCGCAACTGAAGGGATACGAGTTGATCCACCAACTAGGATAACTTTATCAAGGTCACTAGCTGATAATCCTGCATCTTTAATTGCTTGATTAAGTGGTTTCAATGTCCTCTCAACAAGAGCACTTGTTAACTGGTCAAACTTAGCACGAGTTAGGTCTATATCAATAGACTTTGCGCCGCTAGCATCCATTGAGATGAATGGTAGGTTAATGTTTGTTTTGTTAATTCCAGATAGCTCGATTTTTGCCTTTTCAGCAGCCTCGATAATTCTCTGCATTGCTAGTTTATCTTTAGATAAGTCGATACCGTCTGATTTTTTGAACTCTTCTAAAATGAATGTCGCGATTTTGCTATCAAAGTCATCTCCGCCTAGTTTGTTATCTCCGCAAGTAGCAAGTACTTGGAACATACCATTATCAAGCTCTAAGATTGACACATCAAAAGTTCCGCCGCCAAGGTCATAAATTAATATTTTGCTTGCAACAGTAGTGCCTTTATCAGCACCATATGCAAGTGCAGCAGCAGTAGGCTCGTTGATTATACGAAGCACTTCAAGACCTGCGATTTTACCCGCGTCTTTAGTTGCTTGTCTTTGAGCATCAGTGAAGTATGCAGGTACTGTAATTACAGCCTTTGATACAGTTTCACCAAGATATGCTTCAGCATCTTGCTTTAGCTTACCTAATATCATACTAGATATTTCTTGTGGAGTGAATTTCTTACCATCAATATTAACAGTATGAGATGTTCCCATGTGTCTTTTGATTGACGCGATTGTTCTCTCAGGGTTTGCTACAGCTTGACGCTTAGCAGTACCGCCGACAAGTCTTTCTCCGTCTTTTGCAAATGCTACTACTGATGGAGTAGTTCTGTTACCTTCTGCATTTGTGATTACTATTGCCTCACCACCCTCCATTACAGATACGCATGAGTTTGTTGTTCCTAAATCGATTCCTATAATTTTTGACATATATATACTCTCCTTAAATTAAAATATTTTATATATTTATTTAGCTACTACTACACTTGCATGTCTTAGTATCTTATCCTTAAACATGTACCCATTTTCAAATACTTGAGTACACTTGCCACTCTTTTCCTCATCATCCACCTGCATAAGTGCAGTATGGAAATTAGGATTAAAGTCCTCATCTAGTGCGGCGATTTCCGTCACACCCATTTTTTCAAATAACATATCAAACTGTTTCTTAATTTTAGAAATACCATCTAATATGCTCTCTGGCATCTCAATTGTTAATGCTCTGTTTATGCTATCTAGCACTGGCAGCATTCCGACTAACGTTTCAGTCTTGCCGTCCAAATACATATCCCTTGCAATGTTCTCATTTCTTTTTCTTATATTCTCAAGGTCAGCCTTTGTTCTAAGTGCAAAGTTTTGCATTTTTTCATACTCAACCTTCAAATCATCCAGTTCAGTCTGGACTTTAGACTTTTTGCCTTTTGACTTTGACTTAAATATGTTATCTTCGTTTGCTTTTTCAGAAGCCACATCTTCGCAGTCACATGCACTATCGCAAGAACTATTACCTTCGCAGCCGCAAGAGCTTTCGTTTGAATGATCGCTTTCGCAACCGCAAGAGCTTTCATTTGAATTATCGCTTTCACAGCCACAAGAGCTTTTATTTGAATTATCACTGTTACAGCCACAGCCGCAACCATTTGCTGCTTTTTTGTTGATTTCATCTTCTTTTATATCGTTTTCTTTCATTTGCTACTCCTTTTTCATGACTTCAATAGCTTTTGTAACTCCACCCAAAACACTCACGACCTTTTTATAATCCATTCTCTCTGGGCCAATTACCATTGCGTGACCTACTTCCTCGCCGCCAATTACGCATCTAACAGAAACTACCGCCATGTTATCGCCTACGCTCTCGTCACTGCCGATTCTAATATTTACCTCGACATTGTTATTGTCGGAAATTAGTTGATGAATTTTCGCTTTAGTATTGATAACTGATAAAAAGTTTTTAACATTATCAACACTCTCAAACTCTTTATGAGAAAATATTTTGTCCGCGCCTTCAAGATACACTTGCCCATCCCTAGCTTCTTTATAGTCGCTAAGCATAAGCACGATTTCCTTAAAAACTTGTCTGTACTCATCTAGCATATCATCAGCTTGATTAGGTGCTGCAATAATTTCCTTTAAAGACTTTTGTGCAAACATATCTACAATCATGTTATTTGCAGATACAAAAAACTTACTGTCAAGGTTTTTAGGGATATCGATTACTTTATCCTTAAGTACGCCCTTGCTTGTAATTACGACGACTAATGCGTTATTATCGCCTAGGTCAACTAGCTTAATATCTCTTATGATAATGTTTTCGCTACCGCCTAACACCACAAGTGATGTGTAATTTGTAGTATCACTGATGACCTTTACAGTGTTTCTGATAATCTCCTCAACTTTGCTAAACTTGTCCTCAAAGTAATTAGACACCTCTCTCACTTGCTCGTTCGCCTCAGTCTCCTCCATTAGATTGTCTACATAGTATCTGTACGCTTTTGTCGATGGCATTCTGCCTGCCGACTTGTGCGGTTGAACTAAATATCCCATATCCTCAAGAGCACCTAGCTCACTTCTGATCGTTGCTGAACTAACGTCTGGCATACACAGTGCTTGGATTTGATTGCTGCTGATAGGCTCGCAGTGCACAATGTAATCATCAATCAATGCACGCAATATTTTTTTCTTTCTATCGCTTATTTTCAATCTATCCTCCTTACAAACTATATATAGTATATGGCTAAACACACACATATATACCTGACTGCTAGCAATCTATAGTATCGACTGCTAATATTTATATTATACTCATATTTGAAAGTTTGTCAAGAGTTTATGATTGCTTTTTTTTATTTTATTTAATTTTGACAATTATCATGCAATAAGTATATATATAATATAACAATTAAACATTATATATGCTTATCCGCTTTTTGGCAGCACCCAAATATTAGCTTATGGCATAGCCAAATTTTGACTAATTGCATGTATTATAATTAACTACCACCTGCATTTTTGGTCATAATCTAGATAAATTTTTCTATTATGCTATTACTAATATAGCTAAATTCTCTTTTTATTTTAATAAAATGCGTACTAATATCAAGGTATTGCGACTGCTCACTTGCAATTATTTGCATATTATCAAATGCTTGCTGACCAAATTGGTCTTTATATTCTGAGGTATTAATACCACAATCAAGTCTTAGCGCCAGCATAACATATTCTGCTGCAAGCTCATCAATTGTAAGCTTTTCATCAATAATATAGTCGCTGCCTTTGATATATTCAGCTATGTTATCAGTGTTGTAATATCTGACACCATCTATAAGGCTATGTGCAGAAACCCCAAACCCTGCATAGTCTTTAAGTCGCCAATATCCTAAATTATGCTCACAGGGTGCGCCAAAGTTACTTACCTCATAACGATTTAAACCGCCACTCTCTAGCACTTGCATAACACCGTCATACATATCAACAGCTTGATCTTCCGTAGGCAAAGCAACTTGACCATTTTTGACCATCGCATGCAATTTGGTGCCGCTCTCAAGAATAAGTGAGTAACATGACACGTGCGTAATTCCGCTATCTACTAGCCATGCTGCATCACGAACCGCCATATCTATCGTTTGATCTGGCAAGCCGACCATAAGGTCAGCACTTACGCAAAGCCCGCTAGCAGCAAGCATTTTAACGCATGATTTTGCATCTTCTCCTGTGTGGATTCTGCCAATGCTTTTAAGCACTTTATCCTCAAATGACTGCACGCCAACACTAACCCTTGTAACGCCAAGTGCTTTGTATTCGGCTAATTTTTCCTCAGTGTAGCTATTAGGATTACCCTCAATAGTAAACTCTTTAAGGCTTATTTCAAATGTTGATTTTATAGCGGTTATTATATCAGAAAGCACTCCAACATTCAACGATGTTGGAGTGCCACCTCCGATAAATATTGTATCCACTACATAGTCGCATTTATCAAAGCCTTTTATTTCATTGATAATCGCATCACTATATTTTGCAATTCGGTCTTTGCTGCCCACTCCTGATGTGAAGTCGCAGTAATGACATTTACTCTCGCAAAATGGTATATGAATATATATTCCTAAGTTTTTCATATTATCCTTTTATATATCTATTATTGAATAAGCAAATGTTTTATTTTGATTTTTCTGCTTATTTCGCTCAATTTTCATGTGTTTTTTGTGCATTTTTGTGCATTTTTTGCATGTTTTTGCCCGTTTTTTGCCCGTTTTACGCATGTTTTTTATTGTTTTTTTCTAGTGTTTTTATTACTTGTCAAATTTAAGAATAGTCATAAATGCTTCACTAGGAACAGATACGTTACCTACTTGACGCATACGCTTCTTGCCTTCTTTTTGCTTTTCTAAAAGTTTCTTTTTACGAGTAATATCACCACCGTAACACTTAGCAAGAACGTCTTTCCTCATTGCCTTAACCGTCTCACGAGCGATAACTTTTGATCCAATGCTTGCCTGAATAGGTATCTCAAACATTTGACGAGGGATAACATCTTTTAGTTTTTCCGCAATAATTCTACCACGTGCATATGCCTTATCTCTGTGTACAATTAGGCTTAGTGCATCGCAAATTTCCGCATTTAGCAGCAAGTCAAGTTTTACAAGTGCGCTGCGTTGGTAGCCTGTGATTTCATAATCAAAGCTTGCATATCCTTTTGTCCTTGACTTTAATGTATCAAAGAAATCATATATAACTTCATTCAGCGGTATTTCATAATCAATCCTAACACGTCTTGTATCAAGGTATGTTATATCAATAAATACGCCTCTTTTATCTTGACACAAATCCATTATCGTACCAACATACTCAGGCGGAGAAAATAGAGAAGCTTTTACAATCGGCTCTTCCATATATTCAATCTCTCCTGCTGGAGGCAAGTTAGAAGGGTTTGCAACTATGATAGTATTTCCATCAGTCTTTACAACTTTGTATGAAACACTCGGAGCTGTAGTTACGATATCTAAATCAAACTCACGCTCTAATCTCTCTTGAATAATTTCCATGTGCAATAGTCCTAAAAATCCGCAACGGAATCCAAAACCAAGTGCAACTGATACTTCATTCTCATACATTAGTGACGCATCATTCAGCTTTAACTTTTCTAGTGCGTCTTTCAGGTCGCCATAATGCGCGCCATCCGCTGGATAAATACCAGAGTATACCATTGGCGAAACCGCTTTATATCCCGGAAGTGATTGCGTCACTCCTCCATCTGCAAGAGTAATTGTATCGCCAACTTTTGTATCAGCAACGTTCTTTATTGATGCACACATATACCCAACATCACCAGCCCTAAGCTCATCAATTGGTATCATTTTAGGATTAAATATTCCTACTTCTGTAACATCATAAGTTTTTCCAGTTTGCATCATCCTGATCTTTGTGCCGATTTTTATTGAGCCATCAACCACACGGATTAGTGAGATTGCGCCCTTATAACTATCATAAACACTATCAAAAATAAGTGCTTTAAGCGGCTTACTCTCATCACCATTCGGTGGAGGTAGCAAGTCTATTACTTGATGAATAACTTGCTCAATGTTTGTGCCTTCCTTTGCACTGATCAGTGCAATACCGTCAGTGTCAAGTCCAATAATATCCTCAATTTCTAACTTTATTTCGTCAGGTCTAGCAGAAGGCAAATCAATCTTGTTAATTACTGGCAATATCTCTAGGTCATTATCAACTGCAAGATACGCGTTTGTAAGTGTCTGCGCCTCAATTCCTTGTGACGCATCAACAATAAGTATTGCACCTTCGCAAGCAGCAAGCGACCTTGATACTTCGTATGTGAAATCGACATGCCCAGGAGTATCAATAAGATTTAAATAATATTCCTGACCCTTATAATTGTATTTCATTGTAACTGGAGTAAGCTTGATAGTTATTCCTCTCTCACGCTCAATATCCATGCTGTCTAATAACTGCTCCTTAGAGTCACGCTTGCTTACAGTCTCCGTGTACTCCATTATCCTATCGGCTAGTGTACTCTTACCGTGATCAATATGTGCCACGATACAAAAATTTCTTATATTATCTTGTCTATTAGACATGTTAGCCTCCCTTTGCTACTTTGCGTAGAATATCCATTATACGCGTGAAAAAGTTTATACTTTTACATTTTAACTCAAATAACGTAAAATATCAATTAAAACAGCATACTTTGTTAAAATATAATATAAATAATCATTGTAGGGATAGTTTATAAGTTAAGTACACTATTTATGGAGCCACTTACAAGTAATTAAAACAAAAGTTCTCTAAACTTACACATAAAAGATAAATCGCTTATGAAAAATATGATGCACGAAACAAAACTTGTCACCCTAATTTAATATCTTTTATAGGTTGTTAGTGTTATAATTCCCTCAAGAGCTATTAACAAAAGTCTTGTAGCTTAACAATTAATTAGGAGGATATTTAAAATGAATGAAAGTATTGAAGGATTAGGTGCATTTATAATTGACGCTGTAAATGGCGGAAAATTGATTGAACCGCTAACAACTAAAAAAATAAAAGATTTCTGCTATGAAAATGAATTAAATTATTCAATTCGTTACTTAAATGTTATATTAGCTAATTCTACATCCGAAAAACATAGCTTCACATATACCAAGCTATTCACAAGGATAGGTCACGGTCAATATGCTCTGCGCAATCAATATAGACAGTAGAATACTCTATAGTATACATAAATTAAAAAACTCGCAACACTGTTTAGTGTTACGAGTTTTTATTAATTTTTTTTAATGCTTTCTCACTTTTCTACTCTTGTCTTTCTCACTTTCCTACTCTTAATAAACTCTAGCATAACAAACTTACTCTTGTAATTGAAGTAAACCGATTTAGAGTCCGACTAATGTTGCAGCGAAGCGAAATATTACGTTTGGTCGGAAAAGAGCAAGGGAAACGCAAGTGCGTAGCTTTTGGCAAACATGCCAAAACAAGCTAAGAGTGCATCCCGCAGCTCAATATTACGATTGGTCGAAAGCGCTGTTCTTACTCCCACTCTATAGTAGAAGGTGGCTTATTAGTAATATCATAAACGATACGGTTTACACCGATAACCTCGTCTGTAATTCTGCGGCTTGCTTTAGCTAATATCTCATAAGGGATATGAACGAACTCAGCAGACATAGCATCTATACTGTGGATAGCACGAAGTGCGACAGTGTACTCATATGTTCTAACTTCATCACGAACGCCAACACTTTGCATATTAGTAAGCACTGCAAAGTACTGCCAAATTTTTGTATCCCAACCAGCTTTTGCGATTTCCTCACGGAAGATAAAGTCAACATCACGAAGAATATCAAGCCTATCTTTTCTAAGTTCGCCGATACAACGCACGCCAAGACCAGGGCCTGGGAATGGTTGACGGTTAACTTGTGCTTCAGGAAGTCCAATCTCACGACCAACTTTTCTTACCTCGTCCTTGAAAAGATCACGAACAGGCTCTAAAATCTCGTTAAAGTCGATAACATCTGGAAGTCCGCCAACATTGTGGTGACTTTTAACAAGACCTTTGCTACCGATACCGCTCTCGATGATATCAGGGTAAATTGTACCTTGAACAAGGAAGTCAACAGTTCCGATTTTCTTCGCCTCGTCCTCAAACACACGAATAAACTCCTCACCGATAATTTTTCTTTTTGCCTCTGGCTCAGTAACACCTTTTAGTTTGCCTAGGAATCTATCCTCTGCATCAATATATATAAGGTTCATTCCTAACTCTTTGCCAAAAATTCTTACGATTTCCTCAGACTCGTTCTTTCTCATTAATCCATGATTAACATAAACACAAGTAAGTGACTGCGGAGCAGCTTTATGAATAAGTGCCGCACAAACAGCACTATCAACACCACCACTAAGCGCGCAAAGAACTTTCTTGTTACCTATCTTTTCGCGAAGCTCACTAATCATATGCTCAGAGAAAGCTTTCATTGTCCAATCGCCTTTAGCGGCGCAAGTGTTGTATAAAAACTCACGAAGGTTAGCCATTCCAGCTTTTCCCTCAATGTCAGCTTCAGTACGCTCATCGAATACTGGAACGCCAAGAGTCTTTACTGCTGCCTCGATAGGTCTAGCACCGTCAGACTCGCCAGTTAGTATAATACCGATTGGTTGATCCTTTTTGATGTCCTCGATTTTCGCATTGTCGCCCACAAGCTTGCAATAAACATTTAAGTTACGAACGCATCTTGCGATAAGCTGGTTACATTTGCCTGAAAGGTCGACTATGACCACTGTTTGTCTGATATCCATATAACACTCCTTAGTACTTTATTTTATATATTATAGCACATATTTATAGCATGTGCAAAATGATTTTGTATAGTTTGTCTTAACTAATCATTCGTGCTGTTATAAGCATTGGTAATGAGTAAGATTATGTATGGCGCAGTAAATAGTCCAAAAATTTAATTAAACAGCATTTTTGCAAAGATTAATACTCACCATAATAATTTGAACATACACTAATCATAAGCGAAGATATTATGTCACTACCGACTTTGAAAATAAATTAGTCAATAGCAGCACCTTGATAATTATTAACCTTAAAGCTATTATATATAACATACATATTAACTCTAGATTTTAATTAATCCAAATAATCCATAATTAAATTGCTTGCATTTTAAAAATACACCGCAGCTTGCATATAATAGCAATGCATTGCAACACTTTATGCAAAAAATTAAAATGCAAAAAAATTTGCTTTTACCATTAAACAAACTCTTTTAATTAATCTGCATAATGTATAATTTTGTATGATTCTCACTAGATTTTTTGATTGTATTTTCTTTTAATTAATTTATAAAATATTTTACATAATTTGCAATTACACATTGCTGTTTTTTTTAATTTTATGTAGACTTATTCAGCAGGAAAAAATTGCTGCAAAATTACAATATGCACAATGATATAATAATCATTGTGCATATAAAATTACAAATCTTTATTGATTACTTTTCTACTCTTATTAATGCGTTAACTGCTTGAACTTCACTTAAAGATTTAAGCTCTGCAATCGCCTTTTTTATATTGTTTTCATTTGACCTATGAGTGACCATAACAATACTAACAACGCCATTGCCGGCATCCTGTCGCATACTTGTAATGCTGACATTATTTCCTGCAAAAATACTAGTAATTTGACTAAGCACTCCTTGCACATCAAGCACTGTCATACGAATGTAATAATCACTTGTAAAGTCTGTTATAATATCCGACTTTTTAATAACATCAGAAATCTCTGAATATCTTGCATGCTCGATCTGTCTTGCTGCAAATACTATATCACTAACAATCGCACTACCAGTCGGAAGTGAACCTGCACCACGACCATAAAGCATAATATCGCCAACATTATCGCCAACAAGGAAAACAGCATTAAAAGAGCCTGAAACACTTGCAAGTGGATGACAATTTTTCAAAAATACTGGATGAACTCTTGCCTCAACTTTACCGTCAATAAGTTTTGCAATTGCAAGTAACTTTATTGTATACCCAAGTTTCTTTCCTATATTGATATCTTCCGCTTGAATGCTACTAATTCCCTCACGATAAATGTTCTCTACTGGCAAAAATTTATTAAATGCAAGTGAACTTAATATTGATAGTTTATAGCTAGCATCATACCCTTCAACATCAGCAGTAGGGTCACTCTCTGCAAATCCTAACGCTTGCGCATCACGAAGCACATCATCATAACTTGCTCCCTCATCTGACATTCTTGATAAAATGTAGTTAGTTGTGCCGTTTATTATTCCTTTTATTTGAAGTAATGTGTTTGCTTGCATTGCCTGTGTAAGTACACGTATAACAGGAATACCACCACCGCAAGTAGCCTCAAAATACAACCCAGCTTTCGTTTTTGCTGCGTGCATCTCTAACTCTCCCCAGTGCTTTGCAAATAATTCCTTGTTTGCAGTTACAATTGTTTTACCGCACTTTAATGAATCTATAAGATAAGTTTTCGCCGGCTCAATACCGCCCACACATTCCGCAACTATATTTATTGCAGGATTAGCAAGTATATCCGACATGCTATCAGTCAAAAGCTCCTGCGGTGCGCCATTTGCAATAGCCTTATGCGCATTTCTAACAAGAATTGCACTGACAGTAATATCAATGCCATACTCTAATTTAATTTGCTCTCTACGCTCTGTCAAAATATTGTATGTACCGCTTCCAACTGTACCAAATCCTAATATCGCAACTCCTATACTTTTCATACTTCCTCCATGCGTGTTATATATATTATTGTGCTGCAATAAAGCAAAGCCGCCGCTATGCCAATTGCAAAAAAAATGTATTTTTTTTAAATAGTTTTTATATTTGTTTATTTTGGTTTTTATAAATAATTTTGTCTGTTACATTATTATATTTTGCAGCCAACTCAATTAAAATTTGCTAATTTAATTTTATTATATTTGCAAATAAATTTGTTTATTTTAATTTGATAATTTATCTATTATATAATCAATTATATCCATATAAAATTAATATACTTATTAAGTTTTCAAGCAAAATTATTAGATAAATTTTTATGCAATTTTACTAGTTAATATAATTAGTTTTTATTATATTAAAACTTGCTGCATTTTTGCAATTTGCAAATGCTTTTATTTGCTATCTGCATTGTTTATTGCATAAATCATTTGCAAACCTTTTAGCGTTAAAAATCTATCAACTATATCAACAACATCAGAGTCGACATTTGTTATAAGTTCGCCTAGTCCGCCTGTAGCAATTACTATCGCATTCTCAAGCCCTGCTTCTTGCTTCATTTTAGCTACCATATATTTTACTAGCCCCGTAAAGCCGTAAATAGTACCCGATTGTATATTGCTAATTGTAGACTTTCCTATTACTGAGTCAGGTGTTGCAAGCTCTACCCTCATCAGTTTAGAAGTGTTGCTAACTAGCCCCTCTAGACTAGTATTGATACCCGGAGCAATCGCGCCGCCTAAAAACTCGCCTTTTTCTGATATCACATTAAATGTCGTTGCTGTGCCAAAGTCTACAATGATGCATGGTCCGCCATAAAGCTTGTAACCGGCAACGCTATTTACGATACGGTCAGCACCTACTTCATGTGGGTTTGCATATTTAATATTTAGCCCAGTCTTAACTCCAACACCTACCATTATCGGCTTAATACCCGTGTAATATATGCAAGCGTGCTCAAGGGTATAATTAATTGATGGACAAACTGAGCTTATAATAATGCCAGTTATAACATCAAATGTTAATCCTTTAGCTGTAAATAAGTTTTGCATTGTTATGCCAAGTTCGTCGGCAGTTCTCATGACTTTAACGCTTAGTCGCCATGACTGAACTAATTCCTCCCCCTCAAACATACCTAATTTTATGTTTGTATTTCCTACATCAATAACTAATAACATACTTGCACCTCCGCTAGTAGCGCCATTTATATTTTATGCACGCGCTAACTTAATTAGTCTAAATACTACTTTTCATTTACTATATTACCTGTTTATATATGTATATCATATTAAGTTACTATTATTATCTTCACTATGATTATCCCCCAGTTTTCGTTCAGCGGAAACTCTCTCATGCTCCGCAATGTCATCATCTGTTAGTGGAGATTTTTTTGTAGCTGCTAAAAACTTATTCACTGCTAGCACTATAGGCGGAGTGATTAATCCCGCACCTATAATTTCGATAGCAAAATTTACTGATATAAGACCTGTGATAAATTCTATCGTGATAGCAGTGCCCGCTACTGACTCGCCGCCATACAAAACCCAAATCATAACAAGTACTAGCGCCGTATTAAAGATAACCATCAATGCTGCACCAAGTCCGCTTGATATTAAAGTCGCAATCCGTTTATTAATGCGGACTCCTCGACTTTCTATCTTGCTAGATATAAATATACAAAGCTTAAATACTGCAAGCCCGAAAACACCTATAAACACTCTCGGCAAAACTGATATTAATGGGTTTTGAAATATTGGTGCTAGTGGTGAAGGACTGATGAACGCACTAAAAAAGCTCAATAATCCAAAAGATATCGCCATTACTATGCTTGTAAACCATCCTTCTATTTGGCAGGATGCTGCTAGCACAATAAGTGGAAGCACTGCAGTCGCAATCAAAAATATAGGGATATTCATCAGTAGGGTAAATATTATTAGTAGTGCTAAAAACACTGCATTTACGGCTATTCGCCTTGATCTATTTTTCATATTGCACCTCGCTTGAGTTCTCTTTGTGAGATACCCATCTCTTAATTTGTCAATTTTTCTTCAGTAATTACGCAAATGCAGTCCTAAAGGTACTACTTCACATATACATTATAGCAAAATATTGTCAATATTACAATTAAAATTTGATTGTTTATTCCTTTTTTTTATCGCATGCACGCGTTATATAATATATATCTATATATATGCGATACTATCAAGTATGTTTAAGGTGCATATAAATAACAAATTGCAGCTGGATACTAGTGTGTTTACTTATGTTGATCAGCTTGTGTATGTTAATCATTAATTATGACGATTTGGTTTTTTATGTAATCATATAATTACGCAATTATAATGTTATCTTCTGCAACAATGCAAAAAAATAAGCAAGTACAAAACTGCACTTGCTTAATTATTTAATTAATACTCTAAGTTTTTAGTAAGGTAAGCTTCAAGCTCATCAATAGTGATTCTGATTTGTGCCATTGAGTCACGATCTCGGACAGTTACAGAATTATCCTCCGCACTCTCAAAGTCGATAGTTACGCAATACGGCGTACCAATCTCATCTTGACGGCGGTATCTTTTGCCAATACTAGCAGTTTCATCAAAAGTACAAGTAAACTTTTTGCTCAAGTTACGATAAATCTCCTCAGCTTGCTCAGTAAGCTTTTTCTGAAGTGGAAGTATTGCTACTTTATATGGCGCTAGCGCATGATGCAAATGCAAGACTGTTCTTGTATCTCCGCCCTCAAGCTCCTGCTCCTCATATGCGTTACATAGGAAAGCTAAAACCATTCTATCAGCACCTAGAGAAGGCTCGATAACATAAGGTATGTACTTTTCATTAGTTACAGGGTCAATATATTCCATATTTACGCCGCTTGCTGTCTGATGTGCTTTAAGATCATAGTCAGTCCTGTCAGCGATGCCCCAAAGCTCTCCCCAACCGAACGGGAATAAATACTCAAAGTCAGTAGTCGCTTTAGCATAGAAAGATAATTCATCAGCTTCATGATCACGAAGTTTCAGTCTATCTCTTTGAATACCTAAGTCAAGCAACCAGTTCTCGCAAATATCTTTCCAATAGTAGAACCATTCTAAGTCAGTGCCTGGCTTGCAGAAAAACTCAAGCTCCATTTGCTCAAACTCACGTGTTCTGAAAGTAAAGTTGCCCGGAGTAATCTCGTTACGGAAGCTTTTACCAATCTGACCTACGCCAAATGGCATCTTCATACGAGTAGTCCTCTGAACATTTTTGAAGTTTACAAATATTCCTTGCGCTGTCTCTGGGCGAAGATATACAGTATTTGCAGTATCCTCATTAACCCCTTGAAAAGTCTTGAACATTAAATTAAACTGTCTAACTCCAGTGAAATTAGCATTACCGCAATCAGGGCATTTTATAGCTTTCTCTATAATAAAATCTTCCATCTGCTTATTATCCCAGCTAGTGATGACAATATCTAGTTTATGCTTTAATATGTATGCTTCAATTAAATTATCTGCTCTGTGCCTTGACTTGCAGCTCTTGCAATCCATAAGTGGATCAGAAAATCCGCCCACGTGCCCACTAGCAATCCAAACATTAGGGTTCATAAGAATAGCGCAGTCAAGACCTGTATTTCGCGGTTGCTCAGTAATAAACTTTTTCCACCAAGCTTTTTTGACATTGTTTTTAAGCTCAACACCTAATGGGCCGTAATCCCAAGTATTTGCCAATCCGCCATATATCTCACTTCCTGAGAATACGAACCCTCTGCTCTTGCATAATGCTACTAATTTGTCCATTGTTAGTTGTGCCATTTTACACCTCATTTATTTTGTATTATCTATAATAATAGTATGAAATTAAAAATTTGTCAAGTAGCTGTAACACTTTTAGTAAATTATGCGTACATTAAAGTAGAGTATGACTCTAAAAACACTTATGGAGGTAACTAATATGAACGGATGTAACAACAATTGCAGCTCTATCTACATTATACTTTTACTTATCAGCTGTTGCGGCTGTGGCGGTGGCAATGCTTACGGCAATAGCTGTGGCAATAGCTGTGGCAACTCTTGCGGATGTGAAAGTGCTGCCAACTCTTGCGGTTGCGGTAATGGCTACAACAACGGATGTGGTAACTCTTGCGGCGGTATCTGGCCTATCTTAATCTTATGGTTATGTGGCGGATGCGGCGGATGCGGCGGCGGCTTTGGCGGCGGTTGCGGCAATAACTGCGGATGCTTCTAAGCTAAACTATAATACATATAATTTGCATTAAATGCTAGAAATTGGAGTATCAGCGATGATACTCTTTTTTCTAATATATGCGGAAATAATTAAGTATGATAATTATACTTATCTACCGCATATAAATTAGCACGCTGCAACCTGTATTATTATATAACTATTAATACCGCATTTACTGTGCGATAATATTATATTCAACTGATAATAAATTTATAATATTGTTTATAATTAAATCAATACAAATTCCTTTTAATCATATATTATATTCTATTGCATATAAACGCAAATAATACCATAAATTTTCAGCAAAATAAAATAATATGAAATAGATATTTTCAGCAAAATAAAATATAACATATCAATTAAATGATATGTTATATTTTTTTGAATTTGGTATCAAATTTTTATATTTTATATCAATATATTTTTTAAATTATGCATAAGTTCTAATATATATTTCGCTAACAGTAATAGCAAATATTACAATAATTTTATTCGAATTTATACTTGCATATATATTTTTATCTGCAATTATTTTCTAAATTTTTCCAGAAATTTATTTACTCTACTATGCTGCATTTTTTAGCTAAAATCGCACCAGTCTCACCATCAACTAAAACATATAAACTAGTATCAGTATCAACCGTTACGCTAACATACCAATAATACTTATCAGTATCTGAAGTATTATCACGAGATATTTTCACGTGCACTTCAGCTAAAAACTCGTTACCATTAAACATTGGCTCAATTTCTGCCGAGCAACCATTAAATACACTTTCTACTGCTGCATTATAATCTATCATTCCTTGCGCTGCACTTTTCAGCTCAAGCTCTACACTGACTTCTTCATACATGATTACAATCTTAGAAACTACGCCTATACTTTCAACATCCATAATATCAGCTAACTGATTGATCCCTACTATCGCACGCTTGCATTCGCCAGTAATCTCACCTTTTTCACCAATTAGTTTAAATTTCATCTGTTTATCGTACAGTTCATAGCTTAAAGGTGTGATAGCTAGTGTACAATATTCCATCATCTCTGATACAACACCATCTGAAATCATACTAATTTCTCTACTACCAGCCGCTATCTCTACCCTGATATCAGCATTGCTGCTAACCAATAGTTCAGTTTGGCTGTATGATACACTTGCCTTCATAGTATCAAGCTGAGACATTGCAGGCGTACAGCCTACCAAAACACCAATACACACTAATAGTGACATTGCCACTATAACATATTTCTTCATATATTCACCTCTTGTAATATGTATATGTGATAAATATTAAATTATTACAACTAAATATTTGCAGTACAAAATAATTATCACTAATATTTATTATCGGTATTTATCATAGCGAATATCTATATATAAATTTGCATTATATATTATTTTTATATTGCAATTTTTTATTATTATAAATACATTATTTATTTTATATTAACTGCATTAATGCTATGGAGTTGCAGAATAATTTTATTTTAAATACTACATTTGCAAGTGCAAAAAAAATAAACCGCAATCTAATATTTCTATAAGCTTGCGGTGTAATTTTAATCTTTGATTATTCAGTTATTAATTTATGATTTTATTTGCAATTTAATTATATATTATATTTGTATTTAAGTCATTTTTTGCAACTTAAATATGCATTATTATTTGCTGTATTTTTCTACTTTTATTGTCCTATTAAACATTTCATTAAGTACAGTTTTCGGTTCGCTTTTGTCAAATAAAACTTTCTGTATTGCAAAAGTTATAGGCATGTCAACACCAAGTTCACGTGCTTTATCTGCAACTGCTTTGCAAGTAGATACACCTTCTGCTAGTTTTACATATGGCAAGTTGCTTGCAAGCTGCTCTCCAAATTGCCTATTGTTAGAATGCTTTGAAAACAAAGTAGTTTCATAATCACCTAAATGAGTTAATCCATAAGCTGAATATCCATCTCCGCCCATTGCCGCGATAAACTTAGAAACCTCAAAAGCACCTCTTGACATTAGTGGGCCTTTTAATGTTGAATATCCGTACCCGTCTAAAAGTCCGGCACATATTCCCATAATATTTTTGCAAGCCGCACCGATTTCGCTACCAATTATATCCGAGCCAAAATAAAACCTAATAATATCACTGCTAAGTAATTTAGCAAGTTCCTCAGATAAATCGCTGTTATACGCGTCAATTGTCATGCAGTTAGGAATACCTCGAGTAAAGTCTTGAATATGCCCAGGCCCAAGCCAAACTGCTATTTTCTCAGGATTCACGCCTTCTTCAATACAAACTTCCGTAAGACGCTTGCAGCTAGAAAGCTCCATTCCCTTCATGCACAAAATGATTTTCTTGTCAGCTAGATCATAAGATTTAACAATGTTTCTTATAAACTCTCTAAGAGCTTGTGCGGAAATACTGATTACAATATAATCTGCAGAATTGACCGCTTCGCCTAAATCACTAGTCATTTTGACTCTATCATCTAATTTCACAAATTCGTTCTGTTTAGTATCTAAAAGTGCCTTAAATCTAGCACTGCCTTCCCTGCCATACATAGTAGTATCAAAGCCTTTCTTCTCGGACAAATACCATGTAATAAAAGACCCCCATCTGCCACAGCCTAATACTGAAAACTTCATACATACCTCCATATTATCGCTGCGACACCGCCGAGCAACTTACGCTAATTGTATCATATAATCTAAATAATTATGACACGTGCGTTTAATAAATTAATCTTTATAATTATATCATAAATAAATAATATTGTCAATATAGATTTGCCTATCAGTATTGACTAATTGTATTTTATGTGATATCATAAAGTCAAGTGTAATAATATATTACAAAAAAGGGGAAAATCTATGAATAATTTTGAATTCTACGCACCGACCAAAATGGTATTTGGTAAAGGTGTAGAGCTATCGGCTGGCAAATTGTGCAGCGACGCTCGTGCTACAAAGGTACTTGTGCACTACGGTGGTGGAAGCGTTATTAAAAGCGGACTTCTTGACCGAGTTATCAAATCGCTTAAAGATAGCGGACTTGCATTTGTGACTCTAGGCGGAGTTGCACCAAACCCTAAACTATCTTTAGTTAGAGAAGGTATCGAATTATGCAAAAAAGAAAACGTTGATTTTATACTCGCTGTTGGTGGAGGAAGTACTATCGATAGTGCAAAGGCAATCGGATTTGGCGTAAAGCATAATGGCGATGTTTGGAACTTATTTATGCGTACAGAATTTCCTACAGACTGCCTTCCTGTTGCTACTATTTTGACTCTTGCAGCAGCCGGAAGCGAGATGAGCGGTGGTTGCGTTATTACAAATGATGAAACTAATAATAAACGTGCTGTTGGTCACGAGTCTTGTAGACCTAAATTTAGCATTCTTAATCCAGAACTTACATTTACACTGCCCGACTTTCAAACAAAATGCGGTATAGTTGATATAATGATACACACTTTAGAGCGTTATTTTACAACTGTTGAAACAATGGATATTACTGATAAAATTTGCATTTCAGTTATAAAAAACATGTTAAAGCACGCATCAATAGTTTTAGCAGATCCGACTAACTACGATTCAAGAGCTGAGATTATGTGGACAGGCAGCATATCGCATAATGACCTTACTGGATGTGGCGCGACAGGTGACTGGGCAACACACGATATAGAGCACACATTAAGCGGAGAATTTGACCATATTGCACATGGTGCTGGACTTTCAGCTTTATGGAGCAGCTGGGCTAGATATGTAATAGATACTAAACCATCAAGGTTCGCTACCTTCGCTCGTGATGTATTTGATATAAAAGGTGAGGACAATATGATAGTCGGTCTCGCAGGAATAAAAGCACTGGAGGACTTTTTCAAATCAATCAATATGCCAATTGCAATTAATGAATTTGATATTATTCTTGACGATAGTTTGATTAGCAAGCTAGCTAATATAGGCACAAATAACGGAAAATCTACTCTAGGATCATTTAAGCAATTGAACTATGATGACTTAGTAGCGATATTTAATTTAGCTAAATAATATTGCAAAAACCTAAATGCAATTTGATGACAAAAAATATATTTTCGGATAATAAATTAGCAATTAATTTGTAATTTAATATCTAATTAACTTTATGTTTAGCTAAGCAAAATTAAATTAAAATATAGTTTATTAACATAAAAAGGCAGCTCATAATAATATGAGCTGCCTTTTTTTTAAATTGCTTAATTGCAATATATTTTCTATATTTTTTTTCTATAGCTTTTCATTATCCAATTGATAATTATATTATTTTATTCAAAATATAAGCATCAATAGAGCCTTATATATGAAAAAATTTTATCGCTATTTACAGGAATAAGCTGCGATAATATGCCAGTATTTTTTTCCCACATTCCTTCATAAATAGCATGGATTTTATCCACTGTATTCAAAAAACTATCTTCATGTATAAGTTGCATGTCCGCATTGGTATAATCAAAGAATAATACTGCGCCCTCCCTTGATCCTAACAGCCTATTATCGAGCTTTGCAATACGAAAATCTATAAATGGAATTGTAGAATTCATTAATCCCTCAACCCCGTTTTTAGTATATGCCAGCAATTCAGCAATTTCCTGCATTGTATCAAAACCTATCATGTCACAATTCACAATATCAGATATTTTAACTAAAGATTTATTTATCTTATCAAACTCCCCATCTACATCTGCACGGTCAACTTTATCTACAATATCTTCTCTAAGCTCTACTGCGACATCTTCCATTTTGTCTTTCGCTATAATCATTTCCGCAATTACATCATGAGCAGCCTTAATATTTACGGTATCAGATGCGTTAATAGACCTTGTGACGGTGATTATAGGTAGCGCTGTAACTAACGATTTATCTAAAATTTTACCTGCTACTTTATCTCTACAAACAATTTGACCATATATGTCACCCTTGCTGACTAAAATTCCGTTTGGAATATCTACACTCAGAATTCGATCTTCAACAGTGCACCGCTGCAAACAATACTTAATATTTTTCGGGCATAAAATCTCTAAATAGTATGCAATATTATCATCGATTTCATCAGCAATTATTTGGATTTTCAGGTCACCTGATAACTCAGAAATAATTATAGTTTCCCCTTGTAATACTTTGTTTTTCTTCTCATATATCATATTTAATCCTCCACTATTTTATTATACTACTGATCAGATTTTACTGCGCAATTTATGACAAAAAAAATTAATATATTGATAAAAAAATCGCTCGCACTGATAGAATATAATTCTTTCATTGCGAGCGTGTTTTTACTTTTTTTAATTATTATTTTATTGATGATTTTAACTATTAAAATAACGATTATGATAAATCATTATTTACCTGCACTACCTCACTATTTTTAGATAAATCTCGCTTATTTATAAACTCAATATTAATCATTTCATCATGCTCTTTCATGTGATTATACTGGGCCATATCATGCTTAAATGTTGGAACAAGAATTTTTAATTGTTTAATAACTTCATCTTTGTCATTTGTCATACAAATATTTTGCATTTTATCTAACTCAGAAATAAATTTATCATCATCAAACTGAATTTGAGTGCCAACAAATATCTTATCGTTATCAGTCTTATTTAAGCCCTCTTCATTCATAAGTAATTCTTCAAAAAGTTTTTCTCCTGGACGCAATCCAGTAAACTTAATATCAATATCAGCATACGGAACATAACCAAGTGCTCTTATAAGATTTTCTGCTAGGCTTACAATTTTCACTTGCTCGCCCATATCAAGTACAAATATTTCACCGTTTTTCGCAAACGCTCCCGCTTGCATAACTAAACTTACGGCCTCTGGTATAGTCATAAAATATCTTATAATATCTTTATGAGTTACAGTGACAGGTCCACCCTTTTCAATTTGCCTTTTAAATAGTGGTATAACGGAACCATTGCTTCCTAAAACATTTCCAAATCTGACAGCTGCAAACTCAGTTTTGCAGTCTGATCTTGAAGTAAGTTGAAGAATTTTTTCACAACAACGCTTTGTTGCCCCCATAATATTTGTAGGATTAACAGCTTTATCTGTGCTAATCAGTATAAACTTTTTAACTTCACACTGAGCTGCTATCTTGATTGTATTGTATGTTCCAAAAATATTATTTTTAACAGCTTCTTCTGGGTTAGTCTCCATTAGAGGAACATGCTTATGTGCTGCTGCATGAAAAACTATATCAGGGTGATATTGCTCAAATACGCTAACAAGTTTATCATAATCAGTAACTGATAAAATCTCTACTCTAAAGTCAACATCTAGTCCTTTTATAGAGTTAATTTCCTGCTGAATATCATATGCGCAGTTTTCATAAATCTCTACAATTACAATTCGTTTTGGCGCAAACTTAAGTATTTGCCTGCAAAGCTCTGATCCAATAGACCCACCGCCACCAGTAACCATAACAGTCTTGCCGCATACATACTCACTTACACCCTGCTCCTCAAACTCAATTTGAGGCCTATCAAGCAAATCTTTAATATTGACACTACGCATTTGCCCAATTAGGCTATCGCTTTCAATCATATCGCTAACGCTCGGTATTATCTTGACGTCACAACCAGTCTGACCGCATACTCTAAGGATATTTCTGCTTTTATAATCATCCATAGAAGGTATAGCAAATATAATGACTTCTATTTTATATTGCTCGCAAATTTTCTTAATATCATTAAGAGTACCTATGATTTCTATTCCATTAAAAATACGGCACAATTTATTAGGATCATCATCTAACGCAAATACTGGTAAATAATCAGAATTACTCTTTTCCATTTCGTTAAGAATTGTATCTGCAGCATTACCCGCACCAATTATCAACGTTCTACGTCTTATAATATTTTTTGTTTTATTGTGAAATTTAGTGTAATATGCTTGGTATGCACTTCTCATTACTGATAAAAATAATATTGCGTTAAAAAAGAATATAATATAAGTTGGGTATGCTTGAATATCGATTGGAGCATCATCTTTAGATAATAGCTTTAACCAAAAACTGTCAAGAAGAGAAAAAATAACAGTTACAAACAGCATTGCCAGTACAATTCTAGCATAATCCCAAGGCTTAGCCGTACGCCAAAGCACCTTAAATACGCCAAATATCCAGAACGCTACTGCACTCAGTCCTACAACGATTGCAATTGATACTAGTAGATCACCTACAACACTTTCCTGTATAACTTCGTTTCCAAGTACATAAATTTGAGTCAATACATATGCTAGTACTAAACTAATTGCAACAGTTAGCAAATCTGCAAAAAGCAGCAATCCTTCTCTAGTTGTCTTAACTTTAAGTTTATTCAATTTATCTTTCATAAACACCTCTATCAATCGATACGATTTATATATCCTGAGATAACTATTAATCGCTCGGAATAATCATTTTTGTAAAATACAGCAAAAGTTCATTACTATACTTTTACATTATAACACAATACTGTGTAATTGCAAGTGATATTGTTATTATTTTGAATTATGTATAGATATTTATACTGTTTTACCCTATAATCTTGTGGTTTTTACATATATTATCAAATTAATCTTCGTATATTATTTAAAATAAAATTGTAATGCAGTCATAATTAATCAATATCTGCAATATATTTCCGAAAACTTTATTTAAAATGCAATGTTTTTTTATTGTTTGCATTATTTCATGCATTTCTTATATAAATCCGCACCAAAATACCACTGATTTATAAATTGCACAGACTATAATCAAAATTACAACTTGCAGAAAATTAACAAGGTTTCTTTTAGCTTATTAATTTTGCTTAATACTATTATCACCACATCCTAGCAACATATGACATATTAAGCGTATAAATTGATAATCCACACTATGTGGATAGTATATTAATTTTAATTACAAGCAATGACTGTAGATTATAATCCACTATATGTGGATTATATGCTTGTTTTAATGGCAATATCTTCACACTTTCCCTATTACGTGGATATTCTGAAGCTTTTATAATTATTTGTTAATAAAAAAAGCAACCATTCAACAATGGTTGCCTTTTATGATATTTTTTTTAAATTGCATTCTTTCTATAAATATAATTTAATTGCATTTTTTTAAGATACTATATAACAATGTTTTTGATGACTATTACGTTACAATCATCAAAAAATGCACTGCATTAATAGTTATCCGTATATATGATATTTGCAGCAAAAACGCCTTACATTTAACATTTACGGAAAATAGCTAATTTAATTATTTAAGAGTGAATATCATCCTTGATTTGAGAATTGTTTGATCAAAAGTTGCAATAAAGCTTGTAACAAGATTTTTTTGCATATCTAGATTAACTGATATATTGATATTTGAATAACCATCTCTACCAAAAACTGCCTTAGCGTTAGCATCAAGTATATTGCCCTGCAAGGTCATTACGCTACCTTCTTTCACAATTACGTACTTCTCAAAATTCATCAGCATTAATTGCAAGCTAAGCTTATCACCTTGATAATTTTCATTTAAAGTTGTTGTCACCTTTTCATTAGGGTCTTGACCGATTTCCGCAAAAGCCTTCTCTTTAGTAACTGTTGTCGCAATACCTTCAGCTACGGTCACATCAACTTTAACATACATATCAGCATTAGCATAATCTTCCGACTCGGAATCTTTAAGGATACTCTCTATATTTAATGTGTATCCGCTTTTAGAAATATGTTCCAATACAATCTTGTCATATATTTCTTCATCTGTTAACACATCTGGATTCTTGTCATCTCCATCTTCAATTAATGGCGGATCTTTTACATCCGCTGGAGCGCACGCAACTAAAATGCTGCAAGTTACCATCATAAGTACCGTCATAACTAAAACTAATTTGCTGTATTTTCTCATATAACACCTCTAAATTTTTTAACAAGCATACCTGCTAGTGCAATTATTACTATAGTAGCCATTGCTGCAGCAGCTGCTGCATTTTTTTCTTTAGTTAGTGGTGCTGAATTGCTTTGTTCTGTTAGTGTTTTAATATTTTCATCTACTGGATTTGATCCTTTAGCAAGGTTACTATTATCTTGAATATCTTCATTAATACTTCTTACTATCATATTAAAGCTATCTAATACAACTTTTAATTCATTTTGCTTAACGATCATATCGCCATCACTTAAATTTTGATAAACTCCAATAAGCTGCATTATTTCTTCTTTACTTTGATAAGTTATAGTTCCAACTTCAAGCTTAGAAGTGTCAAAATCGTCAATAGTGAAATATGTTGTTACATTTAAGCTCAATTGCTCAGAATCTTTGAAATTGTTGTATTTTTCATCATCCGCCACTCGTAAAACGCCTCTAAAATTATATGATGTCAGTGGTGTTAGTCCGTCTTGGAATAAAGTTTTAGAATAGTTCATTCCATCAAAGCTAAATGATGCAAGTCCTAATACATTATCCTTAATTGCTAGCTCAACAGTACTTTTTGTATAAACTATATTTACATCATCAACACTGAAATCCAATGCTTTTTTATCAATAAAATATCTTTTAGTAGTATTTCCATCATTATCTAAAGTGCCGCTTAGGTTTATTGCTCTGTAATTTGAATCTTCAATAATTCCTGTAAAAGTGTATCCATTTTTGTCATAATTGACAAAACTTCCTACGTCTTTAATTTTAATTTCTACAATTTTTCCGCTAAGGTCTGTATAGCTTGCTGTAATTTCACCTTTGTGATCTAATCCGTCATAAACACGACTATTATTTTGCGACCACTCTACGTCAACATCTCTAGGTCGCATAACAGCTACCATTTCATATGTTACATTACTAGCATCTACAAGGTAATTTATACTCTCGCTTTCAAGCTCTATTGAAACATTTAATTCTCCAACATTCTTGATTTTGTTATGAGAGTATGTGATTTTAACTGGTATTCCATCTAATCCTACTGGGATATATTTATCCATACACTCAATTACTCTTTCCTCATTATTGAATGTGAAACTTTGTCTTGACGGAAATAATAAAGGATTAACTTCATAATAAATTGGTGATATAGTAAACTCATAATCAGTTATTTTAAGCTCACCAATATAATTAATTGTCCCAGAAGTTTTATCAATTACTGCTTTAACATTGTATCTGCCTACATTAACTGCTTTGTTTCCTTCAATTAACACACCTTCTAATGCAGTAATTTGATAAGTTACGTTGATTATGATGCCCTCAACAGCAAGTCTTGGACTAACCTCTAAACTTGTATAATCAAAGTTGTTTTTTGATGTATTCCATTTAACTAGGCTTAAATCAAACTCTTTCTTCAAAATTCCATATCTCATGGTACTGTTTTCTATAATTAAATAGTTTGCATTTTCGATTGTAGCAGTAAACTCATACTTTCCGTCCACTGAATTTGGATTATATTCGGCAAACTTGCCGTCTAGAGAGTCAATAGTGACTGTTGTCATTTTTAAAACTCCATTACAATCTCGGTATTTTGCAATTATATTATTCACATAATCGACGCCTGTATATGAATAATCACGCCCAATCCATTCAATAGAAACTTCTCTTGCAGTGATTGTTAATTTCGCGGTCAAAGCGTCAAATGTTATAACCTCATAATTAGGACTGACTGTTTCCATTGAAAAAACAACTGCAGCTAATCCGACTTCCGTAATACTATTATTTGTCCACACCGCTTTAGGTGCGATACCGTCCGCGCCTGCAAAACTTGCAAGAATTGCATCTGTTCCGACTATACTTGAACTTTCTAACACTATATCTAAACCATGATTTACTCCGTCATATTGCATTAAAACATCTGACAAACTAATTCCTTTAGGTATATCATACTTCGCTTTATTAATTTTAACATCAACACTTACCGTGTTTGCTGAATAATTTTCGTCTTTAATATATGCAGTAACATTATATGGAACATCACTTGCGTTAATTATATTGTCACTATTATTCAATGTTAAATCAGCATTTACGACAACTCCATCTACATTAGCAAAAGTCGCTTTTACACTGTTTAATTTATTAGAACCATCATATACATACTCGTAATCAGCTTGATCATAAGTAATAATTGTATCATATGGATTTACAGTAACAACTTCTCGCTCCATATAACCATTTAGCTTAGATAGAGAAACTAACACTCTATTAACAGCATCGATATATGCAAAATTCTTTATTCCGCCTAGCTTTTCTTGCATGTTGAACTGATACACGCCTACATCAAGTCGACTATCAGCAGCCTTTTTAATTGCGTTATAATGCTTATCAATATAAACTACTTCAATTTGCAAGTTTTTCTCATCAAAATTTGGAACACCTGCCATTACTGACCCCACCCACGAAAACTCATGAATTGCGCCATATTCAAGCACTCTATTTTCTGGAATAGACGTAATTGTAGGCACTATATCTTTACCCGATGACACAACTGAATGCGTTTGAATATCAATTTTAGCCGTCAATATGCTATTTGACAAAAGATTATACACAGGATTTTCACCTACTGCCCAAATTATATCGTCTGGTTGAGGATTAATTAATGATACATGGATTTTTGTTTGATCAACAGCATCAAATTTTATATCAGCGCCAGTAATTCTAGCAAAATTATTGGTACTACCGCCATTTCCACCTACACCGAATATATTCGTTTGAGGGTAAGCAGTGAATAAACTTTTATAGCTAGATATATTAGAGTCTAAGTTTTGTCCGACAAATAATGCGTCTACTGAAACGCCACCAGCCGCATCAATTAAATGAGCCTCCATGTTATTTACGCTAGGCTTGTTTACATCTATAATTACGCCATCAACAGAGCCACCTAAACTTCTTCCAACAACACCACCTGAAAAAGCATACCCTGCCTTTACTGCGTTTGGCCAACCTGCCGAGTTGTTAGTTTCAGTATAAATTGCTTTTCCAAGTTTTGTGCTGTAAGTTGCATCCTCAAATATTACTTGGTTATTTAAGAGGCTACCACCATAATTAAATCCTGTAACGCCGCCAATTGAACTTGATACTGCATATCCACTGCTATCTTTATCCTTATTATGAATTTCAAGTCCTGCATTCTGTGAGAATGTAACTCTTGAATAGCTAATTGTGTTAGTGTTTACGCCTGCAATACCACCGTTTATGATGTGGTTACCCGGCTGACCTTTTATCGTTGCAATCTGTTTGAATAAAGTCTGCAAATTGACATTGACACTATCTACTACACCTTCGTTACGCCCTGCTACCACTCCAAAGTTATATGTTTTGTTCCATGCATCTATATTATAAGCATGTTTTGCCATATTTGCTGAAGTGCTAGTATAATTAAAGTTAGTATTAGTTAAACTCGCCGTATTCTCTATTATAGATAAAAATACTCCATAAGTAATTCTAACAGCATTAGGGATACCTTGCTGTATATTAGTTTCTGGTGTTGTGCGGATACCTTCCTTAGCAGTAGTTGCATTAGTTCCTATTACCATGCTATTGTAAACTGTTTCTTTCATAAGGTTACCAGTATTCATACGTGGGTCAGCAACTAGTGTAATAGTCTTGCCATTACCGTTAAGGTGTCTACCTGCATGAAGTATGTAGTTAGAGTCATGATTAAAAGGATTAATATCCGCAGTTAAATACGCATTAGTATACAATACATCAGTCTTAACCAACTCCGTAGCACCTACTGCATTTTTAACATATCCAACGCCGCTAATAACTTCCTCAACTACGCTATCGGTAGTGCCTGTCATGATATCAATAGCCGAAACTCCTTTCAGCCATGCCTTTAACTCAGCAGAATTTGAAATCGGCGTGCCGATAAGTGACTCATCTGCGGTTTCAGACAAGCCTCCTTGAAATTTTGATTTATTTACGCCTGTATAATATGACGCTGATAATACCACCATTGTGGTAAAAATAATTGAAGTAATAAGCACCAACATATATTTTGCATTATTACTCTTCCGAAAAAAATTCTTCATTCAACAATCTCCTCATGTATTAACATATTAAGTCTATCACTATAATATATACTATGTCAACCTAGAAAAATATGTCCATTTTATACAATTATTGCACTTTTAATCGATTATTGCGAAAAATATAGCTCATTTTATTTGCTTAGTTGTCGACAATTGTATCAATGTGCGGAATAATATGCATGATTAAACTTTCCTGTAATCAGCCTGTAAAGTAATTTGCAATATAATCGCATAACATTTACATACTATCTCGAAAAATAAATAATATTAACGATGCGTTCATAGTGAATTCATGCAAATTACGCATGCCACCTAAACCAAATCTTAAAAAATTGCGTGGTGTATATTACTGACAATAGCAGCAAGTTACTCATATAATTGGTTATATTGCACAAAAAAAAGCCCCTTTGCAACTTGCAAAAGGGCTAATTGTTTATGATATTATATTTTGACATTAACACTAGATAGCGATATTAATATAATTATACTATATCATTATAAGTGATTAAATTTAAGTATTTTTTTAGTAATATATGTTATTTCATCGCTTTTTCGATTTGCGCTGCGATATCTCCAACAGTACTAACTGTTAAAGCAGTTTCATAATCAACCACAATATCAAACTCATCTTCAAGACTTGTCACAAGCTCCGCCTTGTCTATAGAGTCCAAACTCAAATCCTCGCTAAGCTTAGTACCTGCATTGATGCTATCTTTATCCATATCTAACTGCTCGCATAAAGCTGCTATAACTTTTTCTAAAACCATAATTTCTCCTTCTTTAATAGATTAATATTATAATATAATATAACATTAATATTATTTGCTAAATTATTACTGTATTTTAATTTACTTCACTTTATTAATAAGCGGCTCTAGCTGAATAAAAATATACTCCTCATCACTGCTATAAACTGTCAACATTGTATCTGCAAATATATCGAATGACTGATAAACTCCGTCACTTCCACCATGCTTAAACTTTGATTCATACTTTGTCCATTCTGAATAAAAATCGGTTATTGTTTTGATTTCCTTATCTGCAAACATACGTTTTGCTATACTGTCAAAATGTCTTGATCGCATATATTCTATATCAATACCGACTTCGCTTGTAGATATTGCTATTACAAGATCGCTGCCAGTATGAGATACTGAAATGTAAACATCCTCATTTGCTACATAAGGTTTACCATGCCCATAGAATGCTATATTAGCACTTCTACCTAAGTAATGATTGACACAAAACTTCGCGTAATTAATGCTATTTTTATCGTAATTTCTATAAGTGTATATATTCATACAAATATTATAACCTAATTTAAGATAAATTGCAAGGATAATAATTAATTTTATCAAAAACTAATACGGAGCACCCTCAACTCTACCAGAGATATAATTATATCGTCTTAATTTATCAAGCCTTACTGCACGCATAGAATCCTGAGTAATCCTGACAACCCAGTTGCCTTCTGCAACTCCCGGAGTGTTCATTCTTGTATCAGTCCCCCAGCCTACTAAGTCTTGGAAAGGTATAATAACAGTATCAGCGGCACTAATCATCAATATTCTTATAACTGACCAGATATGCTTGCTATTCTCTCCGCCTTCAATATCGCCAAACTCGCCGATATAATCACTTATTTTCGCCATTTCATCATGACTTAAACTCATCAGCCAACTATACGTAGTGTCATTATCATGAGTACCTGTGTAAACCACACTATCCCTTTCGTACATATGCGGACTATGAACACTATTAATGCTTCCACCAAGCGAAAACTGCATTACTCTCATTCCCGGAAAACCTGCTTTTCTACGCAGTGTAGTTACACCATCGTCAATGATACCTAAGTCCTCCGCTATGATATCCGCATTAGGAAACTTCTCTTTAATCACGTTGAATAAATCAATCCCAACGCCATTAACCCACTCTCCTTCTCGTGCAGTTTCAGCCTCAAACGGAACTGACCAATACCTGTCAAATGCTCTAAAATGATCAATCCTTAACTTATCATACAGTTGCAACATTCTGCCTATTCTAGCTACAAACCATGAGTATTTATCCTTTTTCATCACTGAATAATTATAAATTGGATTGCCCCACAATTGACCATCTTTTGCAAAATAATCAGGTGGAACGCCCGCTACTTTAGTAGGATTTAGATCAGCGTCAAGCAAAAATAATTCCGGATTTGCCCATACATCTGCGCTGTTTCTTGATACATAAATTGGCATATCGCCAATAACTCCTATACCTCGCTTATTAAGCATCTCCTTACCTTCCGCCCACTGCTGCGCAAACAGAAATTGCTCGCAAACATAGTAGCCTATTTCAACATCTAAATCACTTAAAAGCTTAGATATTAATCCACGCTTTGGACTCTTATATTCATCCGGCCACTCATACCAAGGCTTACCCTCATGCATATCAGTTAGCACCATAAATAATGAGTAGTCAAGCAACCATGATCTATTGTCAGCTAGATACTGAATTAAAATTGCAGCGTTAGTTTTTGCGATTGTTTGAAACGCACATTTTAACACTCTTTTTTTCAGCACACTTACTGCTGCATAATCAACTGTATACGGACTTCCGTGATACTTTGCATCGTCACATTCTTGCTGATTAATGTATCCTTTTTCAAGTAACTTTATAGGATCAATATACAAGTAATTTCCTGCAAAAGCTGACACGCCAGAATATGGCGAATTTCCTTTGCCAATAGTTGTAATTGGCAGTACTTGCCACCACCTTAAATCACCTTGGCAAATAAAGTCTGCTAGGTCATTAAGCTCACTACCAAACCCACCTATTCCAAAGTCACTATATAGGCTTGAAACATTTAATAAAACTCCACTACTTCTCATAAAATAATCCCCCGATTTTTTATATGACATAACTTCGCGAAATATAATGATGATTTAAGAATAATTATCACTCATAATATTGATAATCTTCATAATCTTTATCATTACATTTCTGTTGCATAATATATTTATTATACATTATATTTATGCAAAAATCAATAGCAAAATGAAAATAGGTCAATATTATATGTTAATAATTATTGTTTAATAAAATTTTCATATAAATATTCTTGCAAATTACTCGCTTGCAAAAAAATATAAATAAATTGTTTGCTTATCTATTGAAAACTTTCCCGAAATATGGTATCATATAATGTGAATAGACAATTGCAATTTAATTTCAGCAAAGCAATTCAATCACATACTATTAGCTGCAAGTTGTGCAATGTTAGCCTGCTTATTAGCCTGCCTTGCAACTTGCTGAAAATATTATGCAAGCATGCACGCACAAGCTAAGTAAAAGCGTAGTCAAATTATTATGTTTGCTGCATGTATTAAGTTTATTGCAAATAGCTAGTATTAACTATAATTTATTTGTTTAATTATTGCAAATTGTAGCTGCAATAAAAGCGAGATAATACATAATATAAAATCTAACTATTCAAATATTAAAATACCTGACAAAAGTTAATTTTTTTATTTGCAAATAGCTGCACAAATAATAACAAAAAATAACAAGGAGCACTATGAGATACGAAGACTTATTAAAAAGCAATACACCCGCTAAATCTTGGGCAGAATGCTATCCTTTAGGGAATGGTAATATCGGAGTTATGGACTATGGAGATGTTTCAAGTAATACTATCTCTATCAATGATGATAGACTTTGGTCAGGCACTAATGCGAGCAAAAATAATCCTGATAAAGGCGGGTCACTTGAGGCAATTCGTGAAGCAATCACAGAGGAAAACTTTGACACTGCAGAAACGCTTATACAGCAGAATATTCTTGGCGGATGGTCGGAATCATTTTTGCCACTTGGTGACTTATTAGTTACTAGCAATATCAAAAATGTGCAAGGCTACAATCGCTCTCTTAACATGGCACGCGGAATACAAACTGTCAGCTACAACTCTCCCGTTGGTGAGTTTTTAACAGAAAGCTTTGTATCTGCGCCGGCTGGCTGTTACGTGGCAGTGACAACTTGCCCTACTCCAACTGACTTTACTTTCACGATGTCTAGCAAATTGCAATCATCACTAGGACTTTATACGCAAGATGAATCAGTAGTGTTATCATTATCAGGAATCGCTCCGGATATTAATTTGCCCGAATATCACAAATGCGAAAATCCGACTCAATATAATACTGGTGCGCCGGTTAAAACGTGGCTTTCTAAATGCATTATAGTCAGCGATGGCAAAATTAGTATTGAAGGCAATATAGTAACTATTAAAGACTGTACAAGCTATCAAGTTGTAATGACAACGGAAGTGCAAACTTTAAAGGCACGAGATTTAGTTGCTGCAGCGGATAAAAAACTAAATGCTGTAATATCAAAGCCTTATAGCAAAGTGGTAGAAAGGCACGCTGACGACTATTCTCAATTATACAATAGATGTTTTCTTGAGATTGGCGGAGATGAGGTCAATGCTATGACTGCTGATCTACTTAAACATAATAGAAAATATAAAAACAACAAATTGATTACAATTTTATTCAACTACGGAAGATACTTAACTATCTCAAGCTCAAGGCGTGACACTTATGCAAGCAATTTGCAAGGGATTTGGAATGATACATTATGTCCGCCGTGGTCTAGCAATTATACACTCAATATTAACACGCAAATGAACTACTGGCCGACACTAATAGTTGGACTTACAGAATGCCATTTGCCAATGATAGATTTGATAAAAAAAATATACAAGAACGGCAAAAAGACAGCAGCTGAAACTTTCGGAATGTCTGGTTGGACTTGCGGTCACAACTCTGACGGTTGGGGAATGAGTAACCCTGTCGGCAAGGATTCGACCGTCAACAGTGTAAGTTATGGACTATTTATCGGCAGCGCAGGCTGGCTTTGTAGGCACATATATGAGCATTACCTTTTCACTGATGATTTATCATTTTTAAGTGATAACTATGAAATCATGGTAGATGCTGCAAGATTTTATATCGATTACCTTCACGAAGATAGTTTAGGCAACCTTATTTGTTCACCTTCAGTATCTCCGGAAAATTCATTTTGCAAAAAAAGCACGCACTCTGTCAATCGTGCTAGCACTATGGATATGACAATTATTAAGGAACTCTTTGAAAATATAGTTGCTTGTAGCGACATTTTAAGCTATACTGATAGTGATGGAATTATTGATTCAATCAAAAAAGCCATACCTCTGCTTAGCAGTGTTGGATTGACAAGAACGGGCAGAATTATGGAGTGGGCTGATAATTATTCAGAAACAAGAATGCACCACAGACATATTTCACATTTATATGGCTGCTACCCTTCCGACCAATGGACAACAACAAAATCTCCTGAACTTATGAAAGCTTGCGCAAAATCATTAAAGCGTCGCGGTATAAATGGTACAGGATGGTCGATTGCTTGGAAAACTAATGTTTTTGCAAGATTACATGACGGGGACAATGCTTACAAAGCGATAATGAAACAGCTTAGATATGTAAAAGCTGATAGCTCTCGCAAAAGCTTTCGTGGCGGCACTTATCCTTCTATGCTATGCGCGCACCCACCTTTTCAGATTGATGGCAACTTTGGCGTGACTGCTGCTATTGCCGAGTTATTAGTGCAAAGCCATGACGGTTTTATTGAGATACTTCCTGCTCTTCCTAAATCATTTTACAAAGGTAAAGTTAGAGGTCTTGTAACTCGCGGCGGATATAGCGTAGACATTGAGTGGTTCGCTAATCGCCTTGTATCATATACCATTACTCACCCTACTAAAACTTGCGCTACTGTTAAAACAAATGGCAAAATAGAGGAAGTAAAGGTGCATACAGCTAAAAAATAAAATCATATCAGCAGCTATCATATTGTTAGCTACATAATTTAATCCATTAATTGCGTAATAGCATTTTTTAAGTAGTTTTTATTAGTAATTTGGTAAATTGCTAAATAAATCCTTCTTTTATAGTGTTTTCCGCATAATATCACCTATTATAGGCGATTATATAAATACATGGAAATGCAACACACACACAAGCACTGATCTTTTGGCTATCAACAACCTGATAGTCATAAGAAAAAAAGGAGAACATTATGACAAAGAAACTCACTATTGATGGCAACACTGCCGCAGCACACGTAGCATATGCTATGAGCGAAGTATCGGCAATCTACCCTATCACACCTTCTACGCCAATGGCAGAATCGTGCGACGAGTGGACTACTCAGGGCAGATTAAACATATTTGGAGCAATTCCAAAAATATCGGAACTGCAATCTGAGGGCGGCGCAAGTGGCGCTATGCACGGAGCTTTATCAGCGGGTGCCTTAACAACAACTTTTACTGCCTCACAAGGACTTTTACTTATGATCCCTAACATGTATAAGATAGCCGGAGAGCTTCTTCCATGCGTGTTCCATGTGTCGGCAAGATCACTTGCATACCATGCTCTTAGCATATTCGGAGATCACTCTGATGTTATGGCGTGTCGCCAAACTGGCTTTGCAATGCTAGCATCAAGCAGCGTACAGGAGAGTATGGACTTAGGTCTAGTAGCTCACCTTGCAACACTTAAAGCTAAAGTTCCTTTCCTTCATTTCTTTGATGGATTTAGGACTTCTCACGAGATCGCTAAAATCGACATGATAGACTATGCAGATATTGCAAAAATCGTTGATTATGACGCTATTCGTGATTTTAAGAGCCGCGCTCTTAACCCTGAGCACCCTATTCAAAAAGGAACTGCTCAAAACCCTGATATATATTTCCAGAACCGTGAGGCTTGCAACAAGTTTTACGACGCAACTCCTGCTATCGTGCAAGAGTGCATGAATGATGTGGCAAGTATTACAGGCAGACAGTATCATTTAGCTGACTACTATGGCGCAGAAGATGCGACAAAAGTTATCGTTATTATGTGTTCTGGTGCGGAAACTGTTCATGAGACTATTGATTATCTACTTGCTAAAGATGAGAAAGTCGGTGTTATTAAAGTTAGACTATACCGTCCGTTCCCAAGCAAAGAGTTTATCGACTGCATTCCTGCAACTTGTAAAAACTTGACTGTTCTTGACCGTACTAAAGAGTCAGGCGCTGTCGGCGATCCACTATATCAAGATGTTGTGACTGTACTTGCTGAGGGCAAAGTTAAAAACATTAATGTTTACAGCGGAAGATATGGTTTAGGTTCTAAAGAATTTACTCCATCAATGGTAAAAGCTGTTTATGATAACATGGCACGCGGCAAGAAAAATCACTTCACTGTCGGTATTGATGATGATGTGACTAACACTTCTCTTGTAGTTAAAGGCAAAATAGATTCTGCTCCTGCTGGGTCTATCCGATGCAAGTTTTACGGACTTGGTGCTGATGGTACTGTTGGCGCTAACAAAAACAGCATAAAGATTATTGGTAACTATACTGATAAATACGCACAAGGTTATTTTGCATATGATAGCAAAAAGTCAGGTGGTATCACTATCTCTCACTTAAGATTTGGCGACAGCCCTATCAGATCAGCATATCTTATTGACTCTTCTGACTTTGTTGCATGCCACAACCCAAGCTATATCACTAAGTATGATATGATATCTTCACTTCGTGATGGCGGAACATTCCTACTTAACTGTAACTGGACTGCTAAACAGCTTGACCGCGAGCTTACTCGTGACATAAAGAGATACATTGCAAAGCACAACATTCAACTATACACTATCGATGCGGTTAAACTTGCTGGTAGTATCGGTCTTGGCGGCAGAATAAACACTGTAATGCAATCGGCTTTCTTTAAGCTATGTGACGTTCTACCTTATGACAAATCTTCTAAATACATGAAAGAGTATATCGAAAAAACTTTCGGTAGAAAAGGTCCTGAAGTAGTAGAGAAAAACTGTAAAGCAGTTGATATTGCTGTTAGTGGCTTAAATAAAATAGAAATACCTAGCTCATGGGCTAAGTGCAACTCTGGCGCTTCTTGCGATAGTATTACTGATGATGTATACTTCAACAGCGTTATCGCACCAATTCTAGCTCAACAAGGTGATACTCTAAAAGTTAGTGCATTTACTGCAGATGGTTCTGTCCCTACAGACACTACTAAGTTTGAAAAACGCGGCATTGCAATCACTATACCAGAGTGGCAAGTGGATAACTGTATTCAGTGTACACAATGCTCACTAGTATGTCCTCATGCTTGTATCAGACCAATATTACAAACTGAAGATAAACTTACTGGTGCTCCTAAAAGCTTTGAGACTAAGCCAGCAACTGGATTTAAAGAATATAAATTCCGTATGCAGATTAGTCCGCTTGATTGTACAGGTTGCGGAAGTTGTATCAACGTATGCCCTGCACCAAAGAAAGCTTTAGTTGCTAAAACACTAGACAGTCAAAAAGATGTTCAAGGTGCTAACTGGGATTACTCTCTAACACTTGGCAAGACTGATGCAACATTTAATAAAAACAGCATTAAGGGTAGTCAGTTCATGAAACCTTACTTCGAGTTCTCAGGAGCTTGTGCAGGTTGTGGCGAAACACCTTATGTTAAGCTAGTTACACAGTTATTTGGCGATAATATGATTATATCTAACGCTACTGGCTGCTCATCAATCTATGGCGGCTCTGCACCGACTTGTCCTTATAGCAAGGATAGCGACGGACGTGGACCAAGCTGGGCAAACAGTTTATTTGAGGATAACGCGGAGTACGGATACGGGATGAATGTTGCGTATATGACAAGACGCCTTAAAATGAAAGATAATGCAATCGCTCTTGTAGTATTAGGTTATCATAACGAACAGCTTGAAAAGTGGCTTTCTAGCTACGCTGACAAGGCTGCTAACCGTGCTGATAGTGATGCACTTTCTGCGGTAATTGATGATTTAGTATCAAAGGCAAAAGACAGCAAAATCAAAGCACTGCTTACAGATATTCGTGATAATAAAGACTGCCTATCTAAAAAATGCATATGGATTATCGGCGGAGATGGCTGGGCATATGATATCGGCTTTGGCGGACTTGACCACGTTATCGCATCTGGTGAGGATATTAACATTCTTGTACTTGATACAGAGGTTTACTCTAACACAGGCGGACAAGCGAGCAAGTCATCACCAACTGGTGCAATTGCTAAGTTTGCAGCAGGCGGAAAGCTTACTAAAAAGAAAGATTTAGGTATGATGGCAATGAGTTACGGGTATGTATATACTGCTCAAATCTCAATGGGTGCTAACATGAACCAGACTGTTAAAGCAATCAGCGAGGCTGAAGCATATGACGGTCCATCAATCGTAATCGCATACTCTCCATGTATCTCTCATGGTATTAACATGAGCAATACTCAACTAGAAATGAAGAAAGCTGTTGAGTGTGGATACTGGCAGTTATACCGTTACAATCCAGAGCTTGTAGATAGCGGCAAGAATCCATTTATACTAGATAGCCGTGAGCCTAAGCAGGAAGAATACAAAAAGTTCCTACTAAGCGAGATGAGGTATAAGAGCCTTACTGCAATCGCCCCTGATGCGGCGGATAAACTATATAGCAAAAACGAAAAAGACTCTATGGATAGATACGCAAATTACAAACGCTTAAGCGAATATAAGCCTGAAGGCGGCACTGAGTAATTGCTTACCTCATAGATTCAATTATTTTGATAAATGCCAATATATAAAGTCTTTATCATTATAATGCTCTACTGATAAAAAACAATTTAACGCTACAATATGTGGCACTATATAAGCACAGCTAAACCCCATGTTTAGTTGTGCTTATTTTATTATATCAATAGAGATTATTATATCGATATAGAGTATAAAATATATGCAAATCTTTCAAATCCAGTAAAATATGCTTGATAATCGCGGCTGAATGGTGTATAATATTAGCACTATATTAATAAATAGTATTGTGTAATCGTACACATTAGATATGTACGCATATACTATATTAGTGCAATTACCTTATATGTGAATATCTGCTAAACGCAAGGTCGCATTATAATAATACACTAGCAACTATAAAACAATATTATCACAAGCAAAATCACGGCAACAAGTCAA
Organism: uncultured Clostridia bacterium; assembly: GCA_947037025.1. GTDB lineage: Bacteria > Bacillota > Clostridia > Christensenellales > UBA3700 > MGBC100798. Next base: position 97,725 of record CAMQSU010000001.1, on the reverse strand, counting down.
AGTTTTGAGTGTGATTATAATACAAAAATAAATCTTTGCAACTAAAAAGGAGCGCATATGAGAGTATACAATTTTGCAGCAGGCCCATCAATGTTACCACTAGAAGTTTTAGAATCCGCACAGCGTGATTTTCTTAACTACAATAATAGCGGAATGTCCGTAACAGAAATGTCTCATCGCTCGAGCTACTATGACGATATTCATAAAGAGTGCATATCACTTATCCGCGAGCTTCTTAATGTTGGCGATAATTACGACGTGCTATTACTTCAAGGGGGCGCATCTTCTCAATTTGAAGCTACTCCACTTAATCTACTTAAAAAAGGTCGCGCTGATTATATCGTAACTGGCAACTTTTCAAACAAAGCATATACGGCAGCAATCAAGTATGGCGACATAAGGCTAGTAGCATCATCTAAGGATGCAAACTACACATACATACCAAAAGACTTAGATATCCGTAGCGATATTGATTACTTGCATATATGCCACAACAACACTATTTTCGGCACAAGATTCACGGAGATTCCTAAGTGCAGTGCGCCTATAGTTTGTGATATGTCTAGCAGCATTTTATCTCAGGAAATAAACGTTAATGACTTTGGCGTGATTTATGCGGGTGCACAAAAAAACTTAGCCCCTGCCGGAATGACACTAGTAATTGTTAGGCGTGACCTTATCACTGACGGACTTGCTATATGCCCAACAATCATGAAGTGGAAAACTCAGTCAGAGGCGGAAAGTCTATACAACACTCCCCCTGCTTTTACAATTTATATGGCGATGCTTAACCTTAGACACATCAAAAAGAATGGCGGCGTAAAAGCTGTGCAAGTGTACAATGAGGAGAAAGCTGGACTTTTATATGCATTTATTGATAACTCTACTTTCTACACAAACAAAGTAGTTAAAGAAGATAGATCAATGATGAACGTTCCTTTTGTAACCCCTAATGGCGAGCTTGATAAAAAGTTTGTATCAGAGGCAGCAACTGCAGGTCTTGTATCACTTAAAGGACATCGTCTTGCAGGCGGAATGAGAGCATCAATTTATAATGCAATGCCAAGAGAAGGCGTAGTTAAACTAATCAATTTCATGACGGAATTTGAAAAGAATAATAAGTTATAAGCGGCAAGTAAAGTTGCTTGCATATGAATGTTTTTTTGCAGCGTAACACGCTAAAAAAATACACACAATTATAGGAGAATTTTATTATGTTTAACATATTAAAACTAAATGAAATAAGCAGCGAAATTAATAGCATTTTAACTGATGAATATAACGTAACTGATGATAGCAAAAACCCTGAAGGAATAATGCTAAGAAGTTACAAAATGCACGAGTATCAAGTACCCTCTAGCCTGCTTTGCGTTGCAAGGTGTGGTGCGGGTGTAAATAATATTCCGCTTGATAAAATGACAGATAGTGGTGTTGTAGTATTTAACACTCCTGGTGCAAATGCAAACGCAGTTAAGGAGCTAGTATTAACAGAGCTACTTATATCTAACAGAAAGATTATAGAAGCGTATCAATGGACTAGCAAACTAGACCCTGCAAGTGATATTAGTGCACAGGTAGAAAAGGGCAAAAAAGCCTTTATCGGGCCAGAGCTTACAGGCAAAACTTTAGGTATTGTTGGCTTAGGTGCAATTGGTAGAATGGTTGCAAGTGCAGTAATTGCTCTTGGAATGAATGTAATCGGATATGACCCATTTTTAAGCCCAGAAGCGGCAGCCGATCTTGACAGTAGCGTTATAGTTACTGATGATATCAATGTACTATTCCAAAAATCTAATTTTATCACTTTACACGTACCGCTAACAAATAGCACAAGAGAGATGATTAATAGCGAAAGCATCAAAATCATGCCTGAAAATGTTAGAATAATCAACTGTGCACGTGGTGAGCTTGTTAATAATGAAGATATTATTACAGCTTGCGATAGTGGCAGAGTTGCTAAATACATTACTGATTTCCCTAGCGGTGATCTGCTAAACAAAACTAATATAATCACTATCCCTCACTTAGGTGCATCAACTCCAGAAGCTGAAGATAATTGCGCTATAATGGCAGCAAAGCAGCTAAAGAGATTCCTTGAGAATGGTAGCATTGTAAACAGTGTAAACTGCCCTAAATTAATCGTGAAAAAAACAGAGCATCCACGTATTACTGTACTATACAAAAACAACGATGGATTATTTGCAGATCTTACTCAAATACTAGGTGATAACCTAGTAAATATTTCATCAGCTAATCGTGGAGAAGTTTGCTATATAATGGCAGATGTAAAGACAATTACTGGCGATATTTTTGATAAAGTGAACAGCTTGCAAAATGTAATTAAAACAAGAATTATTTAATATTTTTATTCACATTATCGGATGAAAAGTTTATCTTTTTTTGCGCTAAAAACATGAAAAATATTAAAGATAAAATAATCGATTTATTTGCGTAAAACTACCATCATATCTGATATTAAAAAAATACATTTTTTGCATAATAAAATGCACCCCATAAAATATTATGAGGTGCATTTTCTTCGTGCATTTTTGTTTTTTTCTTATCTATTTATCTTTATTTTTAAGCTACTTTAGTTTCATTTCGACCTAAATAAACACTACCTTCAATAACAATAATTGTTGATCCATCATAAGAATGTCCTAAAAAACTAGTGCTTGAACTTGTTGCAATTACAGTACCATCATATGAGTTAAAATAAGTTGTAGAGCCATTTACTTCTGTCGTGAAAATATATCCATTTAATTCATTATAGCCTTCAAGCTGAATAAATTGACCACCATTCCACATAACTTTTTCCATACCATCGTTCATGTACGCAGTGCCATTTTGATTTATCTCTACATTTGAATACCCGTAAAAACTTTCTAACAAGCTGCCATCAAAATTATACAAATTGCGTCCATCCATATAACCTTTGTTTGGGATTATGCTACGCATATTGCCCCCATCAACAACATTTACTGTACTACCATCAAGATTCAATAGTTCTATTTTATTATTACTTAGCTCAATTGCAAAGTGATCACTAGAAACCTTTATAGGTAGATTTGTTGCATTTCTTTCAATTGCAATACTCGTCGCACCAGAGTCACTATCCATTGTCATAATTGTGCCAAATCCGGCTTTGTTTCTATCTATTATTTCATAGCCTAAAACCATGTCTGTAGCGATAAAATATTTATTATAATCTTCGTTAATTACGCTATTGTCTACTTTTTCAAATAAGTAATCACTATCTATTTCTTTTAACTTATCATCTAAGATATTATAAACATATGTGATTACATTATATTTATATCCACTCGTATCAATTAGATCATAGTCGTCACCATACCTATCTGCTTTGATATACACCTGTATTAATTTGTTATGATTAGATAGTGTAAATATACTAATTTCATTATTTTCAGGCAATTTAAGTTTTTCGATCATTTTATCATTTACATTTCTTAAGAAACTTGGCTCAGCCGAAGTGTCACCATAGTAAAGATTACCTTCTATAGTTAATATGTGATTATCATCTAATTTAACATCATCACTGCTAGCAACATACTTACTTGATCCACTTACTGCATCGGAAAGACTAGCATTACCCAAATCGTCAACAACTATCAAATGGGTCCCGATAATATTTTTGTTTCCGCTTATATTGACCACTGCAATCCATTGCAAATATGTCACTGATGTAATCTTTCCATTTGCAGCATATACATCTACACTACTAGATCCAGATGAGGAAATATCAGTACTTACCGCAAATAATGTTTCACTATTTTCTGACATAATCTTTTCATCCGAAACAATTGCATTCCTGCTATTTGACGAATATAAATGAAACATACCATCACTTGTTGCAAGTCTATACATTCCATTTTTATATAGTTCTACATTAGTAATATTTTCAAGTTGCACTCCCGTATCTGTAAAACTGAAATTATCAGTTGCAACATCTACCCCTTTTTTAAATATATCAGAGCCGTTAGGTACACTACAACCAATTAACATTGCGGCCATTGCGGCCATAGTGGCAATTGCTACGACAATTTTTGTGTTTTTTTTCATATGTTTATCTCCTTTTTCAGTAGTGCTAGACATCATATCATTTAAGATGTTTAGCATTGATGATCGTTGATCACACAAGCCTGCACGTGTATAAATACATTGTATCATATGATTGCATTATTGTCAACTATTGACCAAATTGCTCAATTTTGAACTAGTTGTAGTGATTTTGCATGTACTTTGCAAATTGATGCTTGTTTGATCAATTTTGATGAACTTATAACATATTGTATTATTGAATTTTTTAGTTATACAAATTAAAATAACACCCAATTTTAACATTGAGTGTTATTATTTATTGCTTTTAATTTATTAATTTACTTCTTCATTTTAAAAGAATCTTTAAGCGTTACTATGCGATTAAACTCATATACTCCGCCTTTTCCATATCCGCTAACTGCGCTATAATAGCCCATTCTCATAAACTGGAAAGCATCATATGCGCTAGCTTTTTCAAGCGACTTTTCGCAAACTGCTTTATCGAATACAACAAGCGAATTTTTGTTTAATCTTTCACTAAACTCTCCATCACCATCATTTAGCAAATAATCAAACTCGTTAAGCACACAAGGCAAATAATCGTTTGCATTTACCCAGTGAATAACTCCCTTAACTTTCATGCCGGCATTCTCGCCGCCACTTTTGCTATCTGGTATTGCTCTGCAAATAACAACAGATACATCGCCATTTTCGTCAACTTCATGCCTTACATATTCTACAATATACGCGCCACGAAGTCTGACAGTGCCATCTACCATTAATCTTTTATACTTTGGTGGAGGTGTTACCATAAAGTCATCTCGCTCTATAAACAACTCACTTGAAAAGCTTGTCTTGTGGTAAGACTTAACTTCGTCATTAGGGTTATTCTCTAAATCGTATACTTCCGCAGAAACTCCCTCAACTATCATTTTGATAGGGTCTTTTACTACCATTACTCTATCCGCATTACGGTTCAAGTTTTCTCTTACACAATACTCAAGCATAGCAGTATCTACTTCGCTGTTAGCTTTAGCAACTCCTACTCTCTCGCAAAACTCACGAATTGCAGGCGCAGGATATCCTCGCTCTCTCATTCCGCTAAGTGTTGGCATTCTAGGGTCAGCCCAACCATTAACAGTTCCATCATCAACTAACTTCTTTAAATAACGCTTTGACATGATTGTTCTATTCATTCCAAGTCTTGCAAACTCGATTTGGCGAGGGCCGTTCTCAAAGCCGCAATTGATTTTCACCCAATCATAGAGCGGTCTGTGATCTTCAAACTCTAAAGTGCAAATGCTGTGAGTAATTCCCTCAAAAGCATCTTCTAGTGGATGTGCGAAATCATACATAGGATATATGCACCATGTGTCGCCCGTCCTGTGATGAGTATCTCTTAGCACTCTGTACAAAATAGGGTCACGCAAATTTATATTAGGTGATGCCATATCAATTTTAGCACGCAATACTTTGCTTCCATCAGCAAACTCGCCACTTCTCATTTTTGCAAACAAGTCAATATTTTCTGCGACAGTTCTATCACGATATGGACTATTTTTTCCTCCAGCTACAAGCGTGCCACGATACTCTCGAATCTGCTCGCCGTTCATGTCACATACATACGCTAAGCCTTTATTTATAAGCTTAACTCCGCATTCGTACATCCGCTCAAAATAATCAGAGGCATAAAGCTCCGCATCCCACTCAAATCCTAACCACTCAATGTCTTTCTTGATACTCTCCACATACTCAACATCTTCCTTAGTCGGGTTTGTGTCATCATATCTTAGATTGCATTTGCCGTTATACTTTGTCTTCATGCCAAAGTTAATACACAAGCTTTTTGCATGGCCTATGTGTAAATATCCGTTCGGCTCTGGTGGAAAGCGTGTGATAATCTCTGTATGCTTGCCCGATGCTATGTCATTATTTATAATTTCTTCAATAAAATTAGCTGATTTTTCCATATTAAAACAATCCTTTGATGTTATTATCCGCATCTATTTCCATGCCCATTGCACTCGGCTTTTTGCCAAGTCCCGGCATTAGCATTATTTGCCCTGCAACCGCTACGATAAACTTTGCTCCACCCCTGACTTGTAAGTCTTGAATGTGGAAAGTGAATCCTTTTGGTCTGCCTAACTGTGACGCATCGTCTGTGAAAGAATACTGTGTTTTTGCAATGCAAATCGGGTAATTGTCATATCCCATCTCTGTAATCTTAGCAAGAGCATTGAGTGCCTGCTTAGAAAATTCTACACCATCCGCACCATATACTTTAGTTGCGACTTTTTTAATTTTTGTCCTGATGTTGTCGCTCTCTTCATATGCAAACTTCAATTGCTTATTGTTGCTATCTGCAACAATAACTACTTGCTTTGCAAGGTCAGCAGCACCTTTGCCACCTTTTGCCCAGCTATCACACAATACAACACTGCTTCCAACGCCTTTGCAAGAATTCGATATAAACTCAATCTCGCTTTTGCTGTCCGTCTCAAACTTATTGATTGCTACAACAACATTTGCATTATATACATTTTGAAGAATTTCTATATGTCCTAACAAATTGCAAATTCCACTCTCTAAAGCTTGCATATTCTCGCTATCGAATCCAGCTTTTACTCCGCCGTTATATTTAAGTGCACGAACTGTTGCAACTAGTACAACACAATCAGGAGAAATCCCTGAAACTCTACACTTGATATCAATAAACTTTTCCGCGCCAAGGTCAGCACCAAATCCCGCCTCAGTAATAGTGTAATCAGCCCTTGACATAGCAAGTTTTGTTGCGATTACTGTATTGCAACCGTGTGCAATGTTTGCAAATGGTCCGCCGTGGACTATTGCAGGAACACCTTCTAGCGTCTGCACTAAGTTAGGTTTAATTGCATCTTTAAGTAATATTGCAACCGCATCCTCTATATGTAAATCGCCACATTTAACAGGCTTTCCAGTCATGTCATATGCAAGAATTATTTCAGCAACTCGGCTTTTTAGGTCGATTATATCGTTAGACAAACATAATATTGACATTATCTCCGATGCTGCTGTTATGTTGAAATGGTCTTCTCTTGGTATACCGTTAAGCCTTCCGCCCATTCCAACCATAACGTTACGAAGTGCCCTATCATTAAGATCAACACATCTGCTCCATACAATTTGTCTAACATCTATGTTCAGCTCGTTGCCTTGCTGCAAGTGATTATCAAGTATTGCAGAAATTAAATTATTGGCTGAAGTCACTGCGTGCATATCGCCAGTGAAGTGCAAATTAATGTCCTCCATTGGCACAACTTGTGCATATCCACCGCCAGTAGCGCCGCCTTTTATTCCAAAGACAGGGCCAAGTGATGGCTCACGAAGTGCAAGACATACGCTTTTGCCTATACTTTGCATTCCGTCCGCAAGCCCGATAGATGTTGTAGTTTTGCCCTCTCCTAATGATGTAGGATTGATAGCCGTTACTAGTATAAGCTTGCCTTTTGGCTTACTTGGTGCAACGTTTATTTTTGCTTTGTAGTGACCATATGGATCAATATCTTCGTAATTTAAGTTTAACTTTTTTGCGATGATATTAATGTGCTCCATGGTTATGCTACTTGCGATTTCTATATCAGTCATAATCACTCCTTTTTGCATAGTTTTATATTATTGTAGTGGCATTATATTTTATGCAATTTGTATTTTGATTTACTTTTATCTATAATCAATATATACATGTATCAAACAATCTGACAGTATTATATTACAATAATCAGATTGTTTGATAGCCGCTTTGCATTTTTTTACTTTATATTACCCTCACAATACAAGTATCCCACCCAACATAATATTGGGTGGAGATACTAAGATTTTATAATTTTGTTAATTACTTAAGTCTTGCAACATTTAATGCTGCTACCATTTCATCTACATCAACGCCATGAACTGCTGCAGCTTGCTCTACAGTCTCGCCGCTTGCCATTGCACAACCGAAGCAATGCATACCAAAACCCATTAATGCTTCAGCTATTGCCTCTTTGTTTCCTTGATCTAATGCTTCCGCTATTGTCATATCTTTAGTTATCATATTAATATCTCCTTTTAATAACATTTTATAGGTCAATTATACCATATCCCACAATAAAATGCAATTGTTTATTATTATTTATTGTTATTTTGCTCATTTTGCATACTATTATACGAAAGTTTAATTTATAGATAAATTTTGCAATTAATTTGAGTGATTATTCAGTAAATTTATTTGCAACAATATACATTATTATACTATAATTTTGCTTGCGATAATCTTGCTGCTTTATTCTTGTTTGCTTTATCCTTGATTGCTTTATCCTTGCTTGCGATAATCTTATTTGCAATAAAAAAATGAGCGAAGATTAATCTTCGCTCATTAATTAATTTGTTTTTAGCTTTAGTTATTTTCAGTCATTGATATAATCAAGCAACTGATATAACTTCAGTGATAGTATTACCTACTACCTTAACTTTAATTGTGCTATCTTTATCAGCTCTAAGCAATAAATTACCGCCTTTGATACTAATATTAGCAGTATACTCAATATTTCCTACCATAATAGAGAACATTGTGTTTCCACTTAAAGTATAGCTTATGATAGTATCTATTGCTAAATCTTTCTCAACGCCTTCTGCAACTGGAGGTACTGGTTTCTCATCTCCGCCGATAATTTTGTTGTATGCTAAAGCTGCAGCTGAAGCATCTTTATTTGCAACTAAATTAGTAGTATATTTCTCTACACTAACATATGCATACATTTTTATATTGTTTGAAGAATCTTTCAAAGTCATATAATACGTTGGAACACCATTAAAGTTTACTAGAGCTGGGAAAGTTGCCTTATATCCAGCTGCTGCTGCTTCTTGAATACCTTCAGCTGCTTTCATTGCCGCCGCCTCAGTTGCTCCAGACATGTTGTACATTACAGCTTTGTTAGTTTTCATATCGACCATAATAGTTCCGATAATTGCATCATCAGTTGTTGACTTAGAAGTAAATCCTGTAGTTAGGTGCAATGTATCATTGTAGTATACATAGTTGTATCCCTTAGTCGTAGCGTTAACTTCCGATTTAGCGAACACTGTATTCCAATATCCTTGAGTGTACTCACCCCAGTAATCTAATTGGTTCATTGTGATAGAGTCAACTTGAACTCTGTCAATCCATGCAGGAACTTTATCAATAGCATAATGTTTTGTTTCGCCAGTAGTAGCATTAAGAACTAATAGTCCTGTTACCACGTCACCGCTTGTGATACCAAACTCTTTTTTGTAAATAGCTTGAGTGTAATATGGAACGCCGGCATCATCAATCTCAAAGTTAAGCTGAGGTGACCTTAATGATCCTGGAGCTGCAAAATACATGCTTCTTTCAACATCATTCCAAAGGTATGCACCTGGGTTATACTTGATTTTGTGTGTTTGAACTAATTTAGCTCTCTTAGAGTCATCAGTACCTTCAGTAGCGTCAACTAAAACGTATCCTGGAGAACCTTCTGTAGAACTTGTCCACTGGAAGAATCCTTTTGGCTCTAGAGCACCAGCCCAATATAGACCGTCCTCATAATGGATAAGCGTGTAATCTTTGATTGTGTACTGACTTCCTAGTCCGCCAGTTCCTGCACCAAGCACTTTCACACCTAGTTGTGCTGCAAATGATTTATCAATTATTGCAACTTTCATTTCTTGCTCTGGATCAGTTTCAGCAAAATAATCAGGAATTTCCTCATTAAATGCTTTAACAGTATCACCAGCATCGTTAACAATTTCAGATTTCACTTCTGGCTCGATTAACTTGTTAAAGTCTTTCGCAAGGAAAAGTGGTGTTGTGAATATCGCAAGACATATAGATATTAGAACCACTACAACAGAAATTGCAGCAGGAATTTTCCAGCCCCAATGTACACTTTTGAATGATTCAACTTTCTTTTTTTTACTCTTTGGCTCGCCATTGTTATTTGCTTTCATGAAGTAAACTACAAATGGAATTGTCCAAAGAAGTGCAAGCAAGATAATGCCGACTCTTAGTCCGATACTATCGATAGCAAAGGACATTAGTCCAAAGTATACTTGAAATAAAATAAGCAAACCTGTTACCACACCTAGTATGATAAGCAACGTTGGCATTTTTATGTTTTTGAACATCTCGCCGAAGTCTGGCATTTGACGAACTGGCTTACCGCCAGCCGCTGCAGGCTTTGCTGCGCCTGTTTCTGGTTTCTGCGCGTTTGGTGTTTGATTGTTATCCATAATACCCTCTCTTTGTTTTTTTTCGCGATATATTAACTATCGCTATACTTTAATATTATACATTCATTATTAACAACTGTCAAACATTCTTTCACATATTATCATTATTATAGCTGCTTTTTACATCAGATTATGTCATTTATGTAAAAAAAGATACCTTTTAATATGTTTTACTACTTATTGGTAAAAATGCTTGTTAGTTACTCTAACTATTATGTTTAATTATATACTAATATACTATCTTATCTAGCACGCCGCTCAGTTTTGCGATGGCGATGCCGTAATTTGTCATAGACACACCGCAGCTTTCCGCTTTTGCCATCCTTGACATCATGCTTCTTGCAGTTATCATGCATCCGCCACAATGAATTACTAAATCATAACCTGTCATATCTGGAATTTCTCCGCTACTACGAACAAAATCAATTTGCATGTTTTGTCCGCACTTTGACCGAAGAAGTCTAGGGATTTTAACTCTACCTATGTCCTCATGCGTCGTTACGTGGCTGCACGCTTCTAGTATAAGAACTTTGCTTTGATCATTCAAGCTATCTATCACGCAAGATCCTTTTATCAGTGCATCAATATCCCCTTTAAGACCTGCATACAGTACAGAAAAACTCGTAAGCTTGATTCCTCGTGCAACACGCTCAACTTCCTTAAACACGCTAGAGTCAGTGATAATTAAATTGATTTTACTTCCGCAATTCGCTATAACTTTAGGCAATGTTTCAAGGTTGCAATTAATAGAAATCGCTCCTTTATCAATCAGTTCCCTAATAGTCATTGCCTCCGGAAGAATAAGCCTTGCGTTCGGCGCAGCCTCATCTTGCGGCATAACTAATAAAACAGTATCCCCTTCATTAACTAACCCTCTAAGCAAGCTGTTATCGCTAATTGGTTTTGATGAAATTAGCTTATTTATAAGTATACTAACCCCCTCACCAGTCAGTGCATTTACTGTTATAATGCTTTGGTTTTCACATGCATTTTGCTGATTATTTTCACTTGTTTTTTCGCTGTTTTTGCATGTTTTTTCGCTGTTTTTGCACTCTTTTTTGTCATTTTTACAGCTACTATCATCAGTAGCATGCAATTTATTATCACTATTTGCACAGTCGATGAATGTTTTATCTGTAGTGTTAAACACTTTAATAAATGGTAAATTTTTATCATTAAAATACCCTATCCACTCTCTGTCATATGCGGAATAATTAATATCTGACATTACAAGAATTGCCATATCAACTTTATCAAGCACTCCCTTTGTTCCCTTAATTCTGTCCGCACCAAGATTAGTTTCGTCATTAAATCCCGCTGTATCAACAAGGATAACCGCGCCAAGTGAGCTTATCTCAGTTGCTTTATATACCGCATCGGTTGTAGTTCCTCGCTCGCTAGATACAATCGCTACACTCTCGCCAGATAACGTATTAAAAAGCGTTGATTTGCCGCTGTTCACACTGCCAAAAATTCCGATATGCAGTTTATTTCCTTTTGGTGCTGTCATATTATTCCCTCCCTATTTTCACTGTATTTTGTTAGCATTTCATTAATTTTGATGCTTTTTGTTAGCAATACAAGCTATTTTTTCTCTTTTGACTTATATATTGATAAATATTTTAATTGTACTTCTTATTAATAATATAAACTTTCTGTTTAATTATTATGCAATTAGAATTATACTCTGATATCTCTCTCGCCTTTTGTTATCCTTGCAAGCTTGCCTTCAATTATCTGTTTAATTTTGCCTTCGCTCATTGCAGATACATAATTATTTAGCATTTTAAATCCATCTTTTCGTGTGTTTTCGCTTGCATAATCATCTAAATACTCTGATAGTGTGATTAGTGCATTAATTTCGCAAGTACTTGCAATTCCGCCTTTCTTAACTATATCCATAAATAAATTGCCCGTTCTACCCTCTCTGTAACAAGCAGTGCAAAAACTTGGCAAATGACCTATTTCAATCAGCCACGCAACAACCTCATCAAGAGTTCTGTTATCAGCAACTTCAAACTGCTTTGTATCCTCGTCCTCTCCACCATCTGCGTAACCGCCAACACTTGTCCTTGACCCTCCGCTTATTTGAGTAACTCCGACTTGAAGTAGTCTTTCTCTAACACTCGCTTCCTCTCTTGTTGATATAATAAGTCCAGTATATGGCACTGCTATCCTTAGCACTGCAACAATTTTAACAAGTAAGTCATCGCTTATACCATTGTCAAAATCAGTAATTTCTATATCTGATGCTGGTCTTATGCGTGGAACGCTCATCGTATGCGGACCTACTCCGTAAGTTGCCTCTAGATGCTCCGCATGCATAAGCAAACCTACAAAATCATATTTGTAATGCTCAAGTCCGTATAATACACCTATTCCCACATCATCAATACCGCCTTCAACTGCTCTATCCATTGCCTCGGTGTGGTAGTCATAATTACTCTTTGGACCTGTTGGGTGAAGTAGCATATAATTTTTCTTGTTGTATGTTTCCTGAAATAATATATACGTTCCAATTCCAGCATCGTGAAGTTTACGATAATTTTCTACCGTGGTTGCTGCAATATTAATATTCGCCCTTCTGATTGCGCCGTTTTTATGTTTAATGTTATAAATCGTCTTTATACAATCAAGAATATACTCTATCGGACTTTCTGTCGGATGCTCGCCTGACTCTATCGCAAGCCTTTTATGCCCCATGTCCTGCAATGCGATTACTTCTCTCTCAAGATCAGCGCCCACTAGTTTTTTTCTTGCTATATCCTTGTTTTTAACATGATATGGACAATATACACACCCATTTATACAATGATTCGATAAATATAATGGCGCAAACATTACTACTCTATTGCCATATTTCTCGCTTTTTATCCTCTTTGCAAGTGCAAAAATGCGTTCATTGATATCATCATCATTACTCTCTAATAATGCCAATGCCTCTTTGTGATCAAGTCCTTTCATGTCCTCTGCGCGCTTAATTAAACCGCCTAGGTAATCTGTATCAAGTGCAGAAAGCTCCGCAGTTTCAATAGTAGATATTATTTCTTCATGCGATATAAATTCGGTCGCATTCTTGCTCAATTTGTTATACATAATATTCCTCATTTGGCTTGTCTTTCAAGCCTTTCTATCTTTTCGACTATTGCTAGCCTATCATTTTTTATATCCGTCATGTGTTTTGCAATAGGATATATATCGTAATTTTTTCTATAATCTATTGGCGTTACTTTCACCATTACTACATTTGCTCCCGCCCTGTAAGCTAGCTCACTGTCGCCTGTCACGCTTAGCGATGTTGTAACTGGCAAGTTTGCAGTAGGTAGTAATAGCCTTGTTATCGCAATGCATCTTAATGTCAACTCGTAATCGCCCTGCTTCGCTCCGCCTAGTTTTGTGCTTGGGTGCGGAATAAACGTTCCAATCCCTGCCATATCACACTGCAATTCACGCAGTAACAACAAATTATCAATAACTAACTCAATATCCTCATCAGGCAATCCTACTAGAAATCCTCCGCCATATTCAAATCCTAAAGACTTAATATCTCGTGCACATTTAATTCTATCTGATAAAGTATAGCCATCATGCAAACTAGAATATATACCCTCGCTTGCACATTCATGCTTTAGCAGATACTTTTTTGCACCGGCTTCTTTTAGTTTGCTGTATTCATCATAACTAAGCTCGCCACAGGACAGAGTCACAATCATTCCCCAGCTAGATATCTCCCCAACAATATCACAAAGTGTATCAACATCAACTGCATTTGACTCACCACTTTGAAGAACAATTGTCTTGTATCCAACATTAAATGCCTTTTTTGCAGTATCTATTATCTCGCTTGCTGTCATGGAAAATCTATCTAGCTTTCCGTTTTCTGCAGTCAAGCCGCAATAAGTGCAGTTTCTGCTGCAATAATTAGAAAACTCTAAAAGCGCGCGGATATGTACAGTATCGCCTACATTAGCTTTTCTAACTCGGTCTGCCATATCTAGCAATTCTTCTAACGGGGTTTCCGTAAGCAAGCGCTTGATTTGTATCCTATCCATATCACTCCTATTATTTTATCATAGATATATTATGACTATGGCTTTATTTCCTGAAAGCCTCTAGTCTATATATTGCCTTACCTTCATTCATAAAAAATCTTTCATATTCTGTTGTTACATTATAATCACAATCACTATTTGCAAGGTCACGACTAACAGATTTTAGTTTGAATCCATAATCAGTTAAACTTTCCATTGAATAATCAAAAAACTCCTCACTGTCTGTCTTTTGCCATATCTCTCCGTCAGCTTTTAAAAAATCGTCATATACTACTAAAAATCTTTTATTTGTAAGCCTTTGATTTGCATATTTTCGCTTTGGCCATGGACAAGAAAAGTTTAGAAAAATTCTGCTGATACTATCATTTTTTATGTAGTAACATAGGTTAGAAGCATCACAGCAAATATATCTAACATTCGTTAAATTTTTCTCTTTAGTTTTATCTAGTCCACATATGATTACATTGCTTACTTTTTCTACTGCAAGAAAATTAATTTGCGGATATTTTATCGCCATATCTGTTACAAAACCACCCTTACCGCAGCCAATTTCTATGTAGACAGGATTGTCGTTTCCAAACACTTTTTTTGTGTCAATTAAACTGTATCTTTCCGCCTCTGGTTTCTTTCTGATAAATGGATGCTCATCAATAATTAATAAGTCAGTATGCACACCAATTCTTTCTTCTAAATTCTTCCTTTTTCTTAGTCTCATTTTCCACTCCTGTTTTTATCAAATCTACATCTATATTTGCAACGAATGCATAGCTCCTCGCTTATTGCTTTTCCTTTAAAACCTAGTAATAATTTTTGGTATCTTTCTGATAACAATATTTCTTCAATTGTTTGATTAAATATATTTCCTAAATTGATTACTCCGTCACTATCTAAACAGCATGGAGTTACACTTCCATCAGCAAGTATTGCTAGCATATCTCTACCGCCTAAACATTTGCCATATCTTGATACTATATCAGAAGTTGTTTTTGGCCATTCAAATTGTTTATCATAACATATAAATGCACCAGCTGCAAGCTTTATCGACATATGCCCACGCACATAATCAGCGTTAGTGTTTGCACCAAACTCATCAATTATATACTGCAAAGATTTGTTGTCGCCTTCTAGTATTTCACTATTAACATCTTCGCTCCACATACGATAATTTACTATCGGTTTCCCCGCAGATACACACTTTATTCCAAATGCCGTTATGCTAGTTAAATATTCATTAGTTGCGCTATCATCTCTACCTTCTAAACTATGTACTGATATGCTAACTTTTCTAACTGCTGGGTGTGATAGCAAAAGCTGCGAATGCTCACTAATCAATGTGCCGTTAGTTGTAATGTTCACCGGCAAATTGTATTTTGATGCGATATCTAATATCTGCTCAAAGTTAGGGTGCATAAGCGGCTCTCCTAACACATGCAAATAAATATGCACACCAAGCGGAGCTACCTCTTTTGCGATATGCTCAAAATTTTCCACCGTCATCATCTTGCTATCTCGCTTAGTTCCACAGCAAAAGCTACATGACATATTGCATATATTTGTTATTTCAATATAAATTCTTTTCATGCTTATATAATAACACTATTAATCTAGTGTGTCTATGAAATAACAAGTATTTCATGCAAAATTTAGGCAAATATATTATAAATGACTGTAGCTATTGCAATATGCTTCGATTCATGTTATCATTACTTATTAAACAAGTAAGGGGCGATATATGAAGATAGTTATTTTGGACGGAAATACAGCAATAATGGACGATTATAATTACGAAAATTTAAGCAGGTTTGGAAAAGTTACTTGCTACTCTAACACTAACCACTCAGATGTGCTTGCACGAGTTATTGATGCTGATATAATTATTACAAATAAAGTGGAAATTACAAGCGATATTATGGATAAATGCCACTGCCTAAAGTTAATAACCATACAAGCAACGGGCTATAATGTAGTTGATGTTGAGCATGCTAAATCATTAAACATCCCCGTTTGCAATATACCTGCTTACAGCTCTCCTTCAGTTGCACAGCACACTCTAGCACTAATGCTTGAAGCTGCAAATCATGTGGGCACTCATGCTAGTAGCACTGCAAATGGAGACTGGATTAAATCAACTAATTTTTGCTATACTCTTACTTCTCAAATAGAATTGTGCGGTAAAACTATAGGACTAATTGGCTATGGTAGCATTGGCAGAAAAGTTGCCAGAATATGCTCCGCAATGGGAATGAATGTTATTGCAAATAATCGCTCAAAGCTTACTGATGAATATGCAAAATATGCAACGCTAGAAACAATATATAATAATGCCGATATCATTAGTCTACACTGCCCGCAAACTGCCGATACTGACAAAATAATATGCAAAAATTCTATCGAAAAAATGCGTGATGGTGTCATAATAATTAACACTTCAAGAGGTGGGCTTGTTGATGAATATGCGATAAAAGATGCACTTAATTGTGGAAAAATTTATGCATATTGTGCAGATGTTTTAACCTACGAACCGCAAGATAAAAACTGCCCTTTAATAGGCGTAAAAAATGCAATAATAACACCACATATTGCATGGGCATCACATGAGGCAAGAGGTAGACTTTTGCAAATATTAAATGATAATATTGACGGGTTTTTATGCGGAAAAATTATCAACAGTGTTAATGGTTTATAATTGCAATTAGTGCTGAATTTATCGAGTTTTTTAACATTTTTTTAGTATTTTTTTCAAGTTGTATAGACTAAATTAAATATACAAATACACTTCAATTTTTTTATTTAGCAATAAAAAATATATTTTATTTTAGCAAAAATATTATTCATATTGTATTTTAATTCATTTATTTTAACGTAATTTATATAATATATTGTTGCAAATTAACTGATAAAAATACAAATAGTTATACTTAAATTTAACATAAAAAAAGGCAGTAACGCATTTCGCTTTACTGCCTTTATATTTTTCATTTTTCGCTTGCTTAATCAGTATAAATAAATTTAATTTATTAAACTACATTCATCCCCATAACTGCATTAATAACAAGATAAGCTGTATATCCTACATAGGTTGCAATCATAACTCCGCCGGCTACTTTGCCTAGTTGTTTTTTCTTTGTAACAACTATTGCAACAAATAGCATTATCATTACAGCGATTGCCATTAGTGCATCAATTAGGAACTCGCTCGCAAATGCTATAGGACTGATTAGCGCTGTTATGCCAAGTACAAATAAAATATTGAATATGTTACTACCTACAATATTTCCTATTGCAAGATCAGAATTTCCTTTCTTGCACGCAATAACTGATGTTACTAGCTCTGGAAGTGAAGTGCCTAATGCTACGATTGTAAGTCCTATAATACGATCTGGTATTCCTGCCATTTCAGCAAATGTTGTAGTTGTTGATACAACAAACTGCCCACCTGCAACAACTGCCACGCCGCCAAGAACTATTTGAAGTGCTATAATTACATTTGCTACCCATGGCTTAACTTGCTTTGCGGATGCTATAACATCTACAACTTGTCCGTCATCAGTGACTGGCATTACAGTTATCTCTACTGGATGATCTTCTAACTTCATTATATTCTTCTTCTTTTTATTTTCTGACAATGTGAAGTAAATCAAGTATACAAAGAATAATGCGAATAAGATTATAAGTATTCCGCCATCAAGCCTGCCTAACTCGCTGTCAAAAATTCCTAGAAGCAGCATAGCTACAGTTATCACAATTACAAAAGGTATCTCATACCATAGCGTATTTCTTTGTACGATAAGCGGGGTAATTAGTGCGCAAATTCCTAAAATAAGTACTACGTTAGTAATGTTACTGCCTAAAACATTTCCTATTGCAATACCACTGCTTCCATTAATCGCCGCACTTATGCTGACTGCCGCTTCAGGCAAACTTGTGCCCATTGCAACAATTGTAAGCCCTATAACTATTTGCGGGATACCAAATTTTTCTGCAACGCTGCAAGCGCCTTCTACAAAATAATCAGCACCTTTTACTAATAATACAAATCCTATTAGCAAAAACAAAATATTTAGAAATATTGTCATGTTACCCTCCTACTGTCAAAAGCAATTTATTATCTTGCATATAATATTAACTATATCACTAAATTAGTTATAATGCAAGCCATATCGGAAAGTAATTCAATTGCAAAACTTAAATCTTGCTGCCGCATCCACCAAACACTCTCTTGCTTCTGATGCTAAATATAGCGAACCACAAACTAGCAACATATCCCTCTCGCCAAGCTTCAAAACTTCATGCTCGATTGTATCTGCTAGATTGCTAGACTGTAATATCTCTCCGCAAAATGAACCGCTCGCCACTAAACTTGCTAAACTACTACTTGAAATTGCTCTAGGATTACTAATACTTGCTGCAATAAAAGTAGTTGCATAAGGTAATAGTATCTCAAGCATTCCGCTTATATCTTTATCATCCATTGCAGCCATTATAACTGTCAATTTATTATATGCCATGCTATCAAGTCCGCGACACAACGCCGTAACTCCATGTAGATTATGCCCACCATCTAGCATTATTATCGGGGTTGTTGAAATTATCTCTTGCCTTGCGGGGAATTTTGCACGCTTTATTCCCTCTATTATATTATCATTATTAATATGATAGCCTAATTTAGATAATTGCTCCGCAACTTCAATCGCAACTACTGCGTTGTAGATTTGACACTCACCATGCATTAATTTAATATAATTACTACCTTTATATGCAAATAAATTATTGCCGCATTCTTCTTCATCAAATTCTATATCTTGCATTTTAGGAATAATTAAATTGCTGTTTTTTGCTTTGCATACTTTCTCTATTATCGATGTAACGCAAATTTCTTGCTGCGGATACAATACAGTTATGCCGCCTTTTATTATTCCGCACTTTTGATGCGTTATATCAGATAAATTATCGCCAAGTATATTTATATGGTCTAGCGCAATTGCAGTGATCACTGATACTAGCGGCGTCGCTATTACATTTGTTGGGTCTAAAAGTCCGCCTAACCCTACCTCTAAACATACGATATCGCATTTCATTTTTGCAAAAAACATGAAAGCTAGTAGTGTTGTCACCTCAAATTCATTAGGAGCATTTCCACCATTATAAATATGTTTTTCTATTATAACAGAAAGCTCACTTGTAGTCTTTGCTAGCACATCATTGTCAATCATTTGCGAATTTACTTGCATTCTCTCATTGTATTTTATTACATAAGGACTGATGAAAAGTCCTGTTTTATATCCCGAATCAATTAAAATGCTTTCAATCATTTTGCAAGTAGAGCCTTTGCCATTAGTTCCTGCAACATGTACAAATTTTAATCTAGAATCGATTGAGCCTAGCTCGTCTAATATTATTCTCATTCCATCTAATCCTAGTCTTGTTTTGCTACTACTAAAACTAGATATATATGATATGCTCTCTTTATAATTCATGTTGCCCCCTTTTTTTATTGTTGATTTTTTTATGCTTATTTGTTTATTTGTTTATATTAGTAAAATCCGATTTATGATAAAAGGATAGCATATTGCTACCCTCATATTTAAGATTAATTTTTAGGCACTACTGACTCGTTCTGATCATTATCTTCAGCCTTTGCAAAAATTTCGCTGTTAAGCTGACAAATTTCCACATTAAGCTCGGTTACTTGCTTATTAAACTGCATAATTTCTGCGTTTTTGTCAATTTCAATCTCTTTTCTATCTTTATCAAGTCCTGCATTCATTGCCGCGCCACGTTTGCTTAGAAACTTGTAGAATAACAATAAGAATAATATGCTAGACATTATAGCACCTGCAATGTCCGATATTCCTTCTGCATAAAAAACGCTTTTTGCACCAAGATAAATTGGCATAACTAATGCGCACACTATGTATATAGTTTTTCTAAACATTGATAGGTAAAGTGCTACTCCAACTTTCCCCATTGCAGTAAATCCATCTACTACCGCATACTGCAACGCTAGAGGAATTATGCCGATGGTTAGCGCCTTAATAGCCCATGCGGATAAATCCGAAAGTAATACATCAGTCGTAAACATTGACACAAATATATCAGCAAGCAACCATGCCATACCCATCATAAACGCCATGAAAATAAGTCCGAAAACTATTATTACATGCTCTGCTTTTTTTATCCGCTCTATGCTGCCTGCACCTAAATTGTAGCTCAAAATTGCTTGAGTTCCGCCAGACAATCCTGCAAGTGGCCCTATAACTAAATATAAGAAGCTTTGCGCAATTGTTGCCGCTGCAACATATGCCGTGCCTTGGTCTCCGCCGTATTTTGCTAGCGTTGCATTTAGTACTATGACTAGCACACTATCAAGTGCAATTATCAAAAACGGAGGAAATCCTAGTTTGAAAACTTTGCTAATCATGCGGATATTATATCCTCCGAATGACAGCCTTATCCTTGACTTTGAACTGAATAAAAAACCTACTACGAATGCACATGATATGAATTGTGCGATAACTGTTGCTATTGCTGCACCTTTTACGCCCATATCAAAAACCAATATAAATATAGAATCAAGTACTATATTCATTACAGCGCCTATTGCAACAGTTAGCATTGCAATTGTAGGAAAGCCTTGAGCAGTTATAAAAAAGTTTAGCCCTAGCGCCATTACTGCAAAAAATGTTCCTATAGTGTATATCGTTAAGTATTGATCAGCATAGATAAATGTTTCCGCATTGCCGCCAAACCACATTATAAGGTAATCTTTAATTAGCAGAAATACGCCAGTTAGCACAAGCGATGAAATTATCAGCATCAAAAATGAATTTGCTAGTACTTTTTTGGCTTTATCCATTCTATCTTCGCCCATGTGCATTGCCATTATTATAGCTCCGCCTAATCCGAACAGTGTACCGAATGAACTCAAAAATGTGACAATCGGTGCACAAACGCCAACACCAGCAAGAGCAATTTCCCCAATATCTGGTATATGTCCTATGTACATTCTATCAATTATACCGTATAAAACGTTTATTAGTTGTGCGAGCATGGCAGGTATTGCTAGCTTAAACACTAGTTTTACTATAGAATCACGCCCTAAATCATTATATAATTTCATATTCACCTACACAATATATTGCTAAATAATCAAGTGAATTCTTGTATAAAGCTATTGCATTATATCACTTGTTTGCATTTATGTCAACATCATTTAAGTAGTAATTAAAAATTATATTTTGCATGCTTTTTTGAGTGTCACTCAAACACTCCGTACTTTCTTCGCATTCTAATTGTGACCTTTGATATTGGCCGCGCAAGTACTATCAAAAACACAACATTACTGACTACATATATAGCCATAAATGGCAAACTTGTTGTGATTGCAGCTAAATATCTTGCTGCGCTAAAGCCGTCGCCGATAGATAGAACTGTCCATACATCCATCATTAATGAGTAAATTACGCCGCCAATTATTGCGATAAATACAAGCAATATGTAATTTGGTAGCTTGTCCCTTTTAAATATAAACCCTGCAATTACTCCGATTATTCCCCAACTCAGCATTTGGAATGGCGTCCATGGTCCTTGTCCAAAATAGATATTACTCAAGAGTGCTGACAATGCACCGACCATAAATCCCGACTCCATTCCAAATGCTATGCCGCTGATGATTACAATTGCACTTATCGGCTTGAATGCAGGGATTGGTGCGAATAATAGCCTCATACTGACCGATAATGCGACCATTATTGATATTATTACTAGTTCTCTTGCTCCGATTCGGCTTGTTTCAAAGGATAGAAAGAAGGGTATTAGGCAAAGTATTGCTATTACTATTGATATTATATCATAATGCTTTCCGCCAAGGAAGACCGCTCCAATTACGATTATTGCCGGTATTATTATCAATATTAATAGCAAATTTATTATTAGCCTTACCTTTTTCATCATTAAAAGCTCGCCAATTTTGCCTGTTTTTACAACTTCCGCAACTTCAATATTTTGATAATCATCTTGGATGATGTAACTTTTATTATCTATCATAATATTTGTATTTGTTGTGATTATGCTATTATTTGTGCTAATTTCTATGCTGTTTTCTACGTGTTTTTGGCTGTTTTTTGACTGTTTTTCACGTGTTTTTTGCATGTTTTTTTGCGTAATTTTGATCATATGCAATGCCTCGCCATAGCTATAAGTTCGCTTGTTGTGACTACGCCATCAAAGAAACCTTTTGCAATCCTTGCACTCGCTGTTGTATAATAGCTATTTGCTGTAAAAAATCCTCTCGCATCACTTTCACTAACTATTCCGCCATCGAAAAACATTGAACATATATCCGCATACATACTGCAAAACTCAACATCATGCGATACTAATACTATTGTGACTCCGCTACCTTTAAGTGAGAGTAAAATATCCGCTAAAACCTTTTTTGCTGATGGGTCAAGACCTTTTGTCGGCTCATCTAACAGCAATATTGACGGGTTGAGTTTTAGTATTTTTGCAAACGCTACTTTTTGCGCCTCGCCTCCTGATATGTCGTGTGGATTCATATCCATTATATACTCAATATCTAACAGCTGCGTTAATTGCTCGTTTGGTATGATTTGAGGGTCATCCCTTAGTGGCTTTGCTGACTCTAGCTCTTCACGAACGGTGCTTCTGCTAAATAATAATGTTGGGTCTTGCGGTAGCATTGATATTAATCCTTTATATAAACTGCTGCCTTTATAACTTTTAATGTTTTTTCCGCATACATTGATACTTCCTGCATATGGCTTGACAACTCCCGCCATCGCCTTTAGTAATGTTGATTTTCCTGCACCATTCCCGCCTAATATCGCTGTAATTATCCCTTTTTTGACAGTGAAATTTGCACCGCTTATTATATCTCGTCCATTACGGTTGTATCTAAAATAGCAATTTGATACTTCTATTACATTTTCCATGCTTGTAATACCTGATTGATCTTGCTGCATAAGTCGGCTTTTGCTTTTGGTTATGTGACTTGCTATATACTCTCTTGACTCCTTGACATTAAGTGGGCAAACCCCTCCCTTATCTAGTCCATGATACATTCTGACTGGTGTTGGTAGTCCGCTATATACTGCATGGTTTTGCATATCTTGCATTTTTTCCGCAACAGTAGCTGGCGTTCCATCAATCTGAATCGCTCCGCTATCCATAACTACCACTTTGCTAGACATAGCAAAAATATCCTCTAAATGATGTGATGACATTATTACAGTCACTCCAAGCTCTGTGTTTATTCGCCTTACACTCTGCAAAAACTCTATTGATGCTATCGGGTCCAACTGACTTATTGGCTCATCAAGTAGCAAAATATCTGGGTTCATTGCCATGATTGCAGCTAAATTAAGCAGCTGCTTTTGTCCTCCTGATAACTCGCTTGTTGATTTGTGATACCATTTTGTTATTCCAAAAAACTCTGAAACCTCGCTCACTCTTAATCTTATTTGACTAGGTGTCACCGCTAAATTTTCCAGCCCAAATGCTAGCTCATGCCATACTTTATCTGTAACTATTTGATTATCAGGGTTTTGCTGCACAAAGCCTATTTTGCTTGCTGATGATTTACTATCTAATTGATTTATATCTAAATCGTCAATATTTATGCTGCCAGTCTTGTCGCCTTTTGGAGTAATCTCTCGCTTTAACATTTTTAGCAATGTTGATTTTCCTGAGCCTGATTTTCCGCACAATAACACAAAATCGCCTTTTTGCACGTCAAGATTTATGTTGCTTAGGGCATAGCTTTTAGCATCGTTATACTTAAAAGTTAAATCCTCGATTTTAATATATGCCATGTTACACCCTCCTTTATCTCAACTGCCACCGCTGCCACTGCTAGAGATAGATAACTTATATATGATACTACTGATAATGCTGATGATTGAATGCTATCTATTAGCGGATAATAATCGAAATCACTATATCCTAACGCCATGATTACCGAAGTTAGCACACCTAATATAATCACTACTATTATAGTAATTGTATCAGTCCATAACCATTTGAAGTTGTGGTAATTCGTTCGCTTGCCGAGTCCGTATCCTCTTGCACTCATGCTATCTGATGTAGATATTGCACCCTCGATTGCGATGCTGAACACGATAGAAAATACATGCAGCTTAGCAAGTAGCTTATCCTTTATGTTGCTTGTTGCATATCCACCTAGTGCTCGGGTTGCATCATCTGCCTCACGAAACTTTTTTACATATAGCGGTACAAACCTTAGCGACATAGATAACACTAATGATAATCTTGGTGACACTTTGCCAAATAAATATACTACTTTATCCGATGTCATTATATAACTATATACTCTAAACCAATATATAATACTTGAAAGTTTTAGAGATACTGCCAGTCCATATATAAGTGCTTCAAGAGTTATTGCATTGCCATTTATGAAAAATAACTCAGTTGCTCCTTTGTGCACAAATAGCGGATTTGTAAGTGTAATTATAATTATCATTGGTAATATATATATCAATGATTTTGCAATTTTTATTACACCTTCCAGCTTTAGAGAAAGTGCAAAACTTGCTATAAAAGATATGCAAATAATTACTGGGTGCATGCTGAACATTACTATAAAAATTGCAAGCATAAAATATATAAAAATAACTAATGGATTGTATCTTTCTAGCCTTGACATATGCACCTCCTTTTTGAATAATTTACTTCGCTTTTATTTGCGATAAGTTAGCATAATTTTTGCAATGTTTTTTAATGCAATACCAGACAAATATTTGTTATTGTTTGCTAAAAATTTTGCTTATATTTTGTATAAATAACAGAATATTTCCTAGCCAAAAAAAACTAGGAAATATATAAATAATTATTAAATATCATTAGGTTCGCAAGTATAATGCCACTCGACATTATCGCCTACTTTTAATGTGTAATCTGCTGCACCATAATCAGCTAATTTTCCGTTTACTTTATACATCCATCCGCCTAAATTGTTGAAATATAATCGCTCCGTTAAATGACCGATACTTGACACATAATTATCACTACCAGCTGTTAATTGTAGCTTTTGATTTGCACATATTTTTTTAAGCATATCTAGCACACTATCATAAGTTTCGCACAATACAGTTGTTTTTGCAAACATTAAACCGTCTTTTGGGATTAATGGTTGCAGGCTTTCTGATAAGTTATCAAATGCTCCATCTGTCGTTAATATAGTGTTGCAAGAAATAAGAAAACTTACTTCAAAATCGCCTTCTAAATTTATATCATAATGATCATTTACACTTTTAAAATCACAGGCTGTAAATATTGATAAATTTATCAATATTATTGCAATTAGTACTATTATTTTTATTAATAATTTTTTCATAATTATATCCTTTTTTATCTTAAAATTATGCGTCGATATATATAATATTCATTTCAATTATTTTGCTTTTGATGTGTAAAATGTGCCTTGTCCGCTTTTATTTAATTGGTAGCTAACTAGACCTCTAAATGATTGAACTGGTTCAAGTCGTCCACCTATGCTTCCGTCGCTATTTTGCTTAGAAATTAGCCAATCATACATGCCTTTATCATCTAAATTGTTTTCTACATTATAAAAATTTAATTCAACTGAAAGTGCTAAAATATACGCTGTTCTTGATATATTTCCATCTACATTATTTGTTGTTTTTGCCTGAATTGCCAATACTGTTTTGTCTATTATCAATTTCACATTTTCTTTATCATAATATGGCAACAATGCAATTACGGCAACGCCTGCAGAATCTGCATATCTAACATCAAATATTCCATCTTTTACTGCTCCTAACAATGTATCTATCGCACTATTTATGACAGTGATTGGATAACCTGCTTTATCAAGCTCTGTCGCAAGCGGCAACATAACACCAGTACTCCACTCTTCTGTAAAGCCCCCCATCCAAACTCCGCTATTAACGTATGTTATTACGCTATCAGGTATTTTTTTACCAACATGCAGTAATGCTGATGTTGTATATATTACATACCCAAGATTAGGTAGCGCACGCTCTAAATTTAATGCTGTTGGCGTATATTTTGATGCTTCCGTATCTAACAATTTAGATAATGCATCTAGATTATCATCAGAAAATACTACTCCTGCTTTAATAAGTGCATTGATTCTTTCGCTTCGTGCAAGAGTAGGCTCAATTCCTACTTTTAAATATTCTGCAAGTTCATTTATGTTAGTATCAGCATCAATCGGTTTGACAGCTGATACTTCCTCATCAGGAATATACGTTGTTAGCATAAATGCGTAACTATTATTTGCGGCAACTGTCATTTGACTTATGCCTACATTTGATCCGTAAAATGTCTTACCTTCATGCGTGATAGGCTCTGCAAAATCTCCTTTGTAGCTAGCATCCGTTGAAAAAACTGATATAAATTGATTTGAATTTGCAGGGATTAACGTGCCTATACTTGTGATATACGCACCATATTCACTATCTACTAGTACTGCATTAAGTGCTGTGTTTGCATTTAGCATATCCTCTACCGTTGCGTCTTTCTTAAGATCATTAATCTTGATTTGCTTGCTACTAGTATTATCGAAAACTTCCTCTCCTAAATACACCGAAATATTAATATCAGGTATTAAGTCTTCCTTTGCACAGGCAGCAAGCAATGTAACACTCATTATCATTATCAGCAATACTGCTAACACCGCTGCGATACTTTTTCTTTTATTTAACATATATATTTTACCTCCATATAATAAAAAATCACACTCATCTTTCTTAGATAAGTGCATGCAAAATAAATCGCCTTTAGCCATTTGTGCGAAAGGTTATTCAACTACATTCTCTCTTATCCAGAAAATATTTATAACACATATGGTAGGTTATCCGACTTATTAAGCACCTGCTTAAATTACGGCAATGAAAGTTGCGACGGATTTGCACCGTTCTTCCCTCTACTAATAGACTGTCTCTCATATTCTGCTCGCTTATTTTAGCGGAGAATTGATTGCGTCTAATCCAAATGTAATATTATCATAGCATACATATGCCTTTTTGTCTATTAAATTGCATCAATAATATTCATTTGCCTAAATTTAACTGCATTTTGTTAGGACTTTATGTTTTTTTTGTTTTTACACTCTGTAAATATTTGCACTTGTTTTGTCAATACTTTTGCAAGTCTGTATTATTATTTATAGATAGCTTGACTTATTATTTATTTAGTATATAATATATAGTATATAGCAAATACTATATTATAATGTGGAGGTTTTATGAATAATAAAATAGTTTATGTCGGCGTAAATGTCGAGGATAATGGCCTTTTTGAAGGTCAATATATTACACCAGATGGAATGGCTTACAACTCTTATCTTATTTTAGATGAGAAAGTTTGCGTGATGGATTCTGTTGATAGGAAAATTGGTGATGCTTGGATTGAAAAAATTAATAGTAACCTGAATGGTCGTGATATTGATTACCTTGTAATTTCTCACGTGGAGCCTGATCACTCTTACCATATTGGTAAACTTGTTGAGATTTATCCTAATATTACACTTGTTGCTACCGCTATGGCTTTTAAGTTTTTAGGTCAGTTTTATGACTTTGTTAAGAATGCAAAAACTTTAGTTGTTGCTGATGGCGACACGCTTAGCTTTGGCTCTCACTCGCTAACTTTTGTTACCGCTCCTTTAGTTCACTGGCCTGAAGTTATGGTTTCTTATGAGAGCTCTACTAAAACACTTTTCTCTGCTGATGCTTTCGGCAAGTTTGGTATTAACGGTCTTGGCGGATCTTGGGAGTGCGAAGCTCGTAGATACTACTTCAATATTGTAGGTAAGTTTGGCGACAATGTACAAGCTCTTTTGAAAAAACTAGGCGGGTTCGAAATTAAAAAGATTTGTCCGCTTCATGGTGAAATACTAGATGAAAATATTGGTCATTATGTTGACCTTTATGATACATGGAGTAAATATATGCCTGAAGTTGATGGCGTTTTTATCGCTTACTCATCAGTTTACGGAAATACGGAAATGGTCGCAAAACGTTTATATCAAATGCTTAAAGATAGCAATGTCAAAGTTTCTATTTCTGACCTAGCTACATCTGATATGGCGGAAAACTTAGAGGACGCTTTTAAATATAGCAAACTTGTTCTTGCTACTACTACTTATGAAAATAGTCTTTTCCCTGTGATGGAAGAACTTATTGCTCACATGGTTCAAAAAGGCATGCGCAATAAAATAGTAGGTATTATTGATAATGGTACTTGGGCACCGCAAGTTACTAAGATAATAAAATCTAAACTTTCTACTTTGAAAAATTTTGATTTTATTGATAATAATATCGTTATTACTTCTGCACCAAACGACGATACTTGGGCGGCGCTAGAGGTTATGAAAAATCTATTAATAGCTGCTGTTCCTTATAAAAAATAATAATAATTTTATGCAATATTTAATTATTATTTGACTGTTTTTTTTAGATTTTAAGTAAAAAAAACTTAATAAAATAATCCCCTTGATTATCAAAATAATCAAGGGGATTTGTTTGTATTAATATTGTGTTTCTAATTGTTTTTTTAGTGAAATAATTACTATATTATATTCGCATAAGTAATTATTTATTTACTTGAAAATATCATGGTTTTTGCGGTTTAAATTTAATTACCTTTACGTGTACTATTATTATAAAAAACATTAAAATTTTATCCTATAAAACTAAATATTGTTTGATTTTATAGCTAAAAATTTTACTTATTAATATAGATCGCCCCAAATGCTTTTAAACATGTTTTCATTTACTTTTTTGTCAGCTAATGGATCGATAAAGTCAGTTGTAGAATATCCGTATATATCTTTAGTTCGGAGTATTTTTCCTACTATATTATTAAGCGAACTTGGTATTGGGAATTCGCCTTTTTCGTACTCTATTCCTTTCTTATTATAACCTGTAATTTCTGGCTTGTTTTCACCTTCGCTAGAGGATACTACAACTATGCCTAAATGCACCCATTTATGATCGTATTTTTTAATCAACATATCATCAAAGTCATCACTTAATAGTGCTTCTCTTATTACTCCGTTTACTATTGTTGCGGATAATCCTTCTGATGCAGGCATAACTGCTGCAGTTTCTTCGTTCTTCCAGTTGTATACATCAAACCTGCCTTTAATTGTAAGCTTTGCAAACTTGTCACCCTGTACATTATTCTCAGTATTCTCCGTTTTCCAAAATAATACGCCTGCAATTTGTGGGTCAATGATTATATTATCTTCCATTACTATGTCCGACTGTCTTACTAATGTTGCTTGCACGGATACGCACGCATCGCCTGCACCTAACAATATATTGCCTTTCAATTGCACATCTGCACCCGCAATTTGAACTAGCTTTTGCGCGCGCTCAAGTACAGAATACTCTATTTTTCCGCTTGCAACATCTCCTTCTAACGGGTATCTTGTATCGGGAATGCTTGTGTATAGTATTAGATTTCCGCCAATTGTGTAATCATCAAATACTACACTTTTTCCTTCTTCGGGAATTGGGTTGCTCCCTATAATATGCACATTACTGATATTTACATCCTTCGCTCGCACATTGAATAACACAGAGCTTTTTGTGCTGCCTATTCTGTGTGATGCATCTATTATGTATCCATTTCCGTACAAACTCTTATACAATATAACGCTTTCTGATATCTTCACCGCTTCATTCGCTGAAGGCAAATCTTGCACGTTTACCATGATTATATCTGATTGCAATACTATCGCTTCTTTTGCTATTGATGCCATTACTATTTCATCTGCACTGTTTACATTATATCCATCGACAACCCTGTACTCCATGACAGCTTCTCCGACCACAATGTGGAAAGTGCCAATATTATGGATTTTAATATATTCTCCATCAACTTCCGCTGTGCTGCTGTTACTTATTGTTACATCGCTTGCATTTGCTTCAGGTAAAAGTTCTGATATTTTGATAAAATTATCTACCGCACTTCCGTTTATCGTATGCGTTGCTACAATGTTTTCCATCCTCTTGAAATCTGCAACTTCTGATGTGGAAACTTCTGTTCCTCCAGAGGCATTTAAATATATTCCTAAAAATGTGCTTCCTACTGCTATTCCCGCTACTACTAATATGCTCAAACAAGCTATTGTTATTATTTGCCATTTCTTCAGTTTTTTTCTCTTTCTTTTTTCTCTTGTTTTTCTCTTTTTATTTTTGCTTTTTGTTCGCTCGTTTTGTTCAATATTTTCATCTTCATTTTCATCTTTATTTTGTTCAATATTTTCGTCTTGCAACAAGTCAATATTTTCATCTTTTTTATATTCTAGAGAGTCCGTTTGCTCAATATTTTTTTCGTTGAATAATTGTATATTTTCATTATCGTTATTTTCTATTGATTTCATACGCACCCCTCTTTAGTCATTTATGTTATTGTATCACATGCTTTTTAATTTAGTCAACATATATATGCAACAAATAGTGATAATTTCGCGTTTTAAATATATTAATGAATAGTTCATAATATAAACAGGAAAAAAAATACTTAGTACTTGTAAATATTACATAATTATGATATAATAAATATTGGAATTATAATATAAATTACTAATCATTATACCATGTATTATTTGTTAATGGTTTAAGGAGATAATTATGAAATTAGGAATTCAAAACTGTATTGTTTCAAGCTATCCTGAAACCACTCAAATCGAGATGCTTGCAAGGGCCGGTTTCGATACTATTGATTGGAATTTGCTAAGACTTTATTTAGGCAAGCCTGAATGCAAAGAAAGTATTGATGATGCTAAGGAATATTATAATAATTTGAGGAAATGCTTAGTCGATAACAACATTGAAGTTTGTCAAACGCACTCCCCTTTTCCAACTTATCAAAAAAGCATGATAAATCAGAAAAAAATTAATCATGCTTTGAAGCTATCTATAATGGCTACTAGTTTGCTAGGTGCTAAATATACGATTATTCATCCGTACACACCACTACAATTTGGCGACAACGAAAATCGAGATGAAAGAATAAAACAAAACATCATTTTCTATAAAAGTTTAATACCACTGCTTGAAGAATATGACGTTACTTGCTGCATTGAAAACATGTTCGGTTGGGATATATCGAAAAACCAAGCCACCGAAACATCTTGCTCTACTGCTATTGAAATGAGGAAAGTACTTCAAGGTATTGATCACCCTCGTTTTAAGTTTTGCTTTGACTCCGGTCACGCTAACTTGATTAAAGGTGCGGCAAATATGTGCGCTGAAATACTTGATCTTGGAGCAGACCTTGCAACTGTGCATCTTCATGATAATAACGGGAAACTTGATTCGCATCATTCAGTAGGCTCAGGGAATATTAACTGGGCAAAACTAATGCAATCGCTTAAAAAAGTTGGTTATAAAGGTGTTTATGCATTTGAAATTCATCCTAATGTTATCGGTAAAAAAACTAGCGAACATAATTTGAAGCTTAGCTACTTGCAAAAAAGCCTTCGTGTTTTTGTGACAAGTTCATTACCTAAACCGCAAATCAACTACAGGTGATTTATCTTTAATTATCTGCTATTGTTACATACAATATTTTATTTCATTAGGCGCTACTTACATTGTGGCGTCTTTTTGTAGCATAATTTTATAAATTTTGCTTTACTTTGTGCTTTTATTAAACTTATCTATTTATCAAAATAATTTTGTTTGACTTGCTAATCAATAAATGATATAATTCAATAGAAATATAATATATTAATAAATCAATATTGTGAGGCTCGTATGAAAAAATTTAAGAAAATTAAACTCCCTTACACTGGCAAAGAAGTTTTGCTTAGCATTCAACATCTTTTTGCCATGTTTGGTGCAACCGTGCTTGTTCCGCTACTGACTGGCTTCAGCCCTGCTGTCGCTTTAGTTACTGCCGGTATCGGTACCCTTGCTTTCCATTTGCTTACTAAATGCAAAGTTCCTGTTTTTTTAGGATCAAGTTTTGCATTTATTGGTTCGCTATCTACTATAGTTCAGACAGAAGGTATTCAATACGCACAAGGCGGTATAATTATCGCTGGTGCAATTTATTGCGTAATGTCTATCATCGTGTACCTAGTTGGCGCTGATGTTATTAGAAAAATATTGCCAGCTGAAGTTACTGGACCAATTATCATTGTTATTGCGATGGGGCTTGCTAGCGTTGCTATTAATCATGCTTTTCACGTTGAATCATCAGCTGAAGTTTTTGAATTTGGTGCGATAGAGATGAGTATTTCTCTGTTTACATTTGCAATCATCATTATTGGCATGATTTTCGCTAGAGGGTTCTTTAAAATTGTTCCTATCCTTATCGGGCTAATTTGCGGTTATGCATTATCTGCTATTCTTAGTGCGAGCGGCGTTTATACTATGAACTATGCACCTATTATTGACGCGCCTTGGTTTAATATTCCTTATGTTACTGAGGGGTTCTTCTCTCTTCCTAAATTTAGCGGAACTGCTATTGTTGCGATTGCTCCGATTGCGCTAGTTAGCTTTATGGAACACATTGGTGATATTACGACTAATGGTATGGTTGTTGAAAAAGACTTTTTTAAAGATCCCGGTTTGCATAGGACTGTTTTAGGCGACGGTGTGGCAACACTAATTGCCGGCTTCCTTGGCGGCCCTGCAAACACAACTTATTCTGAGAATACTGGTGTGCTTGCAACAACTAAAAACTATAATCCAAAACTACTTAGACTTACTGCTGTATTTGCAATTATTCTAGGATTTTTCGGTAAGTTTGGTGCTATACTTCAAACTATACCTAACCCTGTTAAGGGTGGTATTGAAATTATCCTTTTTGGAATGATTGCATCTGTAGGCATACGAACTCTTGCAGAGTCAAAACTTGACTTCACTAATTCGAGAAACCTTATCATTGTGGGTACAATACTTGTCACAGGTATCGGTCTTACTGCTGTTGGAGGTATCAAAATCGGTTCTAGCTTTGTGTTATCAGGTTTGTTCCTTGCAACAGTAGTCGGCATTTTAATGAATTTGATTTTGCCTAGAAAACTTGATAGAGCTACTAAAGGTACTGAAAATGATGACGAGATACTAAAAGATTTTGGCGAGTATGATATTTTTGCTTCTATTGCTAAGCTTGGAAGGAAAATTTTTAAAATTAAGGAAAAAAATTGTAAAGCAACTGCTGAAAATTGCGACAATTGTGATACAATATTAAAAGAAGATAATTCTTTAGATTGTAATAACAGCGGTAGAATTTCAGAAGATGCGGATATTACACCTGTCAACTATGAAGATAATATTATTGAACGATCAGAAAATACTATGAATGATAAGGAGAATATTAATGAATAATGTACATATTTTAAGCCATGTGCTAATTGACCACAAAATGGCAAAACTACGCAGTGTGAATACTGGCACTAAGGAGTTTCGTGAACTTATTGACGAGCTCTCTACTATAGTGGCATACGAGGGATTAGCTGATATCCCTACAACGACTATCAATGTTACAACTCCTCTTGAGGTAGTTGAGCAAAATGTTATTAAAGAGAATAGTATTGCATTAGTACCTATTCTTAGAGCAGGTCTTGGAATGGTAAACGGCGTATTAAATCTGCTACCTACTGCTAAGGTCGGACATATTGGTATGTGCCGCAATGAAGAAACTTTATTGCCTGAATCATATTATAATAAATTGCCAGCAGGCATTGAAAGCATGATTGCAATAGTTCTTGACCCGATGCTTGCAACTGGCGGATCTGCAATTGCAGCTATTCAAGCGCTAAAAGATGCCGGGGTTGTAAACATTAAAATGATGAACATATTAGCGGCTCCAGTAGGAATTGAAGCTGTAGCAAAAGCACACCCTGACGTGCAAATATACGTTGTAAAAGTTGATAGATGTTTAGATGAAAATGGATATATTCTACCAGGTCTTGGCGACGCGGGCGACAGGATTTATGGTACTAAATAATAGAGAATAAGTTACACTATATTTTAATTATAATTATAATAAAAACTCACTGAAAAGATTTTATTTTTCAGTGAGTTTTTTTATTTTTTATATGTATAAATTGCGTGAGAATTATATTGCTTTATATTTTTATAAGTATAATTTACTTGAGAATTGCATGTGTTTATTATTGATATTAATTATTTATTTTATGTTAAATATTAAGCATTATTTTGCATATGATATTTAGCATTTTTTCGGGTATAATATTTTGTTTTTTTATTTTAAAATGCAATTTAAAGCTATACAACCTAAAACTTATATTTCATTAATTGTATGCAATTTTTTGATATTTTATCCAAAAAAACCACTACTAAAATTTCAAGTATTTGGTGTCTTCTTCTTCAAAAAAAATAATCAGTTTTGCATTTTTTCAAGCATAAATATTTAATAATATTAGTATATATATATTATAATATATTAATTTTATCGCAAATATGCGAGCATATAACAATATATTGCTATATGCTCTATAATTAAAACAATAAAAAAAACAGTAAATATTTAAATATTTACTGCTTTTTTATTTAATATACAATCGTATATTTTAATTTAAAATGATAAATTAAAACTAATTATATAATTGCATTTATGTTTATCTTAAAATTATTTTCCTTTGCCTTTATTAATAACTGCACCATGTCCACAGCACACATTATATTTAGATAAATCGAATAATTTAGAAAGCGCTTTTCTCTCTTGAAGTGCTTTTTTTGAATCGGTATTTACACTTGTCATTAGGTATGGCGCGATCATATTAAACTCC
Source organism: uncultured Clostridia bacterium (assembly GCA_947037025.1). Classification (GTDB taxonomy): domain Bacteria; phylum Bacillota; class Clostridia; order Christensenellales; family UBA3700; genus MGBC100798. Next base: position 62,544 of record CAMQSU010000001.1, on the reverse strand, counting down.
TGCTGCTCTTTAGAAAAACCTTTGCCGTTAACCATTATATCGCCCGTAAATAAAAGCGATAATCTCTCACATTTTATTACGATTTCTCCGCCTACATGACCACCATTTCCGATATATATTTCAAACTTTTCTCCAAGCAATTTTAAGTCACATAAATATTCGATTGCTGCGGTGCTGTCTTTCTTTCTGCTACCTATTACCTTTAATATATTCATTGGTGGCGGATTGTATCCTGACATTATTTTGCTTATCTTGCAATATGGTAGATGCTCTTCATTGCTCTCTCTGATATTTGGAGTGTGGTTGTTTTCCGCCTCAAAATTATCATAACTCTCTTGAGTTACGTAAACTTTATCAAACATATCCATTAGCCCTGCATGATCAATATCTGAATGAGTTAGAATAAGCTCTTTTTTCAATTTGCTGTAATCTATTATCATTATATCGAGTATATTTTTCATTTCCTCACGGTAGCAAGCAAAACCACAATCTACAAAAAGCAAGTGATTGCCCTTGCGGATTATATACGTGTTAGCACCGACGGGCGGCTCAATTACATACATATATATATCATCTACTAAGCTAATATTGTACAATTTACAATTGAATGCACTACCCTTATACTTTGCGATACAGTCAGCAAAGTTGCCAATATACTCAAATGTCTTGTGTGACGGTTTATTTAGCTCGTCTAATGTTTGCATTATCATGTTAGAATACACTATCAGTTTGTGTCTCCCCTTGCTTGTAAGGTTCAATTTTTCTGACACTTCTGCAGCAAATGACATGTAGAATACCGTATTGTCAAGATACTTCTCGCTCATGTCATAGTCAACAATCTTTACTTCACATATTTCACTTATCTTGCTTAAAAATTCTGTTATACTACTGACATTTTCTATATATAAGCCTAATTTGAAGTTTTGGTAGGCTGTGCCGTTTTGTGCGGAACTGATATAAGATATATTGAAATTGTATTTATTTATCAGCTCAAGCACTGGATATACCGAGCCTGCTGTATCCGTAAGTTTAAGCTCCATTAAAAGAACTTTAGCTATATCTTCCTCATTTGCAATGTATCCGCTACTAGTTAATTCGCTAGTAATATTATTAATTTGCTCTTTCGTTCCTGTTACATCTAAAAATAATGTGTTGGTATCCACTGCTTTATTATAACTGCACCTTACTATATTCGCTCCCGCATTTGTCACAATCTTGCTAGCTTTCATAAACGCGCCAACTTGGTCGGGTAATCTTGTAATATATCTTTTCCTCATTTTTCTCCTAAAGTATTTTTGCTTGCAATGTTATTAGCTAAGCACTAACTGCTCAATAAAACCCAAAACGTTTTGGTTCTTTGCAGCTGATTCTGCTTTTGTAGCAGCTTTCACGCTTACATATATCTTCAGCTTTGGCTCTGTTCCTGACGGTCTAACACACGCCCACTCATCATCACTTAGTTGATATTTTAGCACATTTGTCTTTGGTAAGTCTATAATAGTTTTTTCGCCTTTACTTGATATCGCAACGCTCTCTCTGTAATCCAAAAACTCTATAACTGGGTTGCCCGCTATGTTATTGATTGGATGTGATCGTAATTTATCCATTACATCAGACATTTGCTGCATTCCGTCTAGTCCGCCAAATGCTAATGATTTGCTAACTTCCACAAAATATCCATACTGTGCATATAATCCTTCTAATACACTGTATAATTTTTCGCCCTTATCTTCATAATAACACGCCATTTCCGCAAATAACATACTTGATACTACTGCATCCTTGTCACGCGCGTGCGTTCCTGATAAATACCCGAAACTTTCCTCATATCCAAATATAAATGTGTGCTTTCCGTTTGTTTCCCATTCTTTTATCTTTTCGCCTATAAACTTGAAGCCTGTTAGTACATTAAATACTGTTACTCCATAATTCATTGCTATTTTATCTGCGAGCATTGTCGTAACTATTGTCTTTACTACTGCACTATTTGAAGGTAATGTTCCTTCCTCCGTGTGCCTTAGCAATATATAATTTAATAACATCGCTCCTATTTGATTGCCTGTTAGCAAGCAGAACTCGCCTTTTGTATCTCTTATTGCGACGCCCATTCTATCTGCATCTGGGTCTGTTCCTATTACGATATCGCTTTTAAGTTTTTTTGCAAGGTTTATTCCCATAAGTAATGTGTCCGGCTGCTCTGGGTTTGGCATTGCTACCGTTGGAAAATTGCCATCAGGGGATTTTTGCTCCTCTACTACGCTGCAAGGTATGTTCATTCTACGCAAAATTTCCGTTACTGGCTTATATCCGCTGCCATGTATTGGCGTATATACTATCTTTATCTTTGATGCCACTCTTGCAACCGCTGCATTGCTTAGCGTCAGCTTCTCTAGCTCCGCATAATAGCACGCATCAGTTTCGCGTCCAATTACATCTATATACTCGGATAATTTTTCCTCATTCATTGATAGGATTTTTTCACGAGTTACATTAAGGTTTGATGTCTTAACACTAAAATAATCTTCAACCGCATTAATGTAATTTACAACTATATCAGTCGCTTCAGGTGCCATTTGTGCACCATCATCGCCATATACTTTGTATCCATTGTACTCTTTTGGATTGTGCGATGCTGTTATCATTATCCCTGCAATCGCATTATGGTGCCTAATCGCAAACGAACACATAGGTACTGGGTGGGTGTCATTATATAAATAAACTTTTATTTTGTTATACTCTAATACTTTGGCTGTTTCTAGTGCAAACTCATAACTGAAATTACGTGTGTCATAGCTGACTACAACGCCTCTTGCCATTGCACTTTCGCCTAAACCTAATATGTAATTTGCAACTCCTAAAGTTGCTCGTCTAACTGTATATTTATTGATGCATCCTGTTCCTAAGGCAATTATCCCTCTCATTCCTGCCGTGCCAAACTCAAGAGGCATATCAAACTGCCTTTTAATTTGGTTGCTATCATTTTTGATCGCAATAAGCTCCGCTCTTTCGCTCTCGTCCACCTTATCTAGCCATTCGTTATATTTTTGCATATAAATCTCCTTTGACGATTAATTATTTTATTCTTACTAATTATTATACCTTATATGCTGACTTTTGTCAATAGTAGCAATGCTAAATGGAGCACAATTTATATTGCACTCCATAACATTTTTACTTTTATTTGCTCTATTCTCGCCATGATCATATTGCGCTGCCTTTTAGAATTTTAATTACCTTTTGCGACGGAGTCGCATTATAACTATCACGCCTTAACTCTCGCCTTGCAATCACTGTTCCATCATGAATCACTTCAATGATTAGTCTTGATTTATAACCTGATTTGCCCGCATATAATTGTTCACCAACTTCGCTCATATCGTTCACCTCAATTGTGACATCTGGCGCAAAGTAAGTAGGTACTTCCTCAATTACATCTGATATTAGCAAATATTCATTCTCTCTTGCTCTGCCAAATATAGAAATTTCTAAAATATTGTTATCCGTTAAAACTTCAATAACTACTTCACTATCGCTACAGTTTGACATAACTAAATCAATCTCGCTGCTGACAGTTGCGTCGCGTGAGAGTGCAACATACGTAGAAGGCAGCGAATGCGCTCGGCTTGATGTAACATCAAGACCTGCCATTAACCATGAATTGTATATTGTTGATGATACTTGACATACTCCACCTCCAACACCCTTAACATAAACACCTTTCATAATAACATTAGCATCAAGGTACCCTCGGTCGTAAGTTCTTGCACCTACTATTTCATTAAAACTTATGCTGCCACCGCGCGGGATTTGCACTCCATTAAACTGACTACTTGCAAGAATAATATTATGTGCACGATTATCCACACTTGCTTCAAAAGATGTGGAAAAAGTAGATAATTTTGTTAGATTATTTTGCTGCATTTTTATGGCATTTTTGCTCGCATAAAAATTGCTGCTTGTTACGGACTTTCTATCGTTTATTTGCATGAAAAATATTGCAATAACAACTGTTGTTATTACCATTAAAATTATCAATATTCTACTAATTATTTTTGTGTACTTATTTGCCTTATTCATATAATTAATGTGTGCAAATTTGAGTGCATTATAACACAAAATTCTATAAGTTTAATTTAATTTATATTATAGCATTTGATTATATATAGTCGATATTGTGCTCATATCTAGAAATTTTGCATTAATATCACAGCAATAGATTCGAATTGTTATTTATTTTTATCTGCTTACATTTTATTTTATGCATTAACTTTGTCGCTATTTTATTGTTTTTATTTCCAGAAAAAAAACTGCGTATTAATACGCAGTTTTTAATTATTTTATTATCATTTTATTTGCTTTTATGCCAAGTAATTTTAGCTAGTGCTTTGTTATTTTTCATTATCAAAAGGCGTAACCTGATATACATAATAATTAAGCCAATTGTAAAATAATAAATTTGCTGTACTTCTCCAATTCATATTTATTTCATCGACATTTCCGTCAATAAAATAATTTTGAGGCATTGCTATTTCGTTCCCTTTTACAAGGTCTCGCAAGTACTCATTTTTTAATGTTTCTTTATCATATTCGCTATGTCCAGTGAAGAATATCTTGCGATCATCAGCGCTTTTAACAATGCTTATCCCACAGCTTTTTGACTCTGCTAAAACAACCAGTTGATCATGTGCACGGACTGCTTCTTCATCAATTGAAGTGTGTCTGCTCATTGGTATGTAGAAGGTGTCGTCCATTCCTTTTAAAAGCTTATCATGTTCCGTAACTGCTTTGTTTTCAAAAATGCCGAATTTCTTTTCTGATAACATTTTTTTCTCTATTCCGTAATAATACTTTAGTCCCGCTTGTGCGCCCCAACATATGAAGATTGTAGACGTGACATTTTTGTCTGCATACTCCATTATTTTGGTAAGCTCGTTCCAATATGATACGTCCTGATACTCTAGCGTTTCAACTGGCGCTCCTGTTATAATCATTCCATCTAGTTTTATATTTTTGACTTCATCAAAACTTTTATAAAACTTTTCTAAATGCTCCGTACTGGTGTTTTTGCTCTCATGCGATTGCATATTTATTAGGCTTACATTTACTTGGAGTGAAGAGTTACCAAGCAACCTCATTAACTGCGTTTCTGTCTCAATTTTTGTCGGCATTAGATTTACTATTGCTATCTCTATCGGTCTAATGTCCTGCTTTTCTGCTTTGAGTTTTGGCATAATAAATATATTTTCATTTTGCAACACATTAAATGCTGGTAATGTTTTTGGTATAATTATCGGCATGAGTCCCCCTTATGTATATGCGATATCACTATAATTAATAGAATGTCGCATTTTTTTCATTTGTTATGTTAGTTGATATTATCTAGCGCTCGCTCTAAATCACGAATAATATCTGCACTACACTCAATACCAACCGATAATCTAACTAGATTTTCAGTTATGCCGCAAGCAATTAACTGCTCTCCGCTCAGCTGTCTGTGTGTTGTTGTTGCTGGGTGAATTACACTTGTCCTTGCATCAGCAATGTGAGTTACAATTTTAGCAAGTTTTAGCGAGCTCATAAATGTGTTTGCTTCCGCTAGCCCACCTTTCACTCCAAATGCTATCATTCCTGAATTGTACCCTTCTCTGAAATACTTTCTTGCTTTGTTATAATTATCATCACTTTCTAGTCCGTTGAATTTAACCCACTCAACGTTAGGGTGAGCCTCAAGCATCTCCGCACATGCCATCGCATTTTCGCCATGCTTTGCCATTCTTAAATGCAATGTTTCCGCTCCGATATTAGTTAAATATGCGTTAAATGGACTCATGCAACAGCCTAAATCTCTCATCATTTGCACTCTTGCTTTTGTCACAAAACTTGCTGGTGCACAATTAGTATATACTAATCCGTGATAACTTTCATCAGGTTTATTGAACTCTGGATATCGTGGATTGCCTGCAAAATCAAAGTTGCCGCCGTCTATTATCATTCCGCCTATGCAGCTAGCATGTCCATCAATATACTTAGATGTTGAATAGATTACTATGTTTGCGCCGTACTCAATTGGCTTGCATACTAACGGTGTTGCTAAAGTATTATCTACAAATAAAAGTATTCCTTTTTCCTTTGCGATGCTTGACATCATGTCAAAATCTACAATGTGCATACTTGGATTTGCGATAGTTTCACAGTACAAAATTTTAGTATTATCATCAATTAATGAAAGTATATCCTCTTTTGTTGCTGTCGGCTCAATGAATGTTGTATTTATTCCGTACTTGCGAAGAGTTACATTAAATAGATTGTAAGTTCCGCCATATACTGTTGATAGTGATACTATATTGTCGCCCGCATTGCATACATTTAGCACTGCTAACGTTTCCGCTGCAAGTCCTGATGCACAAGCAAGTGCGCCCACTCCGCCTTCTAGCGCGTTCATTTTATCCTCAAATGCGCAGACTGTTGGGTTGCTTATTCTTGTATAAATATGTCCTGCTTCGCTTAGATTGAATAAATTCGCTAGCTGCTCCGGCGTATCATATACATATGTTGTTGACTGATATAGTGGTAGTACTCTTGGCTCGCCATTCTTTGGCTCATAGCCAGCTTGTACGCATTTTGATTGTATATCCATAGTTAAATTCTCCTTTTAGTGTCATTATTATATTGCGCTATTTTTAATAATTTATTAGCGTAATTGAAAAAATGCGAGCCAATATTTTGCCAATATTAACCCGCATATTCTTCTTATTGAGATAAGAAGGTTAAAACTTGTTTAGAGATCTTATCTCTCTGTCAAGACTTCTTTTCTGTTGTTTTTCCTGTAATACATGACGTTTATCGTGTAATTCCTTTCCTTTTGCTAGTCCGATTTCAACTTTGACTAATCCTTGCTTAAAATACATTTTTGTAGGAACTAGTGTAAATCCTTTGATATCAACTTTGCTGCGAAGCTTCTCGATTTCCGCCTTGTGAAGTAGTAATTTCCTCATTCGTCTAGGCTCTTCATTAAAGTAGCTGCCCTTGTCATATTGCGAAATATGCAAATTTATCATTTGCATTTCTCCGTCCCGTACAAGACAATAAGTATCCTTCATATTAAGCTGTCCTAATCGGATAGACTTGACTTCACTGCCAACAAGCACGATGCCCGCCTCGAAAGTGTCCTCAATATAATAGTCATGATACGCCTTTTTGTTAGTCGCAATGATTTTTACTCCTGCCATATTACCCCTCTAATACCTTGAATGTAACTCGTCTATTCTCTATATCACAAGCGATAACTTCAATGTTTACGTCTTGTCCTAAAGTGAAACTCAACCTGTCCCCTTTTAATAGGTATTTATTTTCTAAAAATTCATATTTGTCTGTTGGTAAGTTGTCAAGTCTTGCAATTCCTTCGCAAGTATTTTCAAGCTCTACGAATATACCGAAGTTTGCAACTCCGCTAACAACACCCTTAAACTGCTCGCCAATATGCCTCATCATGAACTCTGCTTTGTAGTAATCTTTGATGCTTCTCTCCGCTTGCTCGCTTGCCCTTTCACGCTCACTTGACACTTCAGATACTTCCTTGCACCAGTTAGCTAGCTTTGGTAAGCTTCCTAATTTGCCATCCAACATCGCTTTGATGATTCTGTGAATTTGCAAGTCAGGGTAACGCCTAATTGGTGATGTGAAGTGGCAGTAATACTCAGCTGCTAGTCCGAAATGGCCTAAATTCTCTGGCATATATTTGGCTTTTTGCATGCTTCTTAGCATTATCTTAGAGATAATTGCTTCCATTGTGCTGCCTTTTACTTCGTCTAAAAGCTGTTGTAATGTTTTTGGATGTACTTTGCCTGGTTGTAATTGGAATCCGCAACCTTCTACAAACTTTTTGAAGTTTGTGATTTTTTCTGAATCAGGTACTTCATGCACTCGGTAAACAAATGGAAGTTCTAGATTGCACATGTATTCTGCTACAGTTTCATTTGCAATTAGCATAAACTCCTCAATCATTCCGTTAGATACAGTATATGGATATATTTGAATATCCGCTACATTGCCTTCATCATCAATGATGATTTTGCTCTCTCTGCTGTCAAAGTTAATGTTTCCTCTATTGCAACGGCGAGCGTTCAATATTTTAGATAATGCAAGTGCATCCTCTATCATAGGAACTACTGGACCGTATTTTTTACGCAATTCCGCGTCGCCTTCAAGAATTTTTGTTACGTTTTTATATGTCATTGCATAATCATTGTTGATTATACTTTTAACTAACTCTTTTTCCGTAACTTCGCCATTCTCGTTAATTGTCATAACGCATGTTAATGTAAGTCTATCTTCGCCACCGTTAAGTGAGCATAGTCCGTTACTTAATACTGGTGGCAACATTGGATACACGCTTCCTGGGAAATATACACTTGTCGCTCTTTTGAATGCCTCTATATCTAATATGCTTCCTTGCTCTACATAATGTGATACATCCGCAATATGAACATAAAGTTTATAAAATCCTTTGTACTTTAAGATAGATATAGCATCATCAAGATCCTTACTATCATCGCCATCAATAGAAAAAGTCATCATATCTACGTAACTTGTACGATTATCTGTGTACTTAGCTTTCATTGCATTTGCTTCAGCTTCAACGTTCTCTGGGAAAATATTGTCAAAACCGTGTGATTTTAATATTGATAATACGTCCGACTGTTTTTCGCCGACCTTGCCAATAACTTCTACAATTTTGCCGCATGGGTTCTTTCCGCCAAATTTATCAATCTCTACGATAACTTTTGTGCCATTTTCCGCATTGATATCGTATCCTCTTGGTATAAATATATCAGAGAAATAATTGTTATTGTCTACGATTACAAAACCAAATCCTGCACTTTTTTGATATGCGCCGACTACTCTTGTAATTCCACGCTCTAAAACATTTTCCACTCGACCTTCATCGCCGTTTACAATAGAAACTTCTACAGTATCTGCATGCATTGCTGTGTTCATGCCTTTGTGTGGGATAAATAAATCATCGCCGCCATCCTCACGAATTAGGAATGCAAAGCCGCGCTTGTTACCGCGCAACACGCCTTTGTATAGTTTTGTACTATTGATTTTGAAAAACTTGCCGCTTCTGTTTTCTACTAGCTTGCCTGCACTAACCATTTCTTCTAGCGCTTTTGTAAGCTCTGCTAGCTCAAACTTTGTGTAGAAATCAAGTTTTTTAGCAATTTCTCTTGCCGATTCGCCTTGGATATTTAATCCTTCAATTTTTTCCGTAATTTTGAAAATAAAACTCATTCTGTTCATCCTTTTTTAACCGATAGTACATCCGCTGACATTAATTGTCCGATTTAGCACTGCCTATTTATAATGTAATTGAATTATCGACTGAAATCATTCGCTCAATACATTATTATTGTATTATATTAATATTTCTATACTATATAATACCACATGATACCACAATTATGTTTATTTTAGCTCAGTTCAACGCTGTTTTGCATAAACATAAAAAAACGACCGAAATCCGAGTGGAATTCAGTCGTTATTAATCCTAGAATATATTAAATTGCAACATTTAACACGAAATAGATTATTGACAATATAACGATAAGTCCACCTAACACTGCTGTTGCAATCTTAAGCGTACGCTCTTTGTCATGACCTTTATTCTTTCCCATATAAGTTTCTGACTCACCGCCAATAGCTCCGATATTGCCGCTTGTACCTTTTTGCATTAGTACTACAACGATAACGGCTATTGCTAGCAACGTCATAAATATAACTAATATATTTTTAGCTAGTGCAATACCTGTATAATCTAGTGCCCCAAGCATCACTATTAACGAATTAAATAAACTCATTTCTCATTACCTCCAAATAACTTTTGCCCTATTATTCTAACACATTATTCAGATAAAAACAAGTGTTTTGATGGAAAATTTATGTTAAATTAGCAATTTCGCTCAATTAATTTTACTTTCATCGCCTTGAACGCTGCAAGGTGTATCTTTTCATCAAGAATTATGCGCTCAAACAGCTCTTTTAGTGAATAATTATCAACGCAACGAATCGCTTTGTTGTATCCGTCAATCGCATGCTGCTCTAACTTTATGTTTGTATCAAGTATTGCAATTGGATCTTTTGTATAATTGACCATCGCTCCATTCCAAAACTGCCTGTTGCCTCCCGTCACTGGCGTGCCGCCAAACGCAACTATTGCCTCTCCTAATAACTCCATATGTTTCATCTCCGCCATCGCAACTTGCTCTAACAATAAATGAAACTCCTCAGAATCCTCTCCGACTATGTAACTTTGGTACATATACTGAATTATTGCTGTAAGTTCACTCTCTACACCTGCAAACAAATCCATCATACATCTAACGTCGCTCACACTTGGGCATTCATTTTCCAACTCTGGGTATGGCATATCAGCCATTAACATATTATTATGCATACTATTCCCTCCATATTATGTATTTATACTTACAATATATGTATGAAACTATCAAAATGTTATCACTTTAGTTAAAAAGTTTATTAATATATATTGACATTCATTTAAATAAAAGGTAAACTACATACATATGAATAAACAAGATGAAAAAAAGTCAGTTGATACTGAAATTGTGAATGAATTTTCTGCTAGTGATATCACTAGCGGTATTTGTCATGACAAAATTATCGATGATGATAATCAGCCTGATCAACTTGTTGATAATGACAATCTGACTGATGAAATTGCCGGATATAATCAGCCTGATGAACTTGTTGATAATACATCCGATATTGTTTTACATAATTTAGGCGAGGGTATTAGTAATACCAACCTTGACATGGGCAAAAGTTGCATAATAAATAAGTTTAGGCAAGTTAAATCTAAAATTACAGGTAAAGATACAAACCATTTAGGTTATTTTAAAAATGTGCTTATCCCTGTTATTCTGTATAGTGTTATTGTCGGTATTGTGACAGGGCTGCTTGTGGGGGCTTATAATAAATTTGCATCACTGCTTTCTCACTGGTCAGTCGGGATTTACACGCTAGTTAGAGCAAATCCTGCTTACGTTCCGCTGCTATTATTTGTAGTGGTAATTCTAGCTTTACTTGCTCATGCTCTACTCACTCACACTCCGGACGGTCGTGGTAGTGGCGTACCTAAAACAGTGGGTGTGCTTCGTGGTCTTTTAACTTTTAGGTGGTTGCGTGTGTTGCTAACTACTTTATCATCATCAATATTATCTTACTTTGGTGGTTTGTCTCTTGGTTCTGGAGGCCCTTCTATTCAGATTGGTGCAACTTCCGCTCAAGGAATAAGCGAACTGCTGAAGTGCCGCATGGCGTGGTCATCTTACATAATGTCCGCCGGTGCCGGAACTGGTCTTGCAGTTGCGTTTAATGCACCGCTTACCGGTATAATTTTTATCGTTGAAGAAGTTCATAGAAGAACTACTCCTATGATTATGATAAGTGCTAGCTGCTCTATAATTACTGGTACAATAGTATCTAGATTACTTGCTTCCCTTTGGGGCGGGGCGGAATTTATGTTTGGCTTTGATAGCGGCACAGCGTCATTTGCAATGTCAAATATTTGGATGCTTGTTATTTTGGGCATTGCTATCGGTCTTCTTGCTGTTGGATTTAACTGGATTATAATGCACTCTGAAAAAAAAATAAATAAACTTTTAAAAATCCCTGAGTGGGCAAAGTTGGTATTCGCATTTTTGGTGTGTGCCTCTGTCGGTCTTGCATGGCCTGTAACTCTTGGCGGTGGTCACGAATTAATAATTAGTGTTGGCGCTCGTGAATTTGCGTGGGACGCTCTACTGAGTTTGTTTGTCATCAAACTTGGGCTTATAATGTTTTCATTTAATAGTGGCGCAACGGGCGGATTGTTTACCCCCATATTATCACTCGGCGCTCTAGTCGGTGCATTATTTGGAGAATTATTTTTGCTAGCTGGACTTGACCCTGAACTATATAATATAATTGTTATAATTAGCATGTCAGCTTTATTTGGAGCTTGTGTAAAAACTCCTATAACTGCAATTATTTTAGTGCTAGAAGTGACTGGGGATCTACATAGTTTTATGTATACAGGTTTTACAGTTATTATCGCATATACTATCGCAGAATTATTTAAAAGTCCTGCACTATATGATGCACTTTTAGAAAATAATTTACTAGCAGAATATAAAGATAAAAAACATGAATTAATAGTATTTGATGTAACTATCGCTAGCAAGTCATTTACAGATAAAAAGACTATAAGAGATATATTATGGCCGCCTAGATGTACTGTAGAGAGTATTAGTAGACAAAATTCTATAATAATACCAGCATCTGATACTCTGCTTTTTGAAGGTGATATTTTAACAATAAAAGTTGATACTTATGAGCCTGATAAAACGCAGAAACATCTTGAAAAATTACTTAATGAATAATTGAAAAAAATATTAATTTTAATACAAAAAAAAGGACACCAAACGGTGTCCTTTTATTTATGCTTTTTATCGTTTTGTTTTGCAATGTCTAATCCTTTTGATAACCCTGCATTGTATGCGATATTTGACTTTTCTTTATTCAAATCAACAACAGCATCAACAAAATCCGCAAGTAATCTTATCGACTTTTTATCTAACTTTTCTTCTAATCTTTTTTTCAAGTGTAATATTTTTTCTACTAATCTCGTTTGCGCTGCGCTTATTTCTATAGAGTCTAAGGTGAAATTTCCGTAATATAATTCTTGAATTATTAACTTGTGCATTGCTTTTGATTTCATAAATAGTACTCCTTAAATCATATTACTACTAGATATAGAAATATACCAATACAAAATATGCGTATATTTAGCGATATTTTGTTGATAATTACCTTATATATTAAGTATAGCAACAAAATATGAGTATGTCAACTTATTATATATGAAATCTTATCATTTATTAAAAAATATGTTATAATAATTTTATTCACGGAGGTATTATGAACAACAGAATAAAATATCTTCGCGAGTTAAGCGGGATGAAACAATCTGAACTAGCTACTGCAATTGGTATAGACCAAAGAACTATTTCAAGATATGAAAATGGAATTTCTAACCCTGACATGGTTATCCTTATTGCATTAGCAGAACACTTCAACGTATCGCTAGATTATTTAGTTGGTAGAGTAGACGAAAATTACGAAAACAAAAAAGTCGCAGATACTTATCATGAAATATTAAACAAAATAAAAACATTAATTAAAGATGTATAATTTATTATTTATCAAAAAATGTGTTAAAATATTTTTATTCGCGGGGGCATTATGAACAATAGAATAAAATATCTTCGCGAGTTAATCGGGATGAAACAATCCGACCTAGCAACTGCAATTGGCGTTAATCAACAATCTGTGTCAAATTATGAAAATGGAATTTCTAATCCTGACATGGTTATCCTTATTGCATTAGCAGAACACTTCAACGTATCGCTAGATTATTTAGTTGGTAGAGTAGACGAAAATTACGAAAACAAAAAAGTCGCAGATACTTATCATGAAATATTAAACAATATAAAAACATTGATTAAAGAGGTATAATTTATTATTTATAATACAAAAAAAAGGACACCAAACGGTGTCCTTTTTATTATGCTTTTTGATCAATATATGATTTATTTTTTGCAATATAATTTTCACTTTTTACAGAAAAAAAATGATTGCTTTTTTGTTTATTTTTTTACTATTAATATGCTCTTGCAAAGTAGATAGTTTTTAATGGTTTTTCGCTTGTATGCTCTTTGCCGCAAACGATGCATTTTGTGCCAACTGGAGTTTGGTCAAATGGCATTACTCTTGATGATGCTTGGTAAAGCTCTTTTATTTTTAGCTCGCATTCTGCATCTCCACACCACATTGTTTTAACAAAACATTGGTTGTCAAGGCTTGCTTTCATCTCATCTAATGTTGCTGCAATTTCGATATGAGTTTCCAGGAAATTTTTCGCTTTATTATACATGTTTTCATGCACTTCATCAAGCAAGCTTGCAACAGTTGCTGCAATGTTTTCTCTTGATACTTCCATCTTTTCGCAAGTATCACGACGGAAAATTTGAACGACTCCGCCTTCAATATCCCTTGGCCCTTGCTCGACTCTTAGAGGTACACCTTTCATCTCCCACTCGTTGAACTTCCAACCTGGAGAATTGTCTGTATAATCTCTATCTGCTCTGATACCTGCACTCATTAGCTCATTGTATAACTCATCAGCTTTATCAATAACGCCTTCTTTATGTGATGCGATAGGGATTACTATTGCTTGAATTGGTGCAACTCTTGGAGGTAATGCAAGCCCGCGCTGATCACCATGTGCCATGATTAATGCACCGATTAGCCTTGTTGATACACCCCAACTTGTTTGGAATGGCATCTTGTGTTCGCCATCTTTATCAAGGTACTTAATCTCGAAACCTTTTGCAAAGTTAGTGCCTAAATCATGAGAAGTACCTGCTTGTAAACTTTTGCCGTCTAGCATCATAGCTTCCATGCTGTATGTCGCATTCGCTCCTGCAAACTTTTCCTTATCTGTCTTGCGACCTGTAAGTACTGGCACTGCAAGTACGTTTTTCATGAACTCCTCATACACGCCTAACATCTTTAGAGTTTCGCCTAATGCTTCCTCATGCGATGCGTGCAAAGTGTGGCCTTCCTGCCATAAAAACTCGCTTGTTCTTAAAAATGGTCTTGTTGTTTTTTCGCAACGGAATACGTTTGCCCACTGATTTATTAGTACTGGCAAGTCACGATAACTCTTTATCCACTTTTTATACATTTCACATATTATAGTTTCGCTTGTAGGTCTAACGACTAATTTCTCCGCTAGCTCCTCCTCTCCGTAATGCGTAACTAGCGCTACTTCTGGTGCGAATCCCTCAATATGGTTTTTCTCTCTTGTTAGGAAACTATATGGTATAAGCATAGGGAAATATGCGTTTTTATGCCCTGTTTCCTTGATTCTTTTATCAAGCGCGCTTTGGATATTCTCCCAAATTCCGTAGCCGTATGGTCTGATTACCATACTTCCCTTTACTGGACCGTAATCAACTAGCTCTGTCTTTATCACGACATCCGTGTACCATTGTGGGAAATCTTCTTTAATATCTGCTATCTCTTGCACGAATTGTGCGTTATTCTTCTTTGACATTTTTCCTCTCTCCAATATGTGTATTTATTATATCTATATAATATATCTACTTGTTTTTCCAATTATTTTTGCTTTGCATTTATATTGACTTTTAGCGTTATGCTTTTAGTTTATCATTTTATTTTACAAATGGCTGTAATTCTTCCGGCATTATGCAAGCCGTTCCGCCTATCATGTTAAGGTGTCCGCTCTTGCTGCTTCCGTGAAAATCGCTTCCGCCTGTCATGAATAAATTGTACTTTTTGCATAGGGCTGTCAATATCTCGATATCTTTTGCTGAATGCGTTGCATAATATACTTCTAATCCGCCTAAGCCGTGTGGTAATAATCCTTCAATTAATAACTCTAGCCTTTTTGCGTGATATAACTGCATTGGGTGCGCTATTACTGACTCGCCGCCAATACTATCTATCAGCTGCACTGCCTTGAGTGGCGTTATGCGGTTTGATGGGATATAAGCAAGTTTATGCTCGCCTAAATACCTTTCAAACGCCTCTTGCATTGTGCTCACATATCCGCTTTTTACAAGCTCTCTTGCAATATGCCCTCTGCCGATATTTATGCTCGGCAAGCTGTTTATATCTACATAAACCTTGTATTTTGCAAGCCTTGCTATCATTTCTATTGCTCGCTCTTTTCGCTTGACTAAAAGGTCATCTAGTACTATTTGCAACTCCTCATTTTTGTGGTCAATGCCATATCCTAAAATATGCACCGATGTTACGCCGTAACTAGATATTTCTATTCCGCTCAACACTTTCATGCCGATTTTTTTGCCGTATGCCATCGCCTCATCAACTCCGCTTACTATGTCGTGGTCGGTGATTGCTATGCTATCAAGCCCTTTATGTTTTGCTATATCCATTACCTCGCCGACACTCATAGACCCGTCACTGTGTGTAGTATGTATATGCATATCAGTCGTCATTAATTTCATCGCTTGCTATACCTCCTATCAAGTCTATGCTCATCTCTTCATGGCTTATTTCGCTTATATTATTTAATACTTTTTGTATTCGTTTTGTCTTTCTTATGCTGTCCTCAACCGTTACTGCAACAGTATTTACCTGCTTTCCGACTTTATCAAGTGATACCGTGAACTTAGAAAACTCTGTTTTGAATTTGTTAAGTGCCTTCCATACATCTGCTGATTTTTCTTGAATTTGTAATGTTCTGAATCCTATTTGCAAGCTGTTTAGTAGCGCTGATATTGTTGTTGGCCCGCTCAGTACTATTTTGTACTGGCTTTGCAACTCCTCAAGCAATCCTATCTCTCGCACCACTTCCGCAAATAAGCCTTCAGTCGGTAGGTACATTATCGCAAAATTAGTTGTTTTAGGTACATTGATGTACTTTGTGCTTATATCTTTCGCTTCCAATTTGATTCTGTTTATTAGTGCTTTTCTTGATGCTAACACCGCATCTTTATCAAAATTTTCGCTTGCTTCGATAAGCCTTTCATAATCGCTTAGCGGGAACTTAACATCAATCGGCAATATTACTCGCTCATCTTTGTCCGTGCCCGGTAGGTAGATTGCAAAATCAACAGCTTCTCGTCCCTCGATATTTACTTGTCTGCCATATTGCTCTGGAGTTAAAACTTGCTCTAGTAAATTGTCTAGCGCAACTTCACCCCAGATTCCTCTAGTCTTGATATTGCTCATTACTTTGTTTAGGTTGTGGACGCCGTCCGTCAAACTTGACATTTCTCCCAGTCCCTTATGCACCGCACTTAGCTGTTCACTTATCATTTTGAATGACTCGTCAATTCGCTTGTTTAGCGTGTCTTGTAATTTGTCATCTACCATCTCTCGCATTTGGTCTAGTTTTTTGTCATTTGCTGAACGGATATCCGTTAAGTTTTCGCCCACTTCTTTTTGCATTTTGTGTAGTCTTGAATCTAATAGCTCTCTTAAATCATTATTATCACGAACATTTCTGTCACTTTGGTTAGTTAAGCTTGCGCCAACTTCCTTTCGCATTGCTGAAATGTGCTCCATTAGTTTGCTCTCTAGTGATATAAATGATGTGCTTTGTACTTTGTTAAAGCTTTCCACACTTTTTGTTAGTCCATCCTGTCCACTTGTTATGCTTCTGAATACATTGTCATTATTGATTGATAACTGACGATTAATTCCGTCTTGCGTCCTTCCGCTTTCCTCTTTAATGTAGCCTTTTATGACCTCTACCACTCCTTCTTGCTGAGTGTTTAAAAAATCTTCCTGTGCTACGCTGAAAGCTGGGTTGCCATCTTCCGTTATTGCCGAATTTACTAGTCCGCCTTTTCTTGCTTTTTGCTGCTTTATCATCATTATTATTACGACAGCAAGCATTATTACGGCTATCGCACCGATTACTATCATTACTATTTCCATAAATACTTACCTCCTAATATTATTAATTAATTGCTCTCTTGTGTACTTTTTGCCTTGACTTATTTGCTCATCTCTTAATCGCTGTAATAATTGCCCGACTTCCATTCCTTTGTACCCTGCCTGCATTATGTCATTGCCATTAATATCCATTTGCGTTATTGTTATCGGCAAATCCCTTTTAATCATGTCCGCTAGCATTTGCGTTGTTCTAGCTATTGCTTCGCTGTCAATCTGCTGCCTTTTAGAGGCTTTGCAATCTGCTATCCTAAGCTGCATATAATCGTGAACATAATTGTAATTGTTTGCGATAAACATTCTGAGCGTGCTGTCTTTTACATTGTTTTCTAAATTAAACATATGTATTGATACTAGCATAGCTGTGTGGTCTATCTCCGCTGTGGAAAACTTTAAACGCTTCATGATTTGTCGCGTCATGCTTTCCCCCACCTTATCATGACCATACATTTTGCCAGTCAATTTGACTTGTATAGGCTTGGCTATGTCATGGAATAAACCGGCTAGCCGCAACCTTTGCGGGCAATTATCTACCGTGTGCATTATATGATTATATACATCATATTTATGGTATTTATCATTTTGCTCCATGCCGATTCCGTCACATAGCTCTGGTATGATATATTTCATTGCTCCGATATCTGTTAGCATTCTTATGCCATCACTCGCCTTAACTTCGCTGCCATCAGTCCGCACTGCATTGTATCTTTCCGGTGCAAATAAAATCGCTAGCAGCTCATCATGGATTCGCTCTTTAGATATATCCGCTAATCCTGATGAGTGCTTTTTCGCACTTTTGATTGTTTCCGCATCAGGGGTAAACCCTAACTGCACGCTGAACCTTACAAGTCGCATAAGTCTTAACGCATCCTCACTGAGTGTTATATCTCCGCTCTTGACGGTGCGTATTATTTTTCGCTCAATATCCGCAACTCCGCCGACAAGGTCGATTATCTCACCACTAGAAATGTCATAATAGAGTGCATTGCAAGTGAAATCTCGCCTTGTGCAATCTACTGCTATATCTGTTGTAAAAACAACCTCCGCCGGTGTGTGTCCGCCGCTATTGATTGGGTAACTGTCCGCTCTAAATGTAGTGTACTCGTATTTGTCTAACTTGCCATCAATTAGCAATGTGCCTGTTCTTGGGAATGTTGCGTTTATTGTGAATTCGCTTCCCTCAAGTATACTTTGCACTTGCTCCGTTGTTGCAGCTCCAGCAATATCATAATCGCTAATCGGTAGTCCCAATAACGAATTTCGCACCGCTCCTCCTACTAGATAAAGCGGTGTTAGCGGTGCGAAAATATTAGATAATTCTGCAAGCTCGCTCGTTAAGTTCATCAGTTATAAACTTTTGGAGATAGTACGCAAATTTCTTTCATGTTGCGGTAGTGCTGTGCATAGTCAAGTCCGTATCCTACTACGAACTCATCTGGTATGCTCATTCCTGTATAGTCTGTACTAACTTCCACTTCTCGCCTTGTTGGCTTATCTAGCAATGTTGCTATCTTTAAGCTTTTTGGCTCACGCTCATTTAGTATCTCTCTCAACCTTTTAATAGTCCTGCCGCTGTCTACGATATCCTCAACTATTAGCACGTTTTTGCCTTTAATGTCGCAAGCTAAGTCTTGCTTAACTACTACATGTCCGCTTGTGTTTGTGCTGTCGCCATAGCTTGACAATACCATGAAATCTATCTGGATTGCTAAGTTGATCTCTCGGATTAGGTCAGCGAAAAACATGATAGAGCCGCGTAGTACACATACCACGACTAACTCCTCGCCTTGAAAATCCTCTGTGATTTGCTTGCCTATCTCTGCTACTCGTGTCGCTATTTCCTCTTTAGTTATTAGCACTCTCTCGATATCGCTCTTATTCATAAACTATCTCCTTAGTAATTATCACATATTTTTATATTATATTCATTACATTTTGATTTTGCTTAACTGTTCACTTACTAGCTTAGTATTAGCTGTATTTTATATATCTCGCTCGTGCTTTCTTCAATTTGCACTTGCTTACTAATTTCCAATCCAACTACACATAGGATATCATTTCCGCTTGCAATCACTGGAGTTGTACTTCTTAGTCTTACCGCTATCTTTTTATCTGTGAAAAAATCACCCAAACTCTTACGTCCGCCGCCAAACTTTAATATTTCGTCGCCGTCCTTCCTATACCTGATAACTGCATCCGCGGGGATACTTTCTCCCGCTATATATAATGCGTTGTCATTAGCTATTCGTGCTTTTACTTTTTCGATGATAAGCTCTGATCCATTAAGATCATACATCCCTTCACCAAAAGGAATATTTATATCCTGTATTTGCACAGCTTTTGTTATCACTACTTCGCCATTTTCATTATATGCGACGATTTTGTGGGGCATATTAAGCTTGGTTCCATTTTGCTGACGAGCTAGCTCGAGTAGCAATTCTATGTGCCGCTCCTCAATGTCACTCTCCACTCCTAATAATGAAAACGCTCGTCTAAGCATTTCCACAGCTATCACTTTATGCCTGCATTTGATGTCACACGCTACCGCTCCGCTATTAACTGTAAGCGCCGGCGTCATGCTATCAATATAATCCATTACCTCTTCTGCTCTGCTTGATAACCTTAGCACGCTCGCTTTTAACATTGGGTATCTGCTCTCGATTGTTGGGATTATTTCCTGCCGCATATAATTTCGGCTGTATGTGGTATCTTTGTTACTGCTATCTTCTCGATAGTCTATATTATGCTGCTTTATGTACTGCAGTATTTGATCTTTTGTCGTGTTTATGAGTGGCCTGATTAAATATCCGTCTTCCGCTCTCATCCCCGTAAGTCCCGATATGCCCGATCCCCTTGATATGTGCATAAGTATACTTTCTACTTGGTCCGACTCGTGGTGCGCTGTTGCTACAACATACGCATGATCTACACATACTTGCCTGAAAATTTCATGCCGCATTTCTCTTGCTGCTTGCTCGAGGCTCATTCCTTTTTTCGCTGAATATGCTGGAACATCTACCTTGTATTGCAATAACTTGATCGCGTTTGCTTTGCAATACGCCGCAACAAATTCGCTATCCTGCTTGCTATCTTCTCCGCGTATGCTGTGGTCAATGTTTAAAAAAATGAAAGTTTCCTTTGCTCTGTTTCTTAAAAACCACTCCGCCATAACCATGCTATCGCTCCCACCACTAACTGCTAGGGCGATAATTGGGTATTTGTTAATAATTGAAATAATATCTGACTTTATCATATTATTTATTATATAACTTTTTATGCCTTTTTGCAAGGGATTTGCATGCAATTATTAAATAAAACGCAACTTAAATGCAACATTTAGCATTATTTTATTTGCTTAGCGTTTATATGTTATTTTATGCTGCTAATCTTTCTTGATATATATCCTTGTAGCAACTACTGTGCTGTCATCGCCTGCTCCTCCTTCAGTCGCTCTTGCTAGTAATTCATCCGCTAGAGCTTGAGGATTTTTGACATTGCTTGCGTGGATTATCTCTGCAATTCCGTTCATGCCAAGTGCATCAGTGATTCCGTCCGTAAACATCACGACCATATCGCCATCCATAAGCATTCGTCTTTCCGTATACGGCTCCGCTTCCTCAATTATTCCTAGTGGCAACGCTCCGCTCTCAATTGTATTTATTACGCCTTGTCTAACTAGCAGACTTTGCACTCCCCCTAACTTGATAATATCCATAGCGCCTTTAGATAAATCAATTATCGCCATATCTAGGCATGTGAACGACTCGCCGTTATATGTGGCTAATATCTTGTTGATTAATGATAATATTGCGTTGTTATTAAAGCCCGCTTTGTAAAAGTTTTCTATCATACTGATTGTTGTTGACGAATTAAACTTTGCTTCCTCTCCGCTGCCCATTCCGTCGCATAACGCTACCATTATTTTGTCATGTCCTATCCGCTCTATGCTGTACGTGTCTCCGCTTGCTATGCTGCCCTCCATCGTTTGATTGCTAACTCCATATACGATTGAATACCTCGGTACTATCATAAGTCTGACCGTATCATACCCGACAATCTCTGATTTTACTCGCTCTACTATGCGAAACTTGCTAGCTAATGCTCGGTTTATTATCATAAGTAGGTTAGGATTTGCTACGTCTTTTCTTCTAATAGACAATGTTACGCCATATCCACCATTCTCTCCACTGACAATGATATCCCTTGCGACTATGTTGCGATATGAAAGCTCCTCTATAATTCGCCTTTCACTTTCGCTATCGTAAAACACTGAATGCTTTACATCATTACTAAGCACTGTCAAAAGCTCACTTATACTGACCATTTGTTCGCTAAGTATCATTCTGCCCGCTCCGATTTGGCTACGGTTTTCTCTTATTTGCAGCATTTTTGCTGTTTTATCCGATACTATGCTTATCATGCCTGCCGCTCTGTCGCATCTTGCTGCAATGAATGGCGGCAAATCATCTATTGTCACTACGCCGTTGCTGACTGCTTTATCAACAAGTTCGCGAACTGAAGTTGAAGTATCTCCGCCAAGCATTCCTGTGCAGAACTTGACATTTGGACATATTCCGCAATACTCTGCTGAAATTTCCTTTGAAAGTCCGTCGCTACTACAAGAGGATAGCGATACTACCCCTCCACCAAGTACTGCGCCTATCTCACTAAATACTTGTGACATATTATTAAGCTTTGAAGCTACATCTGTTCTGTTTTTGCCAACAATTGCTCGCTCTGCTCCCACACACTCGCCTCCTCCGAAAACCTGTACAATGTTATCCTTTACGCCTTTAGGAGTGATTACGAATGCTAGCAAACCGATTGCAATAAATATTATATGCTCATATCCGTAAGCACCAAATGCCTTGAAATATAATCCGACTAACACATCCCCTAATAAATAGGCTAGCGCTGCAAAATATATGTTGGTTGACATGAAAATCATTGATAAGGAAATACATAATATTAATCCTCCTATTATCATTATATTTCCTGTCATTATCCCCGCTCCCACACCAAGGGTTAGTGCTGCGACAAATGCAAGTGTTGTATTTGCTGAATATAAGCACATCATAAGCACAAATGGTGTTATTAAATAAAACGGGTTAAAACCTAAAAAATCTAAACTAAATACTCCCATTGACAGTGCGGCAACTACCATGGCTCCGCCGAAAAGCTCATCTTTTGCAAATCGGTATCGAAGCCCCCTAACTAACACCGCATAACATATGATTATTGCACAATACGTAAAAATTTGAGATAGTATTGTCATTGATATTACTTGTATTATTATATCAAGCCTATTTATGTTTAGCAATATTATTGGCAAATGACATAGCATAGCATAAATATTCGCGTTTAACACCTTCATTGGTTTTGATAATAATTTGTGGACTAAGAGCGCACCTATAAATACTATAGGCGGAACTACTGCAATAATCAAAGTATACAAAGAAACATCGCATATAATTAGTGCTAGTATGTACTCAATAGATAATAGTGCTATGTTTTCTCTGCAATATACTAATGCTACAAAAAAGCCTAAATGGAATGGTGATATACCTGCAGGACCTTTTGCAATGCCAAGCAAAATCATCATTGCAAAATACAAAACATATCTACCAAGCAACATATAATTTATCTCGCCCTTAAATGCATCTTTAAATTTTGCTCGTGCTGATTTTTTTGCTGTTTGCTTATCAGCTGCTATCTCATTAATAGCAGAATTATCGCTATAATTTCGCTCATATTCTTGTGCGTTTTTATCGCTATTTTGCATGTGATTATTTGGGTGATTTTCCGCATTATTACTGCGGTAAATACCATCCATTACTATATTATTTTCTCCTAACTCCATAGGCGAAAATCGGCTATTAAAATTACTGTTATTATTGCTTTTATTGTCTTTTGATTCCTTACTCATTTTGCAACTCCTTTATCTATAATACATTTATATTATAACGAATTTTTGTGTTATAAAAAAGATATTTTTTTGTCGCAAATAATATATTTGTGTCGCATAATGTAATAAATTTAATTTAATGTTTAATTTAGTTATATCATATGCTAATTTTATATAAATAATATTATTTTTGTTTTAGAAAAAGTCTTGCCAATATTGCATAAATATGTTACAATAATATATATAAAATAAATAAATTTACTTGCGTATTTATGTTAAACATATTACGTATAATCGGAGGATATTATGTTAAGCTATGACGAGCTAATTAATGTGTTAAAAACAGAAGGGATTGACACTGAAAACTATGAGATTGAAAGTGTGCGAAAACTTTATGGTGGGAAGCTTGCTGATGACAAATTAACGGAGCTAATTGACATAATGATACTTGTTACTGTTGATATTGATACTCCTATATATGATATTTTGGAGTTTATCACAACTTTAGAATCAGATAATAAGATTGATGAAAACTATACTTGTGCGCCAATAATTATTGATATTATAATTGATAATTTGCTAGTAAATGCTGCAAACTGTGAGCGACTGCTAGACCTTATAAAAGATAGTGATATTGTAGCCGCTTATAATACTTTAATTAACTTATATTCTGATACATTACCTACCGAATTAAAAGAGCTATTATTTGAGAGAGCAAAGAAACTTTTTGCTCCTGAGTTGCTTCTTTTTTGATAATAAATTACTTTTATTATGCAAATTATTTTGCTTGTTATCAATAAATTATCCTTTAATATATAGCTGCAAAATATTGCATTATTGTAGCCTTTAATACAATTATATACTGCTATTTCAAAATAGAAAAATGACTATCTAGTAATTCTAGATAGTCATTTTTTTGTCCTTTTATTTGCTTTGTTAATTGTTATTATCTTTTATATTTATTTGCAAGCTGAGCCATTAAATCATCTACAGTTCCTAATGGTTTATTTGGTGCAGAATTTTTAGGTGCAGCATTACTATTATCTATATAATTATTGCGTCCTGTATTGTTTCTGTTATTATTGCGATTACCACCGCCATTTGGCGTGCTGCCTGCCTTGTTGCCCGCAACATTAGGTGCGCTGCTGTTACTGCGATTAGCATTATTACGATTGCCATCTCTTGACTTTAATTGAGGATTAGCAACAGTACTCTCAGACTTAGGTTTAGCACCGCTTGCGCCCTTAATTGTCAAACTAATACGATTTTTTGCTACATCTACACCGATAACTTTGACAGTTACGATATCGCCTACTGTAAGTGCATCTGATGGGTGCTTGATAAAATCATTACTAATTTCACTAATATGAACAAGTCCGTCTTGATGCACGCCTATATCTACGAATGCGCCAAAGTCAATAACATTTCTAACTGTTCCTACTATCTCCATGTCTTCCTTTAGGTTTTTGATATCTAATAGGTCATCACGCAAGATTGGTTTAGGTAGCGAGTCACGAATATCACGACCTGGCTTATTTATTTCGTCAATAATATCGTTAAGTGTAGGGATTCCTACGCCTAATTTTTCTGACATTGCTAGTAGTCCTACTGCCTTAACTTTTTCCGCAAGCTCTCCTAGCTTGTTTGCCTTAACATCATCAGCTGTGTAGCCGAACTCATCTAATAATTTTTTAGCTGCATCGTATGCTTCAGGATGGACAGAAGTGCTGTCTAATACTTCCTTTCCGCCTGGAATACGCAAGAATCCTGCACATTGCTCATATGCTTTAGGTCCTAGTTTTGCTACTTTAAGCAACTGTCTTCTTGTTGTAAATGCCTTTTCCTCTCTTGCTTTTACAATGTTTTTTGCAATAGCTAAGTTTAGTCCTGATACATATGATAGTAGCTTGTATGACGCTGTATTTAAATCAACTCCAACACTATTTACACAATCCTCTACAACACCTTCTAGTACTTCAGTTAAGCGTTTTTGTGGCATATCATGCTGATATTGACCTACTCCGATACTCTTAACATCTATCTTGATTAGCTCCGCAAGTGGATCTTGCATACGTCTTGCAATACTGATTGCACTACGAAGTGATACATCATACTCTGGGAACTCTTCCGCTGCAAGCTCACTTGCACTATATACTGACGCGCCCGCCTCATTAACTACCATATACTGTATTGGTCTGTCAACTTGCTTGATAAGCGCTGCTACAAAGATTTCCGCCTCTTTACTTGCTGTTCCGTTTCCGATTGCAATTGCATCTACTCTGTGCTTGAATATTAATTCTTTAAGCTTTGCTGTCGCTTCCTCTACCTTGCTTTGTGGTGGTGTAGGATATATTACCGTTGTATCAAGTGCGTTTCCGTTTCCATCAACTACCGCAATTTTGCAACCTGTTCTGTATGCTGGATCTACCGCTAGCACAACAATATCTTTAATCGGTGGCTGCATTAGTAGTGGTTTAAGGTTAGTTTCAAACATCTTTATTGCACCATCTGACGCTTTATCTGTAAGGTCTGACCTTACTTCTCTTGCTACTGATGGGAATATTAGTCTTGCGTAACTATCTTCTGTTGTCGCTAACATCATATCCTTAAATATACTGTCAGTTTTTACATATCTAATATTGATTTTTGCTACCGCTACTTCCGCCTCTAGCTTAACATCAACTTTAAGGCAGCCTTCTTTCTCCGCACGGTTGATTGCAAGGATTCTGTGTGATGGTATCGCTTTTATATTCTCCGAATACTCTTTATACATTCCGTATACGCCGCTATTCGCTTTGTCTTTTTCCTCATCCAAAGTTGTGTTAATTGTGCCTAATCCGACTAGCAACTCACGCATTTCACGCCTAACTTCCGCATCATCACTGATTCGCTCTGCGATAATATCACATGCTCCAGCATACGCTTCAGCCACGTTTGTAACACCTTTTTCTTCATCAATATAATCTGCTGCGATAAGGATAAGGTCGCCCTCTCTTAAATCACTAATTACTAAATCAGCTAGCGGTGTAAGTCCTTTTTCTATAGCAACAGACGCACGAGTTTTCTTCTTTTTCTTGTATGGTCTGTATATATCCTCAACTTCTGACATTGTAACAGCTTTTGCAATCGCTGCCGCAAGCTCTTCTGTCCACTTCTCTTGTGACTCAATACTCTTTTGAACTTCAGCTTTTCTTGTTTGTAGGTTAGTCAAATACGCTAGCCTATCAGCAAATTGGCGTAGTACTTGGTCATCACATGTGCCGTGCATTTCCTTACGGTACCTTGCAATGAACGGGATTGTATTGCCGTCTTCTATTAGTGTTATGATATTATTACTATACTCTTGTTTCAGGTTAAATTCCTGCGCTAATTTCTCATTAATTTTCATTAGTTTGCTCCTTAATGGTTAGTTTTTGGTAATCTACTTTGCCTATCTCTGTCATGGGTAAACTATCTAAACATTCTATCACCCGTGGCAATGAGTACTTCATTAGTTTATCGCTAAGCACAGATATTATCTTTGCTTTAACTTCTTCATTATACTTGCAGCCTTCTCGCATTGTGACAAATAACTTCACCGCTGATTTGCCTTCATGCATCATCTCTATCGCTGAACATTTGTCCACTTCCGTTACATTATCTGCTGTCAATCGCTCGATTTCCGTTGGAAATACGTTAATTCCGCTAACTTTCATCATGCGTTTTAGTCTATCTACATAATATACGTGGCCTGTTGCTGCTATGCTTCCATAGTCGCCTGTTTTCACCCAAACAGCTCCGTCACTGCCAGTAAATAATACTTTGTCAGTCGTTTCCTTGTCGCCATAGTAGCCGCTCATTATGTTGTCACCTGATATACAAATTTCCCCTCGCTCATCCGCGGTCAAGAAATTGTTTTCATTATCTACCGCAATTAGTTTGATGTCTCCTAGCGGCGTTCCAATTGACCCTTGCAAGCTGTTATCTTTTACGTTTACCGTGCATATTCCCGCTTCCGTAAGCCCGTACCCTTCGCAAAGTGTACATCCCGAATTGTAATCTGTCATCACTTTGTCAAACCGCTGCTTTATATCTATGCTAAGTTTATCTCCGCCACTATAACAACACTTCATGTCACTCATCCAGTCGCCTTTAAAGTTTTTATCATTAAGCAATTTTTCATACATTGATGGGACTCCCGTCATGTATGTGACGTGCTCTCGACGTATTGTTTTGACTACCGACTTTGGATTAAACCTTGGAATTAGTAAACATCTGCATCCTGCTGTTAGCGTGGTGTGCATACATACTCCCAATCCGAATATATGGAATAACGGCAATACCATTAGCATACTCTCGCCAAGCTCGACTTCATCTCCGATTAGCGTTCTGACACTATAAGAGCATTCATTCACTGCGCGATTTGTTAGCATTGCTGTCTTTGGCTCGCCTGTCGTTCCGCTTGAGTGCATATACGCTGCGACCTCTTCGCCAATTCCGTCAAACTGCCTAACTGGCGGTATTTCAGCCGGTGCACCTGCAATAAAATCACTGTATTTTATTATGTTTTCACCATAATCAATCTTTCTTGTTTTGGAATTTGTCGCTATTGATAATGCTAGCTTTAGTCCACCTTTCAGGTAGTCCTTCGCACTGCATACTATACACTTTATTCCTAGTTGCTTTATTGCTTTTTTGTGCTGATTGTAGAATAAATCTAATATAAATAACACCTTGCTTCCTACCTCGCTTACTTGACTTGCAAGTAAATCAGAAGGCACTAGTGGGTGTATTAAATTAACTGGTAAGCCTAACATATTTGATGCATAAAAACTGAATATTGCATTAGGGACATTCGGCAAACACACCGCAACGTTATCTCCCTCGCCAATTCCAAGCCCTGTAATTGCTGACCCTAATCTTGCAATCTGCCTGTGCACTTCATTAGTTGTTATGCGTGAATTGTAAAAGCTGATAAGCGGCCTGTCATCCCCCTTATCTCTTATTCTTAAATATTCGTACATGCTGAAATCATTATTTTTCTTCATAAAATTCCTTTACTGTATAAGTTTATTATGTATCATTATACCATTTTTTTATATATATGTAAATGCTTTTGTCTATATTTATATAAATATATATATATCCTTATTAATGCTAGCTTATAATTTAATCACCGTTATATTGTTTGCTTGACATTATTAAAAAGCAAAACAGACAACGTGACATAAGTCATGCTGTCTGTTTTTATTGTTTATTTATAGAGATTTATCAAAATGTTTTTGTGACTATTTAGCATAATAATCTTTGCTTTTTATGCTATAGTCTTTATATGCTTTTATAAAACTTTAGATAAGAATGTTTTCAGTCTTTCATTCTTTGGCGCGCCGAATAACTCTTGTGGAGTGTTCTCCTCCATTATAAGTCCGCCGTCCATAAACAGTACTCTTGTTGCTACTTCTTTTGCAAAGTTCATTTCGTGAGTGACAATTATCATCGTCATTCCTTCCTCTGCTAGCTGCTTGATTAGGTCTAATACTTCGCCGACCATTTCCGGATCAAGCGCTGATGTTGGCTCATCAAATAGCATTACATCAGGTCGCATTGCAAGCGCTCTTATTATTGCGATACGTTGCTTTTGTCCGCCTGATAATGTGTTAGGATATGATAAGGCTTTCTCCGTTAGTCCTATTCGCTCAAGTAGCTGTAATGCGTGCGGTTTAATCTTTGCATGCAACTTCGCTTTTGTTTTCGTTGCCATGATTTTGACTTTAGCATCATACTCAGCTTTTACTTGCAAATACTCTTTATTTGCGATAGAATACTCCGCTTTTGCAAGCCCTTCAGGGGCTTTTTTTGTCTGCAAAATTGGCTTTTCTATTGTCATGAAATCTTTAGTTAAATCACTATCTGCAATGATTTTTTTCACTTCATAATTAAGACTTTCAGTTGGCGCTGCGATGATGTTATCAAGCACTGTCATATGCGGAAAAAGGTTAAAGTGCTGGAATACCATGCCCATGTTTTTCCTTATATCATTGATTTTTACCTTTGGCTTGCCTAGTACACTATCGTTAATTTCCATACGCTTTTGTATACTTTCGCTTTCAACAGTAGCGGCTATCATCTTTGACTTTACAGCTGCTATCTTTTTGTTTGTACGAATAACTTGCTTGTCTAAAATACTAGATGTATCAACAGCTGTTGCATCATTTTGACTATCATTCCCCTCGCCGATTTCCGGTGATGGAATACTTGTATTAGTCATTTTTATTTCGCTTAATTTTGCCTCTAAAATATCTAGCTTTGCTTTATATTTATCCGCTGTTTTGTTTAGGCGAGGTATTTTTTTATCAGCAATTATAAGCCCAAGCTTATTTAGTGGTTGATAATAAGTTATCTCTTTTTCTTCAAAGAATATTTGACCAGCAGTAGGCTGCTCTAGTAGGTTAATACATCTTAAAAAAGTTGATTTTCCTGAGCCTGATGGCCCTATTACTGCAACTTTTTCGCCTTTTTCTATGTTAATATCTATCCCGTTAAGGACTTTTAATGCACCAAAGTGCTTGTGTAAATCAACTACGCGTATCACTCTTTCCTAGCCTCCTCTCTACTATTTTCATAACCTTTGTAAGTGTCATTACAATGACAAGATACATAAGTGCTGCTGCCGCTAATGGCAAGAAAAACTCATAAGTTACCGACCTAATATCATCTGCTGCTTTAGTAATATCAACTATTCCTATAGTACCAATAATTGCAGTCTCCTTGATAAGTGCTATAAACTCGTTACCAAGTGGCGGAATTGCATTTTTCATCGCTTGCGGTACTATTACTTTTGACATTGTTTTGCCGTAACTAAGTCCTAGTGATCTGCCCGCTTCCATCTGGCCTTTATCAATCGACATGATGCCGCCACGGAAAATTTCCGCAACATATGCGCCGCTGTTAATACCAAATACTATCGCTCCTGTTATGATTTTATAATCAAATGCAAAAAGCACTACAAAATACATGAACAACAGCTGAACCATTACTGGTATTCCTCTAATTACTGTTACGTAAAAATCGCCGATTTTATTCAGGATTTTTAGCTTGCCTGTGTTTAAATTTATGTTTTTAACGATAGCAACAGTTAATCCAATTGCAACTCCTATTATAATCGCCAAGATGGACACGGCAATCGTAACTGCCATGCCCTCAAGGTATGATTTCCATCTATCGTCTTCTATAAATACTTTATTGAACGAATCCATAAAGCTTGACAAAAGTACTGTGTTATTCATATGTTCTCCTAGATTTTATCTTGTTTTTAATTTATCCTTTAATAAGGTTTAATGCTACAAATTTATCAATTATGATTGCGTCAATGTTTCCATTCAAAAAGTCTTGATATACATTCATAATTTTTTCAGTGTTATTTATTACTGTCTTAGTGCCATATAACTCGCCTTCAACGCCTTTATCAGTTTTTCCAACTGCATCTTTCATCATAAGGTGACCTGTCGCGCCAGTTTGCACGCCAACTTCTAGTCCTTTAAGCTCTGCAATAGTCTTGTAGTTGCCTGTTGACTTAGATGATATAATGTACTGGATTGATTTAACATATGGTGTTGCAAAATCAACTTTTTCTTTTCTTTCATCAGTAACTGTCATGCCTGCTGCTGCAATGCTTAAATTGTCTTTATCTACTGTAGGAATAACTGCAGCAAAAGTACCGTTCTCAACTTTTAGAGTGTAATTATATTTCTCTGCAAACATTATCATAAGATCTACATCAAGTCCTGCAACACCGTTTACTGATCCTGCACCAGTATTTTTAACATACTCGTATGGAGCAAATCCGGCTTCAGTTATCATCTTGATCTGTACTCCAGTGTTGTCGCTAAGATCAGGATATTCGATTGTTGTTTCCGATGATCCACTATGGTACGCCATAGATACATCAATTGCTGCTGTTGTTGACTCTAATGCGAAAAAATCATTTAGCTTTGTTAGCATATCTACATTGCCTCGTTTAACTGCAAATGCAAAGCTCTCTTCAGTTGCGTTTGTGATTTGGTTTGCAACTGGGTCAGTTATTTTTGGTCCGCATCCTACTAGTGCTACTACTGATATGCTCATTACTAAAGCTACAGCCATTCCGATTATTAATTTCTTTTTCATTTTGATTTACCTCATTAAATTTATTACTTTCTATGTACTTACTATATCATATACTATTCATCATAGCAAGCTTTTAGTGCATATTTATTGATATTTATGTATTATTATTCATAAATAATGTATTTTATGCATAAATTGCTAATAATTTATAGAATTTATGCAAAAATGATGCATAATCACTATGCATCATTGTATATTGGTGTATATTTAGGTTTTTTATGCTTTTATCAATTTTTCCGCAATTTTAACACATAATCACAATTAAAGTAGGGGATGCTATAGATTTTCGTAATCATTATAGGTTTTATATCTTGCTTGAACTGTTATATCATATATAATCACAATAAAATAGGTTTTTTATTGCATTTGCAATGCTATATATTAATTCCCTTATAATATATATATATAAACTAATATATATATTCTTTTGATTCTATATACATCCATTATACTATAATTTGCTGCGCTGATAGAAATTACTTTTTGTTTTGCGTTTTGCCTTTGCTGCTTTCTATTACAATAATGTACTCGCCGGAATTCACGCTGCTATCTGGTGTGATTGTTTTGCTAGTTAGCAAATCAACGCCCGATAATCCGCATACGCTAGCTACATTGAAAGAATTGTTAACTATTGCATGAGTTTTTTGCTCACTGCCTTCTCTTACAATATGCAATGCGCCGTCTTGCGTCCATACTTGCATTTTTCCGCTCATTGAGTTTCTGCAAGATTTTCGCATTTCGCCTAGATTGCTATAATGTGCTCGCAATTCTTCATCCATGTTGTCCCACGGGAATGGCTTTCTGTTGATAGGGTCTTCATATCCTTCAAGTCCTATCTCGTCACCATAATAAATTGACGGCACGCCCGGAAGCATATATTGCAATACTGTTGCGACCTTTAACCTATGCTTTGCAAGGTTTCGCTCGTCAGCAGTTAGGTCAATATGCAATCTATCCGCTTTGCTTGTATGTGAAATATCTCTATCTGCTAGACTATTGATTGCCCTCACTGTGTCATGCGTTCCTAAAAACGTCATGCAACAATTAAGTGCTTGCAGTGGATAATTTTCATATATCGTCATTGTCCGTGATATGAAATCCTCCGCATTGTTGTCTCTTGCAAACTTGATTATCGCTTCCTTATATGGATAATTCATAACGCCATCTAATTGCTTTCCTAGTAAATATGGGCGTCTCTCACTGTACGCTATCTTTGACGATGCGTCCTCCCATACCTCTCCTATTACTGCAACATTCTTGTCCACTCTTTTGCTAGAGTTGCGGATTTCTGTAACTAGCTTGATATCTAATTCATCAACAACATCTAATCTCCAGCCTGCAAGTCCTAACTTTGTCCACTTGTCAATTACTCCGCCTTCGCCAAGTATAAACTTGCGGTATCCTGCATTTGATTTGTTGACCGTTGGCGTTACTGTGATTCCCCACCAACAATTATATTCGTTAGGGAATTTTGAAAAGTTGAACCACTTATAATATTTAGAAGTTTTGCCACCATATGCGCCAACTTCTGGGTATGTTCCTAGCTTATTAAAGTACAAGCTGTCACTGCCTGTGTGATTGAATACTCCATCTAACATTACACCGATCCCGACTGCTTTTGCTTGATCAATCAGTCTTTTGAATGACTTTTCGCTGCCAAGAAGTTCATCAATCATCATGTAGTCGCCTGTGTCGTATCTGTGGTTAGAGCCTGACTTGAAAATTGGCGATAGATATAACAACGTTACTCCTAACTCCTTAAAGTATGGAAGTTTTTCCGTTATACCCTCTAAATTGCCGCCGTAAAAATCGTTCGCCCTGAAAACTCCGTCGCTATCTACGATTGTAACCGCATCGCTCCAATTCTTGAGTACTCCCGTTTTATTCCAAATTGCATCTTTATCCGTGCCACGGTTAAATCTATCTACAAATACATGATAAATTACACCGCCTTTCATATGATCAGGCGTTACATAATTTTTGTCATAGACGGTAAGTTGATAGCTTTCGCCATTAGTGCTGATATTGTTATCCGCTCCACGCGATAGAATTATCTCTCCGTGCTCTGTTAAAACGGAGAACCTGTACCAATATAATCCTGCTGTATCTAGAAATACCTCTCCACTAAACTTGCTCCACTCGCCATTTTTGCATTCAAATGGCATTGGGATATAGTATTCCTCTCCATCATCTTTTGACACAATTATGCTCACTGCATGCACAAACAAGCCATCTCTGGCCGTGATTGATATGCTTACAGTGCTACCTGCCTCGACCGCTCCGAAAGGGTTTTTGTGTGATAAATCTCTACTGTTATATCTGAATTGCAAAGTTGCCTCCTACTGCAATATTATTTATTGCTTAGCATTTTTATCATTATATTCTATTTCCTCTTGAAAAGATTGTATATACTGCTAATTATATAAGCTTTCTGCATTTCTCATCTCATCCGTTATGCTAACTTTGGTAGATCCTAGCTTGGAAAATGTCACTACTAACTTAACATTCGCTTGATGCATTGTTAAAACTATATTTCCGCCCTTAAGCAGTATATCCGCTACTATGTCACTTGAATTGTTTTTTCCGAAGATAAAATCATAATTTTCCTTTTTTAGAGAAAAATGATCAGTTTCCATATCAAAAGAACCCATAAGGTCAGTTGCCGCTAGATCAAGAATTTTGTTAGCATAGGTCATATTTTCCTTTTTGTATGTGTTTTGAAACTCATCACCAAATCCGCCACCATCTTTGCCAAATCCAATTGCCTCAAGGTAATCCGCTTCGCTCATTGTTTTACCTCTTGACCATACGTTGTATATTTTATTAAATATTTCGTATTCTCCGTCACTGTTACGCTCTGTTACCATCTCGGCAGTACTTAAGCGCCTAAACTTGTTTTTGTCAAACTCGTATATGTCTTTTGTAACAGTTCCTATATTATTCCATAAAAATTCCATCGTGAAATTATCCGTGCTTGCTACTTTCTGCAAATATTTATCTACCGTTAGCGGCGTGCAGCCGACTAGACCTAACACCGATAATACTAATATCATTATTACTGATACACTTGTCATAATTTTTTTCATACATTTCCCCCATTTAATTGTCATATCCATAGACTACATGCTTTGTTGAATTTTGCAACCTCTTTTATCTAGCGTACTTAGTATGTTAAATGATTAAAATCTATTGTCTTTTATTTAATATTTTTACTTTGCTGATAGTATGAATACATGTACATCATCCTTATCAATGCTGCCGCATAGACTCTTTGTTACTGTTTGATCTCTATTACTCCACACTTCTCGCGCGGTGTAACTGCTGCTGTTTGGTAATTGAACGTATGCATCCTTAATTAAACTTGCTAGACTGAAATTATAAAATCCTTTTACCGATGTTTTGTTAAAAATGCAGACTGCTATATCTCCGCCAGATAATGGCTTTGCTATCATATCTATTGCACCTTTCCTCACAACTTTCGCTTGCTTGCCTAGCCTGTCTTGATTGATTGCTATCATTTGTTTATTTGTCACTATCTCTAGCAAACTATCACTTATATACCTAACATCAGTGCCAAGTATTAGCGGTGCATTCATCATGCACCATAAACTAAAGTGCGCTTTGTTTTGCACGCTCGTAAGCTTTCCATTGCCGACTTCTAGTATATCAGGGTCATTCCATCCGTCAACACTTGCGTATGCATAAAGTGCGGAATTTTTAACATAAACTCTCTTAATTCGCTCCCACTTATTCGTAATGCTTCGTGTTGTTTCCCATGAGTTACATACACCTTTTGCCCATTGATGCGGCTTGCTTTTTCCGTTATCACATATTGCATATATGATTGGCGGCTTGCTTGCATTATTTTCAATTGATATATCATTTGCAACTTTTTTAAGTGCTGTTGCCATACGGTTATAATATAATTTAACACTATCTTTTTTTGTCCTGACTGGGTTTGTAAAAGTTAAAGTATTTTCCCCTTTCACAAGGTGCAACTTTGCAGATAAACAGTATGTTGAAATACCTTTTTCATGCACGGGCTCATTGATGATTTTATACTCAATATCATCTGCTGCAACTACAATCATTTTTTCTCTACCATGATTTGCTTTTACAACAATATAAATATCATATTCTCCGCAAATTTCCGCATTGTATTTTATACTAAAACTTCCGTTTGATTTGCTTAGACCTACGACTAAATATTTACCATCTTCTGCTTTATTTTCTTTAACTTTTGCAAGCCCAATTACTTCACCTTTTGATAAATCTAACCACTCACTTTTCACGCAATTATTATCAATACTTTCTATAATATTTTTTGCGTGTTCATCTTGTGACCTTTTCCCGCATTTTTCGCTAGATAACTGCACATTTATGCCACTAATTACAGGGGCAATAACTGATGCATATCTATGGTTACTAAAATTATAATTTAATCTAGAAACACCACTTTTTGCAATTGTGATTGCATCATCAACTTCGTGGAATTGACTGCCTATAAGTCCTAATTTACTGCTATCTCCACATGCGGCATAAAGACCTACACTCGCACCTAATTTATTACAATTGCATATAAAATCAGTAATTCCATTAGGGAATTTGCTTTTATCAGCAGTTATTGCATCCTCATGCGTACGCTGCACTGACTGCCAACCATCGTCAATATTAATCATATTGTAACCCGATTCAATCAGTCCTTTATCTGACATTGCTTTTGCAATTTCTTGCAGCTTTTCGCAGCTGATATCGCCTGCAAAAACTTTGCGACTTGACCAGCCCATTGGCGGAGTTTCTATTCTGTTATATTCTTTATTATTCGCCATAGAAATATCAACAACACTAGGTGTTATTAACCAACGTTTTATAGCTTGTAAAGTCTGCTTTTTATTTTGCATAACATTCCTCCTTTATTATAACATTTTACAATATTTAATTTAATAAAATACGATCAATTAATGGTATAATAATTTGCAGATTTTTATATAATATATTTGCCTTTTTTATAAGTTTTTTACTTTAATAATTTACGTTGTCTAACTATTTCATATACGATAATTCCGCATGCAACTGACGCATTTAATGAGTTGATTTCTCCGAACATATCTATGCTTGCAACTCCGTCACATAACTTGCGAGTTAGTGGTTTTACGCCGTTGCCCTCTCCGCCTATTACCATAGCTACATCGCCTGTCATATTTAGGTCGCACATGCTAGTGCCGTCCATGTCCGCACAGAATATATTTATAAAGTCATCACTAAGCTGTCTTAGAGTATCATTGATATTAGTTACCATGCAAACTTTAACATAATTGCTAGCTCCTGATGATACTTTAGCGGCTGTATCTGTAACGCTGCATGCTCTGTGCTTAGGGATAATTACACCATGCACACCGCTGCACTCTGCAACTCTTAATATACTGCCTAAATTGTGTGGATCTTCTATGCCATCAAGCACTAGTAAAAATAGACTTTCACCTTTCTCTTTTGCTGACTTCTTAATCTCCGCTAGCGTGCTGTACTTGAACTCCTCCGCTATCGCGATTAGTCCTTGATGCTTGCCATTTTCTGTCATTTTATCAAGATAGTTCTTATCAGTAAAATCAATCCTTATTTTTCTATCTCTTGCAATGCTTACGATACTTTCCATATCGTGAATCCCTTTTTGGATGTATATTTTCGTGATTGTTGTTTCACTCTTTAGTGCCTCTTTAACTGGGTTTTTGCCTACTATTATCATAACATGCTCTCCTTTTCCATCATGGTTTTGTGTGTTTCTGCTACTTCTGCCATCAATTTGCAACTCATTTTGCCTTCGCTGCATTTGCCTGCAATACATGTAGGCCCGCAACTTGCAAATAGTGTTGGTGCTACTGACCTTGCAAGTCTTAGCATTTCCCATGATATCGCCCTGATTTCCCACTGCGCTCTATTGCAACATCTTAGCTCAAAGTAATGCATTAGCTCTCTTGCATTCATTGTGATTACCATTTTTGTTTCCGATGCGTTTGGAAGTACGAACCTTGCATCCTCATTTGACTTCTCCGATGCGCCGCCAAGCTCAGTCTGCCATTCGTTATACCACTCCTGCATTGTTGCCATTTGACTCTCAAATTTAGCTACGCTATCGCTTCCTAATTGAACTATCGCTGGCGGGATTATGTAATTAAATACCTCACCCTTATTTGCTGATACGTATCTTTGTGACTTTACGCTAAAGCTTGCTATTCTGTGCCTTGTGATTTGAGCTAGTAAACTTCTGCTTACGCCCTCAACTCCGAATGTGAAACTTGCGTGCTCAATTGGTGATAAATGCCCAAGCTCTACTAACTTTGCGATGAACTTGCTGATATCTTTATCCTCAATTCCTTCCTTCAACTGACTGATTGTGCTGTCACTGTAACATAATTTTGCCGCTACTGCGACAGTTTGCTCTGGATTTGGTGTGTATGCTAAAAGCTCTACGCTTGGTTTAACTCGTGCCATTTATTCCCCCTCAACTTCTATCGCGCCAATTGCGATAAGTTCCTTTAATCTATCGTGTCTGCCTAATAAATATAAATATCCTATAACTGCCTCATAGCCACTCGCTTTTTTGTAGTCTGCTATGCTTGCATGTTTTGCCACTGTATTCATCTTTGTGTTGCGTGTCCTGCGGAATATATCATGCTCTTCCTCAGTTAAATGTGGCATGATTCTATCCATAAATATCGCTTGCGATGGTGCTTTTATCAGTGCTGTTGTTAGCTTGTGCAACTCCCCTGCTTTAAGTGTTGTTGTTGATGCTAATTTTGCTCGAACCATCAACTGCTGCACACTATCTCCGACAAACGCTAAGACTAATGGATTTAGCGCCATAACATCTGGTTTTTCCATTACTCCTAGGTTTTGTGGTAAAAAATCTATCATTATAGTCCCCTTAGTCTTTCGATGCTTTCGCTAATCCTGCGAATGCTTTCCGCTTTTCCTAATAACTCCGCCATCTCTGTTGCCCCGCCCGGTGTCATTCCGCTGCCTGTGACGCCAACTCTAAGTGCTAAGAAAATCTGGCCTTTTTTATACTCGCCTTGCTCAATAAAATTATTAACAACTACTTGCATACTATCATTAGTCCAATCATTATCCGACTGCAATAGCGGTAACATTTTCTCTAATATCTCTAGTGCAACCGTTCCGCTCATTTTGTTCTTTTTGTTATCATAAAGCGCTAAGTCATAGCCTTTAAACTCCTCAAGGAAATCAACTTTGCTAGCAATGTCACTTAATATTTCTATCCTTGATGTAAGAAGCTTTGACAGCTGAACATAGTCATACTTGCCAGCTACTTTGCTTTTATCAAAATACGGCTTTGCTACAATCGCAAATTGCTCCGGAGTCATCTCTTTAATGTACTCTGCGTTTAACCAACGCATTTTTGCCTCATCAAATATACTTCCGCTTTTGCTAACACCTTTAACATCAAATGCTTCTGTTAGCTCCGCCATATCCATTTTTTCCTGATTGCCTGATGGCGACCATCCTAGTAGTGCAATATAGTTTATTATTGCCGGCACTAGATATCCTTTTTCTAAAAAATCCTCAAAGTTTGCATCGCCATATCTTTTACTTAGCTTGTGCGTTGCATCTTTCATGATTTGCGGCAAGTGCATATATAACGGTCTGTCCCAGCCAAACGCATCGTACATTAGGTTGTACTTTGGCGTGCTTGATAGATACTCCATTCCACGTATTACATGCGTTATTTTCATTAAATGATCGTCAACTACATTTGCAAAGTTGTATGTCGGCATTCCGTCACTCTTGATTAATACGCCGTCCTCCATATCACTATATGGTACGCTGATTGTGCCAAATACCATATCATCATAACTTGATACTCCGCCTTCTTCTGTCCGAATGTTTTGTCTGATTACGTATGGCGTGCCTGACTTTATTTTACTTTCAATATCTGCTTGACTTAGGCTTGCGCAATGCTTATCATACTTCTTTATTCCGCTATCATTTGACAACGTGTCAAGTCTTGCTTTGTCGCAAAAACAATAATACGCTCCGCCTTTTGCAACTAAATCCTTTGCGTAATCAAGGTACATTCCTTTGCGTTCGCTTTGGATATATGGACCATAACCGCCGTCTTTATCAGGGCCTTCATCATGCTCAATGCCAGCTTTTGCAAGCGTGCTATATATAATTTCTACCGCGCCTTCTACATATCGCTCTTGGTCAGTGTCCTCTATCCTAAGTACGAATGTTCCGCCGTTTTTCTTTGCAAATAGGTATCCGTATAGGCATGTCCTTAAATTGCCTACGTGCATAAACCCTGTTGGGCTTGGTGCAAATCTAGTCCTTATATCCATATTATCTCCTTTAGTTTGCTACTCATTCATTTTAGCATTTATGAGCAGTGAGTTTTTATTTATTTGCAACTTTTGCTTGATAATTATATCAATACGTTTTTGTATTATTATCATCATGCAAAGTTAAAGTTTTTGTTGCGAGTTTTGCTTGCTGATTTTAATTGCTTTTTTATTTTAATAATCAACATCAGCAATCCTGCCGCCGACAATGTTTACTGTGCTATTTTTTAAGCTATCTAGTATGCCATTCTCTGAGAATGAATAGTATGAGTTTCTTGAAATAATCAGATGCTCAGATAATCTTACTCCCACTCCGTTTAGCACAACATATAACCGCTTTGTCATGTTGATATCAGATAGCGATGCATCAGACTTTCCCGATGGGTGGTTATGTACTAGCACGACTGATACTGCATCATGATTCAGTGCAATATCCGCAACCGCTCTTGCATTGCAATGCGACTCGTTGACAACTCCTCTATCAAGCACGATATGCTTGGTCAGTTTGCCAAGACTATCCGCAATTAATAAATGTACTTCCTCTTTTGTTTTGGTAGACATTAGCGGAGCCATATAATCTACACATCCTTCAGATGATCCAATGTATATGTTTACGTTTCGCTCGTGGCTGATATATCGCCTTGAAACGTCGCCCATTATGCTAAGATTTAGTGCGGCATTAATTGTCATTCCTTTTACTTTTAATAACCTTTCTTTTGTTGCATCAAACACGCTCGCAAGACTGCCAAATGCGTTTAATAAATCATGCGCAATCTCGTTAGTGTTTCGCCTTGGAACAAACGAATATAACATGTACTCTAATACCTCATGATCTCTTAAACTTTCTATTCCAAACTCCGCAATTCTCTCTCGCATTCGCTCTCTGTGTCCATCATGTACCGCCATACTCGCCTCCTTTGCAATTAGTTTAATTGCTTGCTTTTTCACTAGAAAATAGTCTATCACTATATTATAGCATAACCTTTATAAAATTTCTATAAAATTATTGATATTTTATTCTTTTTTTTGCAAAAATAGTATATAATAATAGAGATAATAGGCTATATTATTTATAAGCAGTTATTTGCTTGCTTTTGCCGTTTATTTTATCAATATTAAGGAGTGATTTTATGGATTATTTTGAAAGTTTTATTCAGTCTACTAAACAACTTATTCGCATTAATAGCGTTGAGGATGCACCGCTAGAAAATATGCCTTTTGGCAAGGGGGTCAATGACGCGCTTTTGCTTGCTCTTGACATTGCAAAAAAATTAGGGTTTACAACCTTTAACGGCGATGGTTATTATGGCTATGCGGAGATTGGAAAAGGTAGTGAAATGCTAGGTATTTTAGGACATCTTGATACCGTGCCGATTGGCGCTGACTGGACTGTTCCGGCACTAAGCGGTGATATCATAGACGGCGTACTTTATGGTAGAGGTATTCTTGATGATAAGGGCCCGATTATTGCGACTCTTTATGCAGTGAAACAAATTATTGATAGCGGTCTTGTGCCTAATAAACGTATTCGCTTGATATTTGGAACGGATGAAGAATCGGGCTGGCAGTGCATTGATAAGTATGTAGAGAAGGAAGAAATTCCTACTATTGCTTTTACTCCTGATGGAGATTTTCCTGTTATTAACTGCGAAAAAGGTGTTGCTTACTTTGATGTTACTTGTAAAAAACCTAGCTATATTAAATGCATAAATGGCGGAGATAGGGCTAACATGGTTATGGATTATGTCAAGGCGGAAATCGCTGATGATGAGATACTAAGAAACCTCTCAATAGACGATAAGTGCGTAACCGTGAACGGTAACAGTATTATTGCAACAGGAATTTCAGCACACGGAAGCACTCCTACTAACGGCGATAATGCGTTCTGGAAACTGCTAAAAACACTTGCTCCGCATGATGATTGGGCGGCTAAAATGGATAAGATAATCACTAACACTGACGGGTCTGGCTATAACATTGACTGCTGCGATGAGGTTAGTGGGCATTTGACTATCAATGTTGGAACGGTTAAGTCTGAGGGAGAATTTATCAAATTCAGTCTTGATGTAAGGCATCCGCTTTGCATTACTCGTGACAATTTGCATGTCAAACTTTGCTCGGCTTTTGCTGGCTTTGAAGTGGAAAAAGGATTCTTTCATAATCCTTTATATATTGCTCCTGATCATCCGCTTTGCAAGAGTTTGCTTGATGCGTATGCGGAAGTTACCGGTGATAAATTGAACCCGATAACAATCGGTGGCGGAACTTATGCAAGGGCGCTGCCTGTTGCTGTCGCTTTTGGCCCGATATTTCCTAACCAAGAATCTACTATTCATCAACGCAACGAACGCTGCAAGGTCAGCGACCTTAGGCGTATGTACGACATTTATTTAGTGGCTATAAGGAAACTTGCTTTCGAGTAATGTTTTTGCTATCAAAGTTACCTTTTTGGTCAGCGACCTTAGGCAACTGCTCGACATTTATGTTGTGGCTATAAGGAAACTTGCTTTCGAGTAATGTTTTTGCTATCAAAGTTACCTTTTTGGTCAGCGACCTTAGGCAACTGGTCGACATTTATGTTGTGGCTATAAGGAAACTTGCTTTCGAGTGAATTATAAACATTATAGAATTGGAATATATCACTATTAATTTAACGACTAAAAACCCCCACAAGTATTACTACTTGTGGGGGTTTTTTATTTTTATTTATTTAATCTAAAATCATTAGATTTTTTATTATTTTTGTTAATCTAAAATTATTAGGCTTTGTATCAATTGATTTTACTCTTTAAAATATAATCAATTAGTTACCTCTTAACTCCATTTTAATTTTAATTTCGTCACAGTTGATACCAACGATTGGCTCGCCAAGATCCTCTGAAAGTCTAGCAATTAAATCATAGTCAGTAGGGTTAGTTACTGATTTTACGATTGCTGCTGCTCTTTTTGCAGGGTTTCCTGATTTGAATATTCCGCTACCAACGAATACGCCTTGTGCGCCTAGCTCTAACATTAATACTGCATCAGCTGGAGTTGCTACTCCGCCTGCAGAAAAGTTAGGTACTGGAAGCTTGCCGTTCTCTTTGATGTAACTAATTAAATCATATGGTACTTGAAGTAGCTTCGCCTCAACATATAACTCATCAGATGACATTCCTTGAATTTTACGCATTTGTGATTGGATCATACGCATATGTCTAACTGCTTGAACTACATCACCTGTGCCAGCCTCGCCCTTAGTACGTACCATGCTTGCACCCTCTTGGATACGACGCAATGCCTCGCCTAAATCTCTTGCTCCACATACGAATGGGATTTTATATTTCATTTTGTTAACGTGAAAAACTTCATCAGCAGGTGATAAAACTTCGCTCTCGTCAATAAAATCAATGTTCATTGACTCAAGTAGTCTTGCCTCTACGATATGTCCAATTCTGCATTTTGCCATTACTGGAATTTTAACAGCTTTTTGGATTTCTCTTATCATTTTAGGATCGCTCATACGGCTAACTCCGCCATCAGCACGGATATCAGCAGGAACTCTCTCAAGTGCCATTATCGCACCTGCACCAGCTGCCTCAGCAATTTTTGCTTGCTCAACATTTGTTACATCCATTATTAC
Source organism: uncultured Clostridia bacterium (assembly GCA_947037025.1). Taxonomy (GTDB): domain Bacteria; phylum Bacillota; class Clostridia; order Christensenellales; family UBA3700; genus MGBC100798. The sequence goes on along the minus strand of CAMQSU010000001.1, from coordinate 18,947 downwards.
TTTGCCTATCAAGCCTTCAGCTATCTTGTTTCCTGTTTTGTACATATAAAATCTCCTCTATTCTTTTTTATTTATCATTATTTAGTATATCATAATTTGTATTCACTTACAAGCGAAATTTGATATTTTTTGATTATTGTGCTGTTGATATTGTTATATCTGCTCTATAAAATACTTATACCCAACTGCCGAAAGAAAATACCAATTACTTGTTTAATAGTTTTTTGTATCCGCCATTTCCTTTTTGCACGCATTTTGATACACGGCTTAGAGTTGCAGATGATATTCCCGTTGCTGCAATTACTTCCGCATATGTCTTTCCATCTATTAATAGCTCCGCCGACTTCAGCCTTTGCGCCATTTGCTCCACTTCCTTATATGTGCATAAATCCTCAAGAACGAACTCCATATCAGAGCTACTCTCCACTCTTGCAAATGCACTATACAAATCATTTAACATCTCTTTGCTGCCATGATACATAATTACTTTCTCCTCGATTTGTTACGCTTTTAAAATCTTATCCATAAACTCTATTGTTCTTGGCTCTTGCGGGTTATCTATTACACTTTTCGCCTCGCCCATCTCGACAATTCGTCCGCCATCTAAAAATATCACTGTATCCGCAACTTCTCTTGCAAACATGATTTCATGCGTAACAATAAGCATTGTAACTCCTGAATCTCTTAAACTGCTTATGACCTTTAGCACCTCGCCAGTAAGCTCTGGATCAAGTGCTGATGTTGGCTCATCAAAACACAAAATATCCGGACTCATACACAGCGCTCTTGCAATTGCAACTCGCTGTTTTTGTCCGCCTGAAATGTCACATGGATACGAGTCCGCTTTATCACTTAGTCCAACTTTTTCAAGGATTTGCATTGCAAGCTCGCGTGCTTTATCCTCAGGCATACTCTCATTGCATATTACAACTCCATTCTCGTCCTTTACGTCCTTTTTGATAAGCATTGGTGCAAGAATCAAGTTTTCTATTACTGTTTTGTGTGGAAATAGGTTGAAATCTTGGAAAACTAGCCCCATTTTCAGCCTTTTTAGTCTTAATTCGTCATCATTTGGATATGTGCTTTTTGTTGTCGCGACACTCTCAGTGATAGGATTTTTGACTATTTTCTTTAGCTTAAAGCTGCATATTGACTTTATTTTATTGCAAATTTTGCAACTTTTTGCGGCGTTATCTGCACCGCTTTCGCTGTTTATATCACTGCATTTTTTGCTAATCATTTCGCTATTTTCAGCTGTGTTTAAATCACTATTTAATGCAGTTGCATTATCAGATTTTGCTTCTTTTAAGCTGCATTCACTATCGCAATTGCAATCAGATTTTTTTTCCTTTCTTTCCCACTCTTGCACTATATATTTCTTTGGTTTTTCTAAGCATTCAACTTCCGCAACTATTATCTCGCCGCTGATTTTTATGCTTCCTTTTTGGATACGCTCTAAAAATGTTAGGCTGCGTAGTAGCGTTGTTTTGCCTCCGCCTGATGAGCCGATTATTGCTAATACTTCGCCTTTTTCCATAGAGAATGTTACATCTTTTAGCACGTGATTTGAGCCAAAATATTTATTTATACTGTTTACTTCTAATGCTTTCATAATTTTGCCTCCTTATGACCAGCGTCTGTTTCGTTTCTCTAGATAAGAAAAAAGTATTGTAAGCAGTCCGCACATTACTAGGTAGAATATTCCACTATAAAACAGCGGCCATATTATTCCTTTTGCGTTGAACTCGTATGCTATAAATAATAGCTCACCTACAGCAAGTATTCTTGCTAGTGATGTATCTTTTACAAGTGTTATAAATTCATTGCCCATTGGTGGAAGTATGCGTTTATATACTTGAGGGACTATTACTTTAGTGAAAGTTTGCACTTTTGTCATTCCTAACAAATATCCCGCCTCATACTGTCCTTTAGGTATTGACTCTATTCCGCCTCTGTAAATCTCGGAAAAATACGCTGCATAATTTACGCCGAATGCGATAAATGTTGCTAGCAATGCACTCTCAAATGGTGTGCCAAATAATATCCCTGGTACATAGTAGATTATCATTAGTTGCAACATAAGTGGCGTGCCTCTAATTATCCATACTATAGACCTTGTTAAATATTTTAACGGTGCAAACTTTGATATTGAACCAAAGCATATTAATAATCCTAGCGGTAATGATACTGCTAGAGTTACAGCAAATATCTGCAAACTTACTGCAAATCCCTCTAATAATTGTAGTGTTACATCCCAAAATCCCATTTTAATCACGCTATCCTATTATTTAGGCTGCTTTAAAAACTAGCCTTTTAAGCACAATTGCTAGTCACTTACCTATCACTAAGTATGTAACTAGCTTTTGCACAATCCTATCAGCAAATTATTGCAAATTTGCAATTTGATTTAATCGTTTAAATTGTTTCATCCTAATTGATTTGTTTTATGCCGGTATTAAACCTTGCACTCCGTATTTAACTGCGATTGTGTTAACCGTTCCGTCAGCTTTTAGCTCAGCAAGCGCATCCTCAACTTTCTTCATTAATACGTCATCACCTTTTCTAAATCCTATTCCAAAATTTTCGCTATCAAAAGTAAAATTATTTGATACTACGAACTTACCCTTATAAGTAGATCCTGCAAGCATTTCCGCTGCAAGTAGTGCATCTACTATTCCCGCACTTACCGTTCCGCCTAATAGCTCTGTGAATACATCTACTTGTGACTCTTTACCCACATATGTGCTATCCGCAAAATCAGTTTCTACCGCTTCTTGTCCTGCACTGCCTGACTCTGCACCGATCTTTTTGCCTACTAAATCACTCTTCGACCAATCTGCATTTGCTACTGGTACTATTAGTGCTTGACTATTTGTTAAGTATGGCGCGCTGATATTAATGCTCTCTTTTAAATCAGCTGTGATTGTCATCCCATTCCATATTACATCAATGTTTCTAGCTTTAAGTGATATGATTTTGTCATTCCATTGAATTCTCTTAAATTTAACATCAATGCCTAACTTTTCGCCCACTGCCTTTGCAAGATCAATATCAAAACCATCTACTAGCTCGCCATCTACTACATTTGCAAGCGGTGCATAATTTGTATATCCTATTACCATCTCGCCTTTATTTTCTATATAATTCCAGTCGCTTAGCTTTGGCCCGCAAGCTACCAAACTTACCATTGATATTACCGCAACAGCCGCAACTGCTATAATTCCTAAAATCCTCTTTTTCATAATTCGCTCCTTCTTATCTAGTAAAGCTAGCACCGTTAGTGTTTTGTGCTGCTTCTTATACTATCATATGTTTGTTATATTGATAGTATACTTCATCACGCTAAAGAAGTAAAGTGTTTTTTGCTTTTTTTTAGACCAATTCAGGCTATTTAGCAGAAATAAGCTGTTTCTCTGTTTTTTTTCTGCAGTTTTGCGATTAATTTATGCAAACTCTTGCAAGTTGCACGCTATATTATGCACGTTGCACGCTAATTTTGGATAAAAAAAGCAAAACCACTACATATAAAACTCAATGTAGTGGTTTTTATTGCTGATTCAGTGTTAGCTAATAAACTTTCTAATATTTACAGCTTTGCCTAAACTATCTACTGCGACCATCTTTAGCCGTGCACAATTGATAGGAAACTCCTCGCCTGTGAGTTTTCTTGCATATGAAATAATCTCTACAAGTACGCTAGTTTTGCCATAGCTTACAGCTTTGCCTCGCATAATTATTGTATCATTTATAAATGCAGGTTTTTCAAAGACTAACTCCTCCACCTTGATTGTTGTAACATCCTGCTTTGTAAAATCTCTTGCTACCACTGCTGATAATACATCTATCCATTCCATTATTCTGCCGCCGAAAAGCCTTCCCATTCCGTTTATGTCTGATGCCATTACTATGTGGACTTGCTCTAAAATATTTCCATCTGCGACCTTTTTCTGAATATGGCTTAATTGCTCTTTAGCTCTATCCATTTCCTCTTTTTGCATGTCGTGAAATAATTTGCTCATAAAAAAACACCGCCTTACTAGAATTACCCTATTGAGGTAATATGTAAAACGGTGTAATGTTAATATGTTTCTTTGCATTAAATTGTATTTGCAACTGCATTTTGTATTATGTAGATAACATTATATAGTGTATATTATATTTATTATAATAATTATTATCTATATATATGCGTTTTATACATTAAATATCTTTGTTGCGCTAATTTATATTGCAAATAAATCAGTCGATGTCAAGATAATCATCATATGTCATCTCTTTATCAAATACTTTCTTGCCATCTTTCAGCTCAATAATTCTGTTTGCAACTGTACTCATTATCTCTTGATCGTGTGTTGCAAATAGCATATTTCCCTTAAAGTTAATCATTCCTTTGTTTAGTGCTGTGATTGCCTCTAGGTCAAGGTGATTTGTTGGCTCATCAAGTGTTAAGAAATTGCCGCCTGCAAGCATTGTTCTTGCTAACATACATCTAACTTTTTCTCCACCTGATAATACTTTTGCTGACTTTTTAACTTCCTCACCAGAGAAAAGCATTCTTCCCAACCAGCCACGTATAAACTCCTCATACTGCTCATTTGGTGAATACTGACTTAACCATTGAACTAAATTTAGTTCGCATCCGTTAAAGAATTGATCGTTATTCTCTGGTAAATATGTAGAAGTGACAGTTTTTCCCCATGTTACAGTACCGCCATCTGCCTCTGCTGTGCCATTGATAACCTCAAATAACATAGATATGCTTGTTGACTTGTCTGCAAGGAATGCAATCTTTTCCTCATGCTTAACCATAAAGCTGATATTTTCGAAATAGCCTTTTTTAGTTAAATTCTCAACCGTTAAAATCTCACGGCCAACCTCTCGCTCAACCTTGAAGTCAACGAATGGATATTTACGCATTGATGGCTTAATATCATTTAGTGTAAGTCCTGCAAGTTCCTTCTTTCGGCTTGTTGCTTGCTTTGACTTAGATGCGTTTGCTGAGAACCTTTGTATAAAGTCTTGCAACTCTTTTGCTCTTGATTCTGCTTTTTTGTTTTGATCACGCGCTTGTCTTGCTAGTAGCTGAGAAGTCTCATACCAGAAATCATAGTTGCCCATGAATATATGTATGTGTCCGAAATCAACATCACAAATATGCGTGCATACTTTGTTTAAGAAGTGACGGTTATGTGAAACGATTATGATTGTATTCTCAAAATCCATTAGGTAGTTTTCTAACCATCTAACAGTTTTTGCATCTAGGTTATTTGTTGGCTCGTCAAGAACTAGGATATCAGGGTTGCCAAATAACGCTTGCGCTAGCAACACTTTCACCTTTGTTTTTGCGTCAAGCTCGCCCATTAATGTATTGTTAAGCGTATTATCAACTTTTAGGTCATTCAAAAGCATTTCCGCCTCAGACTCTGACTCCCATCCGTTAAGCTCCGCAAACTCCGCCTCTAAATCAGCAGACGCAATTCCGTCAGCTTCAGTAAAATCTTCCTTGCTATAAAGCGCCTCTTTTGCAACCATAATCTCATAAAGACGTACGTGTCCTTTAAGTACCGCTTGCAGTACCGTTAGGTCGTCACTAGCGTTTTGGTTCTGCGCAAGCACCGACATTCTCTCGCCTTTTCCGATAGATACATTGCCACGTGTTGGCTCTATTTCCCCAGAAAGCACCTTCAAGAAAGTAGACTTTCCCGCTCCGTTAGCACCGATAACGCCGTAGCAATTACCTGTATTGAACTTGATATTAACCTCATCAAAAAGCTTTCTTGATGCGAATTGTAGACACAAATCAGTAACTTGAACCATTAAACACCTCACTATAAATTAAAATTCTTTATTATTATAACATATTGATACTTTTAAAGCAACCAAAACGTATTGATATCATACATATATATTAGTTAACCATTGCAATATCTAGTTGCAAATTTTAACATCATCATTACATTTACTTTTTAAAAGATTGATAACTTATACTTCAGTCGACTTCTCAATATCCATGCCTATTGATTTTAGCGTGTTGATATAATCCTTATCATTATAATTTCCGTAATAGCAGATTAATGTTTTGCCCGATTCATAATGCCAAATAACTTTGTTTCCGTTTATAAGTCTACACTCTTTCGCGCTGATAATTTCAGCCTTTTTACTATTGATTGAAAACATTCCTTTCATCACAAAAAATATATCCATACCCCTCCCTATCATAACAAATTAGTCGCTCGCTTTATTTTTACTATTATATTATAGTACTTTTTGAACAATAACACAAAGATTTTTATCTATTTTTTTCGATTATTTAAAAATAAATTTTTTTTCTGTGCTTCTGCAAGCAACTTGCAATATATAAACTTGCGAATAAATTATGATAAATATGTATATATTGAGTTATATTAAAATATATAAAAAATAGTAGAGCCGCGTGCAAACACGCGGCTCTACTATAATTATTAAGTTATTTTTTGGATATATTCAATAATTAATGTTTTAAATTGTTAATTATTGCTTTTTTACTCTATAGACATAATCTTTATCTTCTTACTCTGATGTTTCTATCTTGTCTATGTCTATCTGTTTTAGTAGGTTCCTTAACTTTTTTATTTGCGATATATATAAACAGTGCAATATACGCATCCATCAGACTGCTACTTAATGCCTCTCTGTGTACACCTTTGATAACCTGTGGTGCATATAGACTGCATTTAGAATTTCCGTTACGCTGTTTTTTAAGTATACCACGCATTCTTATCTTCGCCCAGTCCCTGCTCTTTGGAACTGTCACACTGTCAAGCCCTAAACAATATGCCATTAAATCCATGCAATATACTGAACTATACGTCACCTTGCCACCTACCGCTCCGTCTGGCGTTTTTATTTCCGGACAAGGTCTTTCTTTTTTGTCAAAAGTTACAAATATAGGTTCATTAAGTCCTTTGCTATTTTGTTCAGAAGCATAGAATGCCTTATATATTATCTCAAACTTATCGCCGACACCCGCTGGTAAATCTTCACCAGTCATCCACGCTAGCATCATTGGCTTGCTAACTGTAGATATTTGACTGCTTGCATATGGACTGCGTCCACCATAATTAATAATGTATCCTTGATCATTAACATTGTATCCGCGATCATCTGCATCTGATTTAATCACGAAAGTTGCTTTATAAAACTGTGTCATTATTTCAGTCCACTTTTGCACGCACTCATGCTTATCCAGCATTTTGCTTGCTAAGTTCAGGAAATTTGCAACATCAGAATTGTAAAAAACACTTGATTGTGACGAATGCAACGCCTTGCCGTCCACACTGAAATCAAATCTTGGAGATGCATCCTCAAGCATTAATGCTTCATACTCTACCATATTCACTACCAACTGCCTGTCGCGAGCATTTAACTTGCTCCATACCATCCATGCAGAAACTGCAAGCTCGTACACATGCGAAATTGTCGCTTCCTCACCACCCCATCCATTTATCTTGTTAGACTCATGATGATATACGCATGATCTTAATAATTTGATGTATTTATCCCTTGCAACGAACTCCGCATTTCCTGTTGCATCCGCATCAAATAACTTGAATCTGAAAGATAACGCCATAACTTTAGCGCCATAAATACACTGTCTTATCGTCTTGTCAAAAGGGCCTCTGAATGTCAAATAGTCCGATTTAGCTTCCTTTTTAAATAACTTACGGCTCCAAAACTTGCCGATTATATATCGCATGCTTTTGTTAAGCGCCAATATTAAATCATCAGCTAAATCGCCACCTAAAACCTCAAGCTCTTTCATTGACCAGTCTATTTTATTAACTTTTTCAATATCATACATTTGTACACCTCTTTCTTTTAGCGTTCTGTTTGTGCGGCTTTTTTACTTATCTTTAGTTTTTACTCTGTCAATCAGTCTACTTCGATTGAAACAAATGAAAACTTGCTATAATCAAACAATCCGCTATCGCTAATTTTTAGCTCTGGTATTACTACTAATGATAAAAACGATAATGTCATGAATGGTTCAGCATTTTTGCTCACTTTTAACTCATCATATGCAAACTTGTTAAGCTTTGCAGTATATTCACTTATATAATCACTATCTTTATCACTCATTATTCCCGCTATTGGCAGCTCCAAAGTATCAAATACTGTGCCCGACTTAACCGCTGTCATTCCTCCGCCAACACGAATTATCTCGTTAATTGCCATAACAATATCTGCATCATTATCACCGCAAGCTATTATATTATGACTGTCATGCGCAACTGATAGTGCTACCGCCCCGCCTTTAATATCATACCCTTCTAACAATCCAACACCGATATTTCCTGTGTTTTTGTGCCTTTCTACAACACACACCTTGCTGAAACCATCGTCTTTTATCTTCTCATACTTGCCAAGCTTTACATTTACAGTCCTTGTAAGGCTGGTAGTTGATACGTTGTGTGGCTCAATCCCAATAACTCTGACTTTATTTCCTTTTAACGGTATATCTAGGTCGCTTGTCGTGATTTTTGCACAATGGACGGAGCTTATAACAGAACTATTTGTTTTTGCTTTGCCGCTAAATAACGCTTTTCCGCCCTCTGCGATAAGTTCTCCACGCTTGTATACTTGCAAAATGTTAAAGGAAGTTAGGTCATCAATTATCACAAGATCCGCTATTTTTCCAGCTGCGATAGCTCCTCTATCTTCTAGCTTGAAACACTCTGCAGCATTTAGAGTTGCTATAGTTATCGCATCAATTGCTGATACCCCTAACTCAATCGCAATCCTGATATTATTATCAATATGCCCTACACTTGCTATGTCATGCGTTTGCTTATCATCAGTGCAAAACACTACTCGTCGCATTGTTGCTGGCGTTATTATCTTGATTAAATCACGTACATTCCTTGTTGCACTTCCCTCTCTCATAAGCACATACATTCCGCATCTTAACTTGTTTTTTGCATCAATAACATCTAAACACTCGTGATCTGTAGTTATCCCTGCGCCGATATACGCGTTAAGCGATTTTGTATCTGCTAGTGGATAATGCCCATCAACAATTACACCTTTTTCCCTTGCAACTGCTAATTTTGCCATTACTTCTGGGTCGCAATTAATCACTCCCGGTGCGTTCATGAACTCGCCAACTCCATAACAGTAGCCCTCTAACAACTCGGTAATTCCTTTGCTGTCAATAGTAGCTCCATTGTTTTCATAAGCTGTTGCCGGAACGCAACTCGGTGCCATATATATTGCATCTAGCGGAGTGCGATTGCTCTCCGATATCATGTATTTCACTCCATCTAGCCCACATACATTTGCGATTTCGTGCGGGTCACATATGCTTGTAGTTGTTCCGCAAGGCATTACTCCTTTTGCAAACTCCACAGGCGATAACATTGTGCTTTCTATATGACAGTGACCGTCAATAAAACCCGGAGAAATGTATTTCCCCCGTGCATCTATATTAACATTGCCATCATACTCGCCCACGCCTGCAATATATCCATCAATGATAGCAACATCCGCAACTTGTATCTCGCCAGTGTACACGTTGACTACATTGCCGCCCTTTATTACAAGGTCAGCTTTTTCTCTGCCCATAGCAACATTAATCATTTTTTTCATTAATTTCTCTTTCATAACCCTACCACTCCTCGCTTTATCACTTAATATTGATCTCAGTTATTGTTAGTGTTTGTTTTTATTGCTTTTATTAGTTTATTCTTTCCTATTATATCAAGTATTTCACTACAAGTCAATGACTAAATCAGTATTCTGCTATATTATGTGCTAAATAACAAAGCGGACGAATAAAATCCGTCCACTTTTTGCAATTTGCAATTTATTATATATTAATATTTTGCGAATTTAATCATCTTCTACAATATATTGCCATGCTGTTTAGTATGTATCCCGCTGTCAACTCATTGCTAATTACCCTCTTAATATACACGCACTGCTTATGACTGCCTGCAAGCATTATCAATAGTTTTTGCTGATTTGCAATTATATGTCTTAGCAATCTGCAATAATTTCTATCATGGGAAAGGGTTGGCGAATGCGTCATCACGTCGTCTGTGGTATTGTAATAGCACTTCAATATCATCTTACTATCTCGCCTTTTGATTTTGATAACATTTGAAATTTCTTCCCTCATGTCATATGGCGCTATTGTATGCAAATGCTTTAACTGTGCAACCATGTCCATTTGCATATGATATATGTCCGCAAAAAGCTTCTTTTCCATCAAATCGCCCGTGCCGCACTTTAGTCCATAACATGGCGGACTTGCCCTGTGCGAGACTACTTTAACCGTATCATCCACTCCATTTAGTAGCTCTTTTCGCCTTAGCACCTTATCGTATTCTCTATTCATATTCTCTATACTTTCATCATCAGGAATCATATCAAACTCTATCATCAAACACCTCCAACATGTAATATTATATGTAATACCAATTTGCTTTATGCTATCATTTATGCAATAACAAGTTTCTTTTATTGTTTTTTTTACCAACGTTACTTTTAAAATAATTTGCTGTGCTGCTAAATTAATAGATGTTTAATACTATTATATTAATAAAAAAATATAATCGGCTTAGCTATAAAAACTACTCCGATTATATTTATATTATTTAATGTTTTGCAAGAATTTGACTGCAATTTTTCTCTTGCTTTTATATGTTATATTTAAGCATTTATTATACATTAATTTATTGCAAATTATTTGCTTCAACTTACGCAATTTTAATGCGTTTTTATATCTTGTTTTTTTGAGTCTTTTTTGCAAATTTTTCTCATGATTTTGCAGTATTATATTAGTGTTTTTTTTATCTTTTTTTTGGTCATTTTTTCGTTAAATTTTCTTGATTTCATATCCTTCTTTTGTATCTAATAAATTGTAACCAAGCTCTACTATTTCGCATCTAATCCTGTCAGCTTCTGACCAATTTTTTTCCGCTTTTGCTTGCAATCTTGCGTCCGCAAGTGAAGCTATATTTAGAGGAACTTCTTCCTTTATACTTTGCATATACTCATCCGCTTTATCTAAAGACAATCCAAATATTTTATCCATCTGCAATGCAAGTGCGTAAACATCAGAACATAGTGGCTCTTTTACCATTTTCCATAACGTGCCTAGTGCCATCGGGATATTAACATCATCATTAACTGCTCTTTCAAAATCAGCTTTATATGCTGCTAAATCTACTGGGTTTACTAGTGCAAGTCCTCTTGAATGGCTTGATAATAATCCGCACAATCTTTCATATGATACTTTCGCCGCATCTAAACCTTCAAACGTAAAATTCAACTTTTTGCGGTAGTGTGCATTCAAGCAGAAATATCTAAATACTAACGGACTATATCCCAACTCTTGTAGCTGCGATACTGTATACGCATTATCTAAACTTTTGCTCATTTTGCCGTTATTTACCAGCATAAACTCGCCATGCATCCAATAATCTACTACTTTAGCCTTAGTTAGTGCTTCGTTTTGTGCTAACTCATTTTCATGATGTACCGGTATATGATCTACTCCGCCTGTGTGAATATCAAATGTTTCGCCAAGATACTTTTGACTCATAGCTGAACATTCTATATGCCAGCCAGGATATCCCATGCCCCATGGACTTTGCCACTGCTGTATATGTGATCGATCAGCTTTCTTCCAAACCGCAAAATCTTGAGGGTTTCTCTTTTCAGTATTTATTACTACTCTAGCTCCTGCAATCTGCTCATCTAAATTAAGTCTTGATAACTGTCCGTACTTAGGAAATTTAGAAATATCAAAATATATACCATCACTTATTTCGTATGCAAAGCCTTCCTGCACAAGCCTTGTAACATACTCTAACATGTCATCAATATGATCTGTAGCTTTTGCAACAATTTCTGGAGTTTCTACGTTGATTTTTGCTAAGTCTTCCATGAAAACACTTGTGTAATAATCAGCAATTTCTGCAGGAGTTTTTCCTGTTGCTTTTGCTGTTTTATCCATCTTATCTTCACCTTCATCAGCATCGTTTGTTAAATGCCCAACATCGGTAATATTCATAACACCATTTATACTGTATCCATCATATGATAAAACTCGTCTAAGTAAGTCCATAAATACATATGTTCTTAAATTGCCAATGTGTGCATAATTGTACACGGTTGGACCGCAACTATACATACTGACTTCCCCTTCTTTTATTGCCTTAAATTCTTCTTTTTTTCTGCTAAGCGTGTTGTATACTTTTAACATATATTACCTCTCCATTCTTTTTAAATTAATTTATTATTTATTACAATAATAACCGCATTATAAAATTTGTTTTTCATTATTATTTTTTGCAATATCTGCCATGATTTGATCAAAGTTGACTTCTTCTATAACATCCTTATCTACGATAGAATAAGGGCAATCAGAATTAATTCCCACACTTTCCTCTACTCGCTGCAATCTTAAGCACAATCGCTTTAGCTCCTGCATGATTGGGTCTGGTACACTCATTTGATCAAGGTTATCTACTACCTTTTCATTTTTAAGCTTTACTATTCTGCCCGGTATTCCGACAACAGTACTGTGCGGTGGGACTTCCTTTAGCACTACACTTCCCGCTCCTATCTTGCTATTATGCCCAATAGTTATCGGCCCTAATACTTTTGCACCAGAACTTATCATAACATCACACTGTATTGTTGGATGTCTTTTACCAATGTCTTTACCCGTTCCTCCAAGTGTAACACCTTGATATATTGTGCAGTTATTGCCTATTTCACTCGTTTCGCCAATTACTACGCCTACCCCATGATCAATAAATACACCTTTTCCGATAACCGCCGCAGGATGTATATCTACTCCTGTTTTGCGTCTTGTTTTTGCTGCTACAAATAGTGCTAAATTTTTGAAACCGTGCTTATTTAACCAGTGTGCTCGCCTATGCCTTCTAATCGCCTTATATCCACCGTAAGTGCACATCACCATTATTTTGCTGCTCGCTGCTGGGTCACGATCGATAACTGCTTTCATGTCCGTCTTAAAGTTGCCCATATAGTCTCCCTATAAATATTACTTGCATTGAAACTGATTTTATTCACTGCATTTAATTTAATATGTTGTTTTTAATTTTTATTTATACTTCATTATAGTATATATCATATGCACTATATGAGGTAATTGTGATAATTTGTTATTTTAATATCAAATTTACATCTTCTGTAATTATGCCGCTATTATTATCTCGTTGCTTTTATCTGAATTAGTGTAATTGCCTGCACCTTCTGCAACAACATATATTGACTCACCAACTAAAACATCTTTACCGATTTCAATTGTGTGACTTGTTCCTGCTATACTGCTAAGTAGTACCGGAACACCTGCACGCATAACATACACACTGTATCTATTTGCATTTTGCACCTCGCCCCAGCTGATTGTTATGTTTTTACCAAGTGTTGTGCTTGTGATTACTGCACTGCCAACTTTTGCTGATATTGTTGGAAATTCTGCTATCGCTTCATCACTTTCTTTTATATTAACATCGCCTGTTGATACAATCTTTAATACATGGTCGCCTAAAGTCAATAATTCTTTTAGCTCAGGGCTGTCAGATAAATTGTATGTTACCAATGCTCCAGATTGCACTTCACCTGTGATATTTACTGCAACTCCATCTAATATTACTCTGTATCCCTTTGCATTTTCTACCGCATTGAATGTCAAAATATATTCGCCGCCTACAAGACTAACTTTTGCATTTGATACCATTGCAAGCGTGATTGATTGCGTATAGTTAATTGTTATTGGGTCACTGTCGACAATAAATTCTCTTTGTTCTTCAATGCCTGTTCTCATTATTATCTTGATTTCATGACTTCCTACTTTAAATAACTGCTCTGTTAGGTCATATGTGTTTTCACTATTAATATCCATAACTATCGGAGTTTCGCTGCCGTTTATGAAAAATTCTACTTTCTCCGCATTGTCAACTGCCGGAACGTATACTAATACTTTTGAATTTATAAAAGTCGCTCTTGCAGTGATTGGCGTATTTAACCATAGTAAATGCTTTATATTGCCGCCGATTGCATTATAACTTTCTATCAGATTGCTTGTAGACTCATCTACCCACAACTCTGCTGCTCCGCTAACTATCTTTGCACTGCTGTTTTTTCTCATTACTACTTGCTTTCCGCCAATAACATTTCCTTTAATAGTCTTTGTGTTATTTGCATACACTGTGCCTGTTGTCTTAAAAATACTTGTGCTGTCAAGATTAACATTCATTGTGTTGCCTGTAATATCTAACGTGCTATTTGTAGAGCTTACCGCTGCGAGTGCATCGCCTTTTATTGCAACTATCGATTTATCAAGTGCCATTGCTGCCGTTTCGCTAGCAAATAAAATACCGTTAAAAGTAGCATTTGAATTAGTTAGTTGAACTCTGCTGGCAGCTTTTACTTCTCCTGCGAAGTTTGATTTAACTACATTAGTCACTTCAATTTCTTCCGCTACTATGCTAGATAAAATGTTTGCTGAAGGAATATCTGTGAATATCACTTTTTTAGCCGTGATAATTCCCCCACCAATGTAATCATTGCCATCCTTTGTGCCGATAACCAACTCAGCCTTTTTTGTGTTGTTAATCGTGATTGTTCCTGTTGTTTTTATGTTTTTATCATTCATATCAACACTCATTACTAGCTTTATGTCAATTGTTGTGTCGATATTCTCCTGCATTACATAATAATCCTTACCTTTTCCTACTTCCTTGCTAAAATCCTCCGCAGCACCGATGAACTGCTTTGGTGCATTTACAACAAGTATTGGTATCAATATAGATAATGTGATTACTAGGACAGTCGCAGCAGCAACGCATGCAATTATTATCCTTTTTTTCTTTTTTTGCGCTGGAGTTAAGTCTTTCTTTGGCTTTTTAATTTTGCTTTTACCGTTTTTCTTTGACTTTTTTCCTTTTCCGTTGTCTAATGCTTCTCTATCATCAAAAATTTCAAAATTGCTATCGCTCTCACTTTCGTCTTCTGCCTTATCTGCAATGCTTATTATTTCTGAATCATCTATATTATAACTGTTTAGATTGTCAAGGTTGTCAATGCTTTCATCATCAACGTTGATATCTTCTTTATACTCATTTGATTCGTCTTCATGCGATACATCATTGTTTCTCATCTCATTTTCTTCTATGTCAAAAGCGTTTATGTCTGTTTGCTCATCCATAATCTCACTATCGATTAAGTTTTCTTCTGCGTTCTCGCTTGATACATTATCCGCACCGTTATTATCCGATTGCAAATAATCATTATTGATTATATTATCCTCACCGTCTATCGAATTTATATCGATATCGTTTTGTGACTCCATGTTTTCGTCTTCAAACTCGTTATTATTAAATTCTTTCATTTATTTTTCCCTCCGAAAAATAGTTTTGCCAACTCTTCTCCACTTTCTACAGTTATTCCTGTCTTGCTACATTCTAATTCTGTATATTTTTCCACCCCGTTATAGGCTGTTGTACTATCATATATTATAAATGGAACGCTGTCACTTGTATGTGTTCGCATATCTAGCGGCGTCGGGTGGTCGGGTACTACCAATATCCTAACATCCTCACCTTCAAGCTGCTTCAAAACATGCCCTGCGACAATTTCATCAATTAGCTCGATAGATTTTATCTTTCCCGCATAATCGCCTTGATGTCCGCACTCATCAGGAGCTTCCATATGCAAATACACATAATCAAGTCCGCTTTTGATTGCCTCAATACATGCTTCAGCTTTTCCTAAAAAGTTTGTATCTATTGTGCCTGTTGCTCCGGCAACTTCTATAACCTTCATTCCACCTGCTATTCCTATGCCTTTTAGCAAGTCGACCGCGGATATTATTGCTGCACTTTTTCCGTATAGATCACTGTATAGAGGCAACTTTGGTTTTACCCCTTCACCCCATAGCCATATGCTGTTTGCAGGTTTTTTGCCTTTCGCCACTCTATCAATATTGATAGGATGACTCTCCAAAATTTGCACTGACTTCTCCATCAATTGTAAAAGCTCCGCTCCGTATAGTCCGCAAGGTAAATATTTGCTTATACACTTATCTAATATGTCATGTGGTGGAGTGTATTCAGTGCCTCGCTTTGAGTGCTTTGCAATAAGGCAATGCCTATAACTAACTCCACTGTATAACTTAAATTTGTCACTTCCTAGCTGCAGCTGCAATGCATTAATAAGCTCAGCTGCCTCCGCTGTAGATATCTCGCCGGCACTGTAATCAATCATTACTTTTTCCGAATATTTGCTAGCACTAGACAGCGTTACTAAATTGCACCTGACTGATAAATCATCACTCGCCATATCAATGCCGATACTCAACGCTTCAAGCGGAGATCTGCCACTGTAATACTTTAAAGGATCGTATCCGATAACAGATAAATTTGCAACATCACTTCCCGGCTTCATTCCGTCAGGAACGGTCTTTACCATACCGCAAATTCCTCGTTTTGCAAGGCTATCGATATTAGGTTTTTTAGCAATCTCTAGAGGTGTTTTGTTAGATAATTTTTCACTAGGCAAATCAGCCATTCCATCGCCTAAAAGCACAATATATTTCATTTCGGTAATCTTCCTTTATTTATTATTTTTCTTTGTATAATATTAGCACAAATTACTATTTTTTGCTAATTATACTTACTCATGAATAGAGTAATATTTATACATTTTAATAATACACCTATTCCAATAAATAGTCAATAAAATTTGCATATATATTTTTGCAATGTTGAATATAATGCATTATTGATTATGTATTATTTACCATATGTTTTTGTAATACCCCATCTTAAGATATAAACTGTCCTTAAATACTAATAAATATAATTATTTTGCACCACTTAATCCTGTACATTTAATTAAAATTGGCATTATATTCAACAAAAATTGCTGTCATCAAAATTAAAATTGCTTAAATAATTATGCTTTTGTTGCTTTACATAGTATGTTTTTTTGAAAAAGACTAAAAAATAATCGACTAATTAGTAATGTTTTCGACACTAACAATAGAATTATGATAAATATAGATATAAACCCTTAAAAACTATTGCAAATAGCAGTTAAATGTGATAAACTATTGACAACACTATGGAGGTACTATTTTTATGAAAATAAATTTGAATTATGACTGGAAGTATATTACTGAATGGTCAAATGATTTTATTAATCCTAATTTTGATGACAGTCTTTTTGATACTGTCAATATTCCGCACACTAACAAGGAAATTCCTTACAACTACTTTGACGAAAACTTAAACCTTTTTGTTAGTGGTTATAGAAAAACTTTTGACGTGCCAGAGTTCTATGAAGGCAAAACCTTTGTGCTTGAATTTGAAGCAGTAGCAAACTATGCTATTGTCTACGTAAATGGCGTTGAAGCTATGAGCCATAAAGGCAGCTTTACCGCTTTTAGCGCTGACGTTACTGAGCATATTTTGGTCGGAAAAACTAACACGATCGCTGTTATGGTTGATAGCACAGAGAGAGATGAGATTCCTCCATTTGGAAACGCTATCGACTATCTAGTTTATGGCGGTATATATCGTGAAGTAAACCTTCATGTACATAACGCTGCATTCGTTACTAATGCGATGTTCTCTCCTATCAATGTTTTAAGCAAAACCCCTCGTTGTGAGATGAAGATTGTTCTTAATACTCCTTCTACTCTACCTCTTGGAATCAAAATTGCTGACGACACTGGCACTATTGTTAAAGACTTTGTTATAGAGAACAAAGGTACATCTGAAATAATAAAAGCGCGCGTTGCCGTGCCAGACGTTAAACTTTGGAGTCCTGAAAGTCCTTCTCTTTATACTGTGTTTATTACTTACGCTGGAGAGGAATTTAAATACAAGTTCGGTTTTAGACACGCTAGGTTTACTGAAAACGGCTTTTTCCTTAACGGAAAGCCTTTCAAAATTAGAGGTCTTAACAGACATCAATCTTATCCGTACGTTGGTTATGCAATGCCTGCTTCTGCACAAGTTGCTGATGCTGAATATTGCAAAAACGATTTAGGTCTTAATTTAGTTAGAACATCTCATTACCCTAACTCTCATCACTTCCTAAACCGTTGTGACGAGCTTGGTTTGCTTGTTTTTACTGAAATCCCAGGATGGCAGTATGTTAGCAGCGATAATGAGGAATGGAGAAATCTTGCTATTGAAAGCGTTCGCGAAATGATTGAACAAGACTTTAACCATGCTAGTATCGTTCTTTGGGGCGTTAGAATTAACGAATCTGCTGACGATACTGACTTGTACACTCAAACTAACGAGCTTGCTCGCGAACTAGATCGTACTCGTCAAACTGGCGGAGTTAGATGCATTCCTAGATCAGAACTCCTTGAGGATGTTTACACTTATAATGATTTTTACTACAACGGTTCTAGAAGTCCGTTGCTACCTAAAATATTTACAACCACTCGTCAAACTCCTCTACTAATCACAGAGCACAACGGTCATATGTTCCCTACAAAGTCTTTTGATAGTGAAAAAGTACGTGAAGAGCACGCTCTTAGACATGCAACAGTGCTTAATGCTGCTTACAAACGCAAAAATACTTGCGGTGCTATCGGCTGGTGCATGAGCGATTATAATACTCACAAAGATTTTGGATCGGGTGATAAGATTTGTTATCACGGCGTTTCGGATATGTTCCGTATGGACAAACTTGCTGCAGAGTTCTATAAGTCTCAACAAGATGAATATCCAACTCTTGAGCTAACTTCTAATTTAGAAATTGGTGATAATGCTGGCGGCGAAGTTGGTGATGTTTATATCTTCACTAACTGTGATAAAATACAGCTTTTCAAAAACTCTGTTCTTATTGACACAATTGATGTTGCTCAAGAAATAAAATCATCAGAGTGGCGTAACTTGCCTCATCCTCCTATC